>JBAYWJ010000166.1:0-8071 GCA_041674125.1 Kiritimatiellia bacterium
AGGCGCTGCTTCTCGCGGAATTGCCGGCCGTAGTCCGAAAGTTTCGTTCTCTTTTCACCGTGCATGCCCGGGGGATTGCGTCCGGTTTCAATCGGGCACTTGGCCATGTTGCACCTTTCCCCCTTGAGGAAAAGCTTCATCTTTTCCCTCCGGCAGATGCGGCAAGCTGGACCTACGTATCTTCCCACTCGATTTTATCCTTTCAATTCGGCAATTAACATTTGATCCCGGAGCAAAGAAAAATGCATCAAACCCTGCGGCGCTTGCGCGCCCGGCAGCCGTTGTGCGGCATCGGGGTGACGTCTTTGATGACCGTGACCAGCATCCCGGCGGCCTGGAAGGCCCTGATTGCGGATTCGCGCCCCGCGCCCGGCCCCTGCACGCGTACTTCGACTTCCTGCATCCGGTAAGGCGCCACGAGGCGGGCCGTTTCCTGGGCCACGACCGTGGCCGCATAGGCCGTGCTCTTGCGCGTGCCCTTGAAGCCCATCCGGCCTGAGCTGCTCCAGGCAAGGACCGCCCCTTTCGGATCGGTGATCGTAACCTGGGTGTTGTTGAAAGTGGCATTGATGTGCACGATCCCGGAGGGAACGCTGCGCATGGCTTTGGCCCTGGCCGGCTTGGCCTCGGCGGCCGCAGGCGCCGCGCCTGCCGCCGCAGCGGGAGCGCCCGGCTTGGAGGCGCCCTGGTTTTGCGGCGCGCCCTTTTCCTTGCCCTCGGCTTCGGGCCTGGCTTTCTTCTCTTTTTCCGGCGGCTTGGCGCCGGCTGCGGGCTTGGTGTCTTTATCTGTCATGTTTCACGCTGCTTTCGATGCGATGCATCAGGTCTTGTTGCTTTCAGATTTCACGTTGGACCGCGCTTCGCCGCGGACCACCCCGACGGTCTTCCTGGGTCCCTTGCGCGTGCGGGCATTGGTGTGGGTGCGCTGGCCCCGGACCGGGAGCCCCTTGCGGTGGCGCAGGCCCCGGTAACAGCTGATGCTCATCAGGCGGCGGATGTTCTGCGACACTTCGCGCCGCAGGTCGCCTTCAAGCACCAACCCCTTCTGGAGAATGGATGTGATCTTGGTGATTTCATCCCCGGACAGGTCGTCGGCGCGCTTGACCGGATCAATGCCGGCCTGCTTGACGATCATCTGCGCGCGCGAAAGGCCTATGCCGTAAATGTAGCACAGCGAATACTCGACCTTCTTTTTACCGGGAATATCTATTCCCATCAACTTTGGCATACGAGCTCCTATCCCTGACGCTGCCTGTGGCGCGGATTTGTGCAAACCACGTTAACCACGCCGCGGCGCCTCACGATTTTGCATCTTTCGCAGATTTTTTTAACTGAGCTTCTAACCTTCATGGCCCCCCGCCGAATCACAATTTTTCATCAAGTCGGGTGAAATCGTACTTTTTAGCATTTTATCCGAAAACCGTCAATAAATAATTATTATATTTAGAGCGCCGTCAGTATCTCGGCCTTTTCGCGCCCCACCGCCACCGTGTGCTCAAAATGGGCCGAAAACTTGCGGTCGCGCGTCACGGCCGTCCACCCGTCCGCCAGGACTTCCACGTCCGCGCCGCCAATGTTGAGCATCGGCTCGATTGCCAGAGTCATGCCCGCACGCAGCAGAGGCCCCTTGCCCGGCGGCCCGAAATTCGGTATCTGGGGCTCCTCGTGCATAGAGCGGCCGATGCCATGCCCCACGAACTGGCGCACCACCGAAAATCCTTTTCTCCGCGCGCACGCCTCAATGGCGTGTGAAACATCCGAGAGGCGGTTGCCCTCCACCGCCTTGGCAATCCCGGCATGCAACGCCTGCTCCGTGGTGCTGACCAAACTCACCACCTGCGGGTCAAGCACCCCGACCATGATCGTCCTGGCCATGTCGCCGTGAAATGAATCCACCACGACGCCCACGTCCAGGCTTACGATGTCTCCGATCTGTATCCGCCTCTCCCCCGGTATTCCGTGCACGACCTCCTCGTTCACGGAAACGCAGATCGTGCCCGGGTAGCCCCGGTATCCCAGAAAAGCGCTTTTGACCCCGCACTCCCTCATCAGGCCGGCCGCGTAGCGGTCTATTTCCGCGGTCGTCATCCCGGGGCACACATGCCGGGCAACCTGGTCGCAGACCTTCGCCGTGATTTTGCCGGCAAGGCGCATCCGCTCCAGGTCAGCCGAACTCTTCACAAGCGCCATTACTTCTTCGCAACCCCTTCCCCGCCGGCCGGAACATTTGCCTTCAGGATTCCCAGCACCGCCGCCGCCGTCTCCTCGCGCGGGCGGGATGAATCCACCCGGGCAAGCAGCCCGCGGCCGGAGTAGTATGCGATGAGCGCGGCCGTCTGCTGGTTGTAAACTTCCAAGCGGTTGAGGATTGTCGCTTCCATGTCGTCCGGGCGCTGGAAAAGCTCGCCGCCGCAGCGGTCGCATATGCCCGCCTTTTTCGGGGGGATGTTCCGGACGTGGAAATTGGCCCCGCATTTTTTGCAGATCCTGCGCCCGGTCAGGCGCTGCAAGGCCACCTCCTTGCTCACGTCAAGCAGGATCACCTTCGCAATGGAAGCGGAACGCCGGCTGAATTCGCCATCGAGGAGGCGCGCCTGGGCCAGGGTACGCGGGAAGCCGTCGAACATATACCTGGCGGCGCCGGGACCGGCGTCTATCCGCTGCATGACGATGTCTATGATCACGCTGTCCGGCACAAGGTCGCCGCGGGCCATGAAGGCCTCGGCCTGCCTGCCGACCGGAGTGCCCTGTTTGATTGCCGCGCGCAGCATGTCGCCCGTGGAAACGTGGATGAAATCGCTCGCGGCGCGGACGGCCTCGGCTATGGTTCCCTTGCCGGCGCCGGGCGCCCCCAGCAGTATGATCGCCTGGATGCCCATATTATCTGCCACGCAGCCTGCCTTTTTTCAAGAAGCCGTCGTAATGCCGCATGATAAGGTGCGATTCCACCTGGCGCATGGTATCGAGCATCACGCCGACGATGATCAACAGGCTGGTGCCTCCGAAAAACGATGACACGATCCAGGGGATGTTGAACTGCATGGCCATGATGGTGGGAATCACCGCGATGACGGTCAGGAAAACCGCTCCCGCCAAAGTGATGCGGGTCATGGTGCGGTCCAGGAATTCCGCGGTGGGCGTGCCGGGGCGGATGCCGGGCACATAGCCGCCGGCCTTTTTCAGGTCGTCGCCGATCTGCACGGGGTTGAAGACGGTCGCCACCCAGAAATATGAAAAGAAAAGGATCATAAGCCCGTAGAGCACAAGGTAGAGGGGCTTATCCATGTGGAAGGCAACCGCCGCGTGCTTGAAAAACTCCCCCGGGAGCATCTCGAAAATCTTCTGGGGGAACATGAGAATGGCGGAGGCAAAGATAATCGGCATGACGCCCGAGTAGTTCACGCGCAGCGGCATGTAGGTGCTCTGGCCCCCGTATACCTTGCGCCCGACCACGCGCTTCGCATACTGGATTGGGATCTTGCGCTGGGCCTGGGTTACGGCGATCGTACCGGCCACCACCAGGAACATCATGATCAAGAGGCCGACCAGGTGGAACACGCTGAACTGCGCCTCGCCCCCGCCGACCGGCCTGAACATGCGGTAGGTCGCCTGCACCGCCCCGGGCAGGCGGCTGATGATGTTGATGGTTATGATGAGCGAGATCCCGTTGCCCACCCCGCCCTGCGTTATCTGCTCGCCCAGCCACATCAGCAAAATAGTGCCGGTTGTCATCGTCAGCACCGTCAGGAGGCGGAAGCCGAAGACGGAATCCATGTTGACGATCGAGCCTATGTTGCGCCCGAAAAGCGCCGAGGGATTCTGCAGCGCCACCGCCATGAAATAACCCTGGATGATGCAGATCGCCACGGTCAGGTAGCGGGTGTACTGCGTGATCTTCTGGCGGCCGACGTCTCCCTCGCGCGCCAGGCGCTCGAGGGTCGGCACCACCGCCGTGAGCAGCTGCAATATGATCGAGGCGCTGATGTAGGGCATGATGCCCAGGGCGCCGATGGCGCAGTTGCTCATCGCCCCGCCGCTGAAGAGATCCACCAGCCCGAGCAAACCGCCTCCGACCTGGCTGGAAATATGCTGGATAAGGTTCTGAAGCTCGGTGGCGTCCACGCCGGGCGTCGGCACCACGCTCACCAGGCGGCAGAGAAAAACAAGGCCCAGTGTGAAAAGGATGCGCCGGCGCAGGTCTTCAACCTTAAACGAATTGATGAAAGCGGATAACATAGGGAATCTCAGTCAAGCACAACGCACTTGCCGCCGGCCGCCTCGATGGCCTTGCGCGCGGCGCTGCTGAAAGCATGGGCCTTGACCGTAAGCTTCTGCTTGAGGGCGGCAGAGCCGAGTATTTTCAGGTCCGCCTTGCTCTTTAAAATTTTTTGGGAGCGCAGGACCTCGGGGGAAACCTCGGCCCCTTCCGCAAAGCGCTCCAGGCTGGAAAGGCTCACCACCGCAAAGCGCCTCCCGAGAGAGTTCACAAAACCCCTCTTGGGAACGCGCCTGATCAGGCGCATCTGGCCGCCTTCAAAGGCGGGCTTGTGCTTGTGCCCCGAGCGGGCGTATTGGCCCTTGTGGCCGCGGCCGCAGGTCTTGCCCTTTCCGGAACCCATCCCGCACCCTACCCGCATTTTAGGACGCCGGGCCCCGGAGACGTTTGACAGAGACTGTAAATTCAAGCTAGGCATATGATTCAGCTCCTCGCACAAGCCGCGGGCGGACAGCCGCGGCTTCCAGTGTTATTTCCGCCGCGTCAGCATTACTGCTGCTTGCGCATCTGCACCGATTCCGCGCTGGTTCTGAGATTCTTAAGGGCCACGACCGTCGCCTGGACCACGTTCCATTTATCGTTGCTGCCAAGCGACTTCGCTATGATATCGTGCACGCCGGCCAGGTTCAAAATGGCGCGCGCTCCGCCGCCGGCGATGACGCCGGTTCCCTCGACCGCCGGCTTGAGCATCACAAGGGAAGCCGAGAACTTGCCGATGGTTTCATGGGGAATGGTCTTGTTTTTAAGCTTGATGGAAAACATCGACTTGCGTGCCAGGTCGCCGCCCTTGCGGATGGCGTCCGCCACTTCGTTGGCCTTGCCCAGGCCGTAGCCCACCCGGCCGTGATGGTCGCCCACGACCACGACCGCGGTGAAGCCCATGCGCCGGCCGCCCTTGACGACCTTGGCGGTCCGCTTTATGCGTACGACGTACTCGTCCACCTCCGCGGCAAAGGGCTTTTCATCTTCAAGTAAAACATCTTCCACGACGGGTTTTTCTGTCTGCGAATTCATAGTTTGATTCCCATTTCTCTGGCCGTTTCGGCGATTGCCTTGACCCGCCCGGCATATGTCTGCCCGCCGCGGTCGAACACGACCTGCTTGATGCCCTTGCCGAGCGCCGCTTCCACGGCCTTTTTGCCGACTTCCTTGGCGGCGGCCATGCCGTGCTTTTTACCGGCTTCGAGACAAAGGGTTGAAAATGAAGCGAGCGTATGGCCGGAGTCGTCGTCGATAAACTGTATGTAAACGTGATTGTTGGTGATGCAGACGCTCATGCGCGGGCGCGCGGCGCTGCCGCGGATTTTCTGCCGCAGGCGCAAGTGCCGCCGCATCTTGTAATCGAGCCTGGTTTTTAATTTCATTGCTATGCCACCGTCTTGCCGACTTTGCGCCGGACGTATTCGCCTTTGAACCGGATGCCCTTGCCCTTGTAAGGCTCGGCCGGGAAGAGGTCCTTGATGTGCGCGGCGAAGTCGCCCACCTGCTGCTTGTCAGGGCCGCTGACCGCAAGCCTCACGTTTTCAGCCACCTTGAAATCTATGCCGTCGGGTATCTTGACCTCGACCGGGCTGGAAAAGCCGAGGTTGAAAATCGCTTTTTTGCCCTGGACCGCGGCCTTGAAGCCGACGCCCTGGATTTCGAGCTCCTTCAGGTATCCCACGGCGACCCCGTGGACCATGTTTGCAACCAGGCTTCTGTAAAGCCCGTGCAACGCGTTGATTTCCTCATCCTCGGCCCTGGGCGCGATGGTAATGAATTTCTCCTGGACCGTCACCTGGAAGGTTGCCGGGAAAGCCATCTTCAACTGGCCCTTCGGCCCCTTGACCGCCAGCTCGCATCCGCTGACCTGGGCCTGCACCCCGGAAGGTATAAGCACCGGTTGTTTTCCTACTCTCGACATTTATCTTAATTCCTGTATGTTGGTTAAGCTACCAGATCGTGCACAGCCATTCGCCGCCGGCGTTTTTTTCGCGCACTTCGGCATCGCTCAATATACCGACCGAGGTGCTGACAATGGCAATGCCTGTGCCGCTCTTCACCGGCCGCATGGTCTTGGCGGCGATGTAGCGCCTGAGCCCCGGCTTGCTGACCCGGAGAAGCCCCCTTATGACCGGCTGGCCGTTTTCGGCGAATTTAAGGAATATGCGTAAAATCCTGTTATGGCCGCCGCCCTCCGCCGTGAAATCATGGATGAAGCCCTCGCGCTTCAGGATGCGGGCAATGGTCGCCTTGATTTTCGAATGGGGCATTTCCACGGCATCGGCGCGAATCATGTTCGCGTTGCGAATGCGCGTCAGCATGTCTGCGATCGGGTCGGTTTGATTCATGTTTATTTACCAGCTAGCTTTGGTCACTCCCGGGATCTGGCCGATGGAAGCCAGCTCGCGGAAACATATTCGGCAAAGTTGAAACTTGCGCAGGTATGCCCGGCGGCGCCCGCAATTGCGGCAGCGGTGATAGAAACGCGTGCTGAACTTCGGCTTGCGGTTTGCCTTTACCATCTGTGAAATTTTAGCCAAAACCAATCCTCCTTATTCCTGCGCCTTGGCGGCGGCAAACGGCATGCCCATGAGGCGCAGCAGTTCCCGTGCTTCATCGTTGCTCGCGGCGGTTGTCACGATGACGATATTCATGCCCTGCGGCTTTTTAACGCTGTCGACGTTGATCTCCGGGAATATCGTCTGCTCCGCGAAACCAAGCGCGTAATTACCGCGCCCGTCAAAGGCCGCCGGTGAAACCCCGCGGAAGTCCCGCATGCGGGGCAGAACCACGTTCACCAGCCGGTCAAAGAACTCGAACATGCGGTCCCCGCGCAGTGTCACGCGCACCCCGACGGGCATGTCCTGGCGCAGCTTGAAATTCGCGATGCTCTTGCGAGCGCGGCAGATCACGGGGTGCTGGCCGGTGATGATCGCCAGGTCGTTTGCAAAGACCTTGACCATGTCCTTTTCAACCGCCGAGTTGATGCCCATGTTCACCACGATTTTAACCATGCGCGGCACTTGCATTTTGTTTTTGTAGCCCCTGGCGGTCATCAGCCGCGGCATGACGTCTTTGATATATTTTTCTTTCAGTCTCGCGCTCATATTCATCAGCCAAATTTATTGCCGCATTTCACGCACTTCCTGATCTTGCGGCTGTTTTCGTCAATTTCGCGCCTGATCCTGACGCCTTTTTTACAGTGGGGACAATACAGCATCAGGTTGGCCAGCGCAATGCGGGCCTCCTTGCGGATGATGCCGCCCTTGGGGTTGTCCTGACTCTTGCGCATGGCCTTGTGTACAAAATTGAGTCCTTCCACGATCGCGCTCGCGCGCTTGCGGAAGACCTGGAGCACCTTGCCGGTCTTCTGCCCCGCGGCGGAGCTCCCGGCGCGGGCCACGACAATGTCATTCTTGTGAATGTGGGTTTTAACAGTCATTATTTATATCACCTCTGGCGACAGAGAAATTATCTTGGCAAACTGCCTGTCGCGCAGTTCGCGCGCCACAGGCCCGAAAATGCGCGTTCCAATCGGGTTGAAGGTTTCATCCACCAGCACCACGGCGTTGCTGTCGAAACGCAGGAGCGAGCCGTCGGGGCGGCGGATCGGCTTGCGCGTCCTGATGATGACCGCCAGCTTTACCTCGCCTTTTTTGACCAGGCCGCCCGGCTGCGCCTCGCGGATGGCAACCTTGATCAGGTCGCCGATGTAAGCGTATCGTTTCTTCTGCCCCAGAATACGGAAACACTTCGCCAGGCGGGCGCCCGTATTATCGGCAACATCCAGTATTGTTTCCTCGGTTATCATGA
>JBAYWJ010000167.1:0-8058 GCA_041674125.1 Kiritimatiellia bacterium
AATAGAAACCATTATAAATCGGCGATTTATTTTCATTGCGGTGGTCTGGATTTGTATCCAAACCGTTTAACAGCATAGCGCTACTATATATTGTGGCTATTCACTCTAAACTTCGATGCGGCTGAAATATATCTAACCATGCCGGTCCCTGAGAAAGAGTGATTGCATAATGTCAAAATTGTTTTTTCTTGAAAACCTGCGGCGCGTCCCTCCTGCATACCGCCCGGTCGCTTTCTGGTTCCTGAACCATTTCCTCCGCGAAGATGAACTCCGCCGCCAGGTACGGGAGATGGCGGGAAAAGGTTTTGGCGGGATAATGCTCCACGCCCGCGACGGCCTGCGCAGCGGTTACCTGAACGGGGAGTGGAAAAAAGCCCTGGCATGGTGCCTCGACGAGGCGCAAAAACACGGGATGGATGCCTGGCTCTACGACGAGCTGAACTATCCCACCGGCACGGCCGGCGGCAGGATGTTTGATTGCCTGCCTGATTCCAGGATGAAAGGCCTTGAACTTATCAAGTTTTCCAACATTAAGCCCGGTAAAACCGCGATTCTTAACATAACCGGGCGCAAGGTTAAATATGCGTTATTCGGTGCCCATGACGGCGCAATTAAGAATATTATCGTGAAGGAAAAAACGCATTGGTTGAACCAAACCGGCCATGACGCCACGATCATGGTCCTGGCCGAAGAAACCTATATGTCGGAAGGCTACAAGTTTCCGGACCCGCTCGACCCGGAAGCCACACGGCGCTTCGTGGAGCTTTCTTATGAATGGTACGCGCAAGAATTCGGTAAATATTTCGGCCAGGTAATAAAGGGCGAATTCACTGACAATTCTTGTGTAAATTTCGGCCTGGCCCGGCGCGCGATTCCATGGAATGACGAACTTCCGGAACGCTTTTACCGTAAAACCGGCCTTGATCTGTTGAGCGTGCTGCCCTCGCTCTTCACGCGCGCCGCCGGCTACCGTAAAAACCGCTTGCTGTTCTGGAAATTCATCGGGGACCAGTACCTGGAAAATTTTGTGATTCCTATTGACCGCTCCTGCCGGAAGAACCGCATATTCAGCACCGGCCATTATTGCCTTGAGATGGCCGGCTCGGAGCACATCCGCCAGCTCGGCGACCGCTTCGACCAAAAACGCCACCAGGGTCTGCCGGCGGTGGACATGCTGGGAGTTGCAGAAAAAGACAATATGAAGGATTTACTGCGGGTTAAAGGCACGGATTCCTTGAGCGTATCCATCCCCGGCACCTCCTGCGCCGCATATTTTCACAAGAATTCCCGGGTGATGTGCGAGTGTCTCGGCTTGGCCGGGGGGTGGGGGCTGGACCTGGCTGAAATCAGGCGAGTGACCGGCCTCCTGGCGGTGCTGGGGATTGACCTCTTTGTGCCTCACGGCATTTATTATTCAATTGCCGGGCACCGGAAATGGGAATCCATCCCTGACCATTTCCATAACCCGATGTGGGATTTTTACCGCGAATGGACCGACTGGATTTCAAAGCTTTCCTTCCTGTCAAGCCACAGTGAGCGAACCAGCGAAACGGCCCTGCTGTATCCGTCCAATTCTCAGCGGGCGAACATTGAAATTGGCGCCAAGCCGGCCACGGGAAGAAAATACAGTCCGAGCGATCGCGGCGCGGTGTGCGACCTGATTGATTTTACCTGGGTTTCCGCCGGCAATGCCCTGCTGGAAAATAATATTTCTTATGAAATAATTGATGAAAAGCTTATCCAGTCGGCCAGGATTGAAAAAGAAAGCCTTTTGATCCGGGCCGCGAACGGGAAAAAAATGGCTTTTAAAGTCCTGGTTCTGCCCTGCGCTAAAATCCTTGAAAAGAAAACAGTGGAAATATTGAGGCAATGGCGTAAGTCCGGCGGAAGCGTCATAACCTTGAATTCGAATGTCGAGGATATATACGATCCGCATGCGGTGACCCTTAATCCTCTTGATACAGGAGACATGCTCCATGATTACAGGATGGACTTTAAGTCAGAAGACGATTTTGCGGCGAAATACGGGCCGCTTTTTGAGTTTATCAGGGCAAAAACTCGCCAGCCGGTCAAGGCGTCGTGGAATAAAGGCAAAATCGTCTCCAGGCACTGGCGCAAATGGGGATGTGATTTTTATCTCCTGCACAATATTTCCGGTGAAACGATTAAGGGAGTCCAGATCGCTTTGCGCGGCAAGGGTGTGCCTTGCCTGCTCGACCTGGAAAGCGTTGCTTTAAGAAATATCGGCGGCCATCACTGCGGCGATGAGTATAAATTCAGCTGCGATTTTTCTCCTGCGCAAACCTTTGTGTTTGTTGCTGGCAAAGGTGCCCAAGGATCGGTGCGTCAGAATTTTGCATGCCAGGTCGCCCAATTCTTGGGTGGAGACGGCTTGACCACAGGCCGTAAGAAACGCTACGGGGTCGTCCCGTCTCCATATTTTCAATTACACCCCAAATCGACGCCGGTGAAGTATCAAGTAGAAGGGGGCTGGTCGTTCAAGGCCTTGAGCCCGAATGTTCTGCCCTTGCGTTCATGTTCCATGGAAACCAGATCTTCGGTCAGACGGTACGCATATTGCTTCCAGGTTGAAAATATTCCAGCGCGAATCGGCCTGGCCCTGGATTGCGAAATGACGGACATGGAACTCAGGTTTGACCGCTATTCATGGCGGTTAAAATGCTGCCTCAACGGGCAAAATATCGAAAGTGCACTCCGGCTCAATCCCGTTTTGCAGACTGCCCGCGCACCTTGGGCCATGAAGACCATTGAAAGCCTTCGGCCCGGCACGGTCTTTGACCGGTGGATATTCGAGGCTGATATCCGCGGCCTTGTCAAAAAAGGCAAGAATGAACTTGTTGTGGAAATTAAGGCCGGGGTTCTGGATGAAAACCGATCCTGCGAGCCCCCCTTGCTCTTTGGCGACTTTGCCATAATCGGCGAGAAGGGGAATGAAAAGATCTCCATCCCACAAAAGCGGAAAATATCAGGGGACTGGCGGCTTTTCGGTTATCCCTGCTATTCCGGCATGGGCTCATATAGCAGGCGCGTTCGCCTGCCCGGGAGGAACGGCATAAAGAAAATGACGTTGTCGCTCGGCAAAATTGCCAACGCCGCAGAGGTTTTGGTGGAAGGCAAAAGCGCCGGCCTCCGGATACTGCCGCCATGGGAATTTGATATCACCCCCTATATCGGCAGGGCCGAAATTAATATCGAGGTGCGCTGCATCAACACGCCCAAAAATCTCTGGGATGAGCGATCGTTGCCGTCCGGCCTGTTCGGGCCGGTACAGATACTCGCCTATGCGTGAAGACGCAGTGTCGTGGCGTACTGCCGTCATTTTGCCGGCTGGCTTGTCTGGGGAGCGGCACCGGGCCTTAGGGTCGCAAGCATTTTTTCGCAGTCTTTCTGCTGGTACTGGTTAATGCCGTGGGTCTTGAGCACCGTTTCAAGCGCGTTAATGGCCTCGGCTTTCCTGCCCATGGCGGCGTTGACCTTGGCCTCCGAGTATAGCAGCGCTCCAAGCCAGTACCCCGCTCCGGGCCGGTCTGCGGGGGCTTGCAGGCATTTCAGGGCGTCTTCATATCTTTTCTGCTCCAGCAGCAAATCTGCCAGTTCCACACGCGCCTGCAGTCCGGGATGGCCGCCGCCAAAGTCCGAAATGCACTTGCGGAAGCAGCCTTCGGCGATCAAAGGGTCGTCGAGGAGTTTCCAGTAGGTTTGCCCCAGCATGCGCATTGCCGTCCACTTGTCATACGACTTCGAGCATTGAAATGTCTTTAAAAAGTCGCGGGCCGCCTGGGGTCCATGTTTCAAGTTGAAGTGCGCGCCGCCGCGCACCTTGTAACCGTTTGCGGCCATGTCCTCGGGCCACGCCGCCAGGTCTTCATTCTCGAATTCGGCCACGATGTTTGAAAAAGCCCCGGACCACTGGTAGACGAAGGCCCGGCATGCCTTGCCGTAAGGCTCGGTTTTAAGATAGGCCGCCATCTCGAGCGCCCTGGCCTCGCCGCCTTCATGCAACCGCGCGCATTCGGCGGCCTTGCATATGGCCGCATATTGCTCCTGCACGTCGGCGGAAGAATCCCCCAGGTTGATCCAGGCCTGGATGGCCTCCGCATGTTTGCCGTCCTTGCAAAGCGCCGCGGCAGCCTGCAAATCCGAGTTAAAATCGGCCGTGACGATCCATGCCGGGACGCCGAGAAGCGCGATGGCAAATAAAACCTTTTTCATTCTAACCTCACCTTTCGGTAAATTTCATACTGTTGAAATAATGCGGCTGAAAAAGGCTTCCGCGCAGGAGCGGGCTGGTAGATGATGTCCGGTCGTTGGTGCTGGCCGCGGTAATCTGGTTGCGCGCCACCAGAACACCCCATTCATAAGGCGCCAGGCTGCCACCGGGCGCATCGAGCGAGGCGCGCGGTATGGAAACCTCCACAACGTAATTGGTCTCGCCGATTATGACCGCAGCCGCTGCCCCGCAGTCCCGGGCGGCCGAACTTTCGCTGCCGGAGAAACTGGAAGCATATATTTTGCCCGCAAGATCGATGCCTATCCTGCAGAAGTTCTGACGCCCGTTGGAAGCATCCAGGAGGATCTCTATTCCGCCGGCTTGCCCCGGATCGGCGCTGGATATGGGTCGCCCGCGGATGCCGGGATCGGATGCGGTGACCGCGAAATAAACATGCTGGGAATCATGGCACGTCCTGACCTGGGCTTGGTCCAAGGGCATTTTGCCGTTGACCGTATTGCGCATGTCAACGGCCGGGGCCGATTTCCAAGCGGGCTCATTCAGCTGCCCGTCAATTTTGACCGGCTTCCGGGTCAAAGCGCAGGAGAGCAGGGGATTGCAATCCTCAAGTAAAAATGCAAGCGGGTCTGCATACCGCATGCGGCCGCGCTCCATCAGCCCCAGGTAGTATTTCTTGAAGGCCAGCACCGCTTTTTCAAATTCGGCCCCGGCGGCCTTTTTCAAGGCAAGGTCGGTCTTCTCGCGGTAGGAGCGCATGGTTTTCTCGTCAAAAAGCTTTTCCCAGAAAGAGTAGGCCGCGTAGTCGCGAGAATATTTCTCGACGCATTTTTTGCCGATGTCGTCATAGATTTCGCCGATGATCGGGCCGGCGGCAGGACCGTAGAAGCGCGTGACATAGTCGCGGAATATTTCCTTTTCATCAAGGTCCGGGTTGAAAAACAGTTTCAGCAGCAGGTAACGGTTGAAGAGCTCAAACATGATCGAGTCGGAGACCTGCTCGCAGAAGGCATGGTTGCCGTACTTGGCCATGGTCCTGATAACCTTCGCATACATTTCCGGGGTGTGCTCCGGCATGCCGACGTTTTCCTCGGACCGGTTCGAGCCAAGGTAATGCTGCCAGAACGCCATGGGGCACTGGGTCAGCGCGGCCCATTCGCCGACCAGCTTTTCGTAGCGTTCGAAGGTATCCTTGTAATAAAGCGAGGCGGGGTGGGAATACGCGCAGAACCCGACCACCACGTTCGGCGGCAGCTTGGGCATGTCGGGATAGGGGATCGCGTAAGAGCCGTATGCCAGGCAGGTAATCCTGGTGTCCGGTACGGCCTCGGCGCATTTCGACACGAAAGACCACACCAGCTTGCTGTACTTCTGCTTCTGCGGCACGCCGTCCGGCAAGGTAAGTTTTTTACATTCGGGACAGGTACAGGCCTGAAAACCGTCATTTGGCATGATGGAAAAGTAACCGTCGAGGGCGATGTCGTAGCACCAGTTACGGTTATAGGGAAAGACCAGGTTGGTGCTGTTCCGGGCGTTTGAAGGAATGCCGCGCTCGACCGCGGTTTTGCCGGCGGCAAAAGCCTTGATGTCCTCTATGTTTTCCCTGAGAACCCCGGGATGGGTATAACAGAGATGCCCCCCGTGTTCCAGGACGCGTTTCCCGCTTGGTTGCAGTGCGAAATAATCCGGGTGGTTGGTCGCGAAGCGGGCAGCCCAGCCCGCGCGCGGCGGGTTGTGGTTCAGGGGGATGCGGAATGTTTCCCCGCGCATTCTTATTTCCCACAACCGGTTTTCGGCCGGCTCAAACCCGATTTCGGCGCGCTCACCCGGCATGATCGTAATATTTCTTATGCTGTTGTAGTATGCCTTGTGCAACCGCCATGACCCGACCGTGCGGGTTATGAATCGGGGATTTTCGCGGATGTCGCCGGCAAAGGAAAGCGTTTTTTTTGCGGGCGCGCGCTCGCCGAAGTCGCCCGGCATGAACCAGCGCATGCCGAGTTCCTCCAGGAGACGGTAGACGCCGTAAAGCGTACCACGGTTGAAATTCCAGGCGGTCAGGTCCTGGATTACCCCCTTTTTCAGCAATTCTTCGATATCGGTCTGCTGTCCGCGGTCGTCAATGCCGGCGATGCACAGGTCGCCTTCTTTCACGGTGATGATGTAGCCGTCGCGCCGGACTTCCTGGAATTCTGATTCCGGGATCTTTTCCAGGGCGGCGGGCCCCAGCCGGATGGAATGGGATTCCGGTTCGGCTTTGGTTGCGATCGGAAGCTCGGCGCCGGACATTTTTTTTACGAAGGTCTGCAGTTCCTTTGCCGCAAACGCGACCGTTTCCGGGGGGTTGTCGCCGGTGACGATTCTGGCCTTTGGCTGTCCGCCCGAGGTGATGACAAAGCCGCCGGCGGGGCCGGAGCGCATGAAGAGTGTGGCCGCAAGGGCAATGATCGCGAGAATGAACAGCAGGGTGACTATATTTCTTGGCATGGTTCTCCTGCGTTTAATTTCATTTTCCTGGTTGCTTTTTGGCAGACTCGTCCGGAGGCTGGAGTGCAATCCCCCTGAGCTCCGCGATCGCTTTTTCGCATTCTTTTTGCTTGTTGGCCTGAATGCCATGGACCTTCAGTGCCTTTTCGTAGGCACTAATGGCCTCGGCCTTTTTGCCCATGGCGGCGTAGACTTTGCCCTCCATGGCGGTCAGGTTGGCCTCCCATGAGCCTCCGTGCTTGTCCCCGACCAGGCATTTAAGGGCGTCTGCGTAGCGCTTCTGTGCCATGAGCAGGTTAACCAGGTCAACTTTAGCCGAAAGCCCAGGGTGGCCTCCTCCGCAATCCGCGACGCATTTCCTGAAACAGGCCTCGGCCGTTATTTCATCGCCGAGCAGGTTCAGGTAGGTGTTGCCCAGCATGCGCAGCGAGGTCCACTTGTCAAAATGCCGGGAGCACTGGAAGGCTTTCAGGTAATCGTGCGCGGCACCGCGGCCGTTTTTGAGGCTGTAGTAAGCTTGTGCCCGCACGCGATATGCGACTGAGGCCAGCTCCTCCGGCCAACCCGCAAAATCAATTCCTTCAAATTCAGCGATCACGTTTGAATGGGCCGCAGTCCACTGGTAGACCACGGCCCGGCAGGCTTGTCCGTATGGTTCTGTTTTAAGATTGGCACATATTTCAAGGGCCCTGGCTTCACCGCCCTTGTTGAGCCTGGCGCATTCGGCCGCCTTGCGGATTGCATCGAACTGCTGGTCCGGGTCCGCGCATGAATTCCCTATGTTGATCCAGGCCGCAATGGCCTCGTCGTATTTGTTTTCGTTCTGCAATTGGGCGGCGGCGAGCATGTCGGCTTCAAAATCGGCATAGAGCGCCCCGCAGGAGGCGCAAATCAGGCAGGCTAGAATAGTTTTCATGCTTTACCTCTCGGTGAATCGCATTGTGTTGAAATAAAGCGGCTGTTCGAAAGCGCCCCTCAAAAGGCGGCTGGTGGAGCTCAGCCGCTCGTTCGTCCAGGCCGCCCCGGTCTGGACCCGGCCGACCAGCACGCCCCAGTCGTAAAAGCTTAAATCGCCATCCGGCGCGCCCAGCGCGCTGCGCGGGATGGACACTTCCACCACGTAATTGCTTGCGCTTGTTACAACCGCGGCGGCGGCCCCGCTCTCCCAGGCCTTGGCGCTGCCCCCGGGGGCTTCGTCGCAGCGGACAGCGTATACCTTACCGGCAAGATCAATGCCCAGTCGGCTATAGCCGCGGCGGTCATGGGGCACATCAAGGTAGATGGCTATGCCATCTGCTTGTCCGGGATCGCCGCTTTCCACC
>JBAYWJ010000168.1:0-7985 GCA_041674125.1 Kiritimatiellia bacterium
GGCTGCCCGCCGGGGCGAATTCAAAATTCACTTCCTTCAGGCCATTAAGCCCCTCGCGGACTTCCGCGTGCTTTTCCGGCGGCGCGAACAGAAGGATGAACCCGCATCCGCCCGCCCCGAGCAGCTTGCCCCCGAGCGCCCCCGCCGCGCGCGCCGCGGCATAGGCCCGGTCCACGGCGCCGCTGCTGATGCCGTTAGCCAGGGTCTTTTTCAGGCGCCAGGCATCGTCGAGCAGGCGGCCGAACTCGAGGAGGTCCGCCGGGCCGTGTTCGAGGATAGCCTGCGCCCGGTCCGCCATGGCCGCCATCTCCTTGAGGGCCGGCACGTTGATGGCGGTGCGCTGTTTCTGGTCCCGGAGGATATTGTCGGAGGCGCGCTCCGTGCCGAGGTAGAAAAGCATGAGGTGCTTTTTGAACTGCGCCAGCCTTTTCTCGCCTACGCGCGGGCGGCGCACCTCGACGCCCCGGCGGCTGTAGTCTATCCGCAGCAGGCCGCCGTGCGCCGCGGCATACTGGTCCTGCTGCCCGCCGGGATCGCCCACGCGCTCGCGCTCGACGATGACGGCCTCGCGCGCGAGCTGCCCGGCCGAAACGTGCTCGCCCCTGATGGCGTGGAGCGCGTTCAGGAGGCCGGTTGTGAAGGAAGAAGACGTGCCCAGGCCGGTCCGGCCCGGCAGGTCGGATACGTGCGAAATTTCCAGGCCCTGTTCGACCGGCAGGTAAAGCATGCATTCGCGGATTAGAGGGTGCTGGAATTCGGAGGCGCTCCCGACGGTTTCGGTCCGCGCGTAGCTGGCGCGGTACTTGAAATTGAAAAACTGCGTCAGGTAGTGAATCGAAATGTAGCAGTACTTGTCGATGGTGGTGGACAGGGTGCAGCCGTGATAATCGCGGAAGAACTCCGGGAAGTCGGAGCCGCCTCCGAAAAAGCTTATCCTGAATGGCGTCCGGGATATGATCATGGCGACTGCTCCGCGCCCGCCAGCATCCCCTTGACGTAATTTTCAACCGTTTTGCGCGTGGGGGGGATTTCGGCGAACATTTTTATTTTTGATATGTTGACTTCGTAGTGCTCCGGCGCGGCTTCCGCGGGGGCGCCGGCCAGCGGGGCGCCGGGGATGAGCCGGGCGATTTCGCGTAAGCTGACGGTGCCTTCCCCGGTGACATTGAAAATAGACTTGAAATGCCTGCTTTCCGCCAGCTGGAATACGATCTGCGCCATGGCGGCGCAGTCCATGTACTGGTAGCGCGAATCCGGGTGAACGCGCAGCGGCTGGCCGTGCAGCATGTCGTAAATCGAGTTTTTTTTCAGGCCCTTCCCGACGAACCCGCCCAGGCGGAGTATGATCCACGCCGGGGCGTTGCGGCGCACGATTTGTTCCGCCAGGTACTTGTGGAACCCGTAGGCGCTGATCTTGTCCTGGGCGATGGGCGTATCCTCATGGTTGCAGGCGGGGTTGCTTTTGTTGGGGTAAACGTCAATGGTTGAAAGGTAGATATAGAGCCCGGCGCGGAAGTCGTGGAGCGAGCGGGAGACGGAGCGCACCGAGAGATCGAAATCAAGGCCGGGATCGCGGTCCGCCAGGTACTTCTTTGAGTTGCCGTTGGCGTTGATGATGAGGTCGCAGGCGGCGCCGGCGCGCTCCGCGTAATCGGCGCTGCCGACCGCCACCGTTTCCCAGCCGCGCTTGCGGGCCTCGGCGCAGAGCGCCGTCCCCAAAAAGCCGCGGCCGCCGAGGATGATGACTTTACTGCTCATGTTGTGCTGCGGTCAGGCGCTTTAAAGGCGCACCTTCCCGGACGAACGGTTGGCCAGGAACCACGCCACGGTTTTGCGCACACCCTCCGCGAGGGGGGTGGGGCAGTCCAGCCCCAGGCCGCGCAGGCGGGAAGGATCGAATATTTTCTCCATCTGTCCGTCCGGCTGGGAGGCGTCCCAGCGGATCTCTCCGGGGTAGGCCGCGGCCCCCTTCACGGTTTCCGCCAGCTCGCGGATGGTTGTGCGCCGGCCGGTGGAGATGTTGACCGGGTCGCTGGAACCGTAATGGGCGATGAACCACGGGATGACCGCCGCGACGTCGCCGGCGTAGACAAAGTCGCGCGCCGGCCGGCCCGATCCGAAGGCTTCGATGAAGGGCAGGTTTTGTTCCTTGGCCTCCACGCACTTGCGGATCAGCGCGGGGATGGCGTGGGCCTCGCCGAGGTTGAAGTTGTCCCACTCGCCGTAGACGTTGCCGGGAATCAAAACGATGGAGTTGAACCCGTGCTGCCGGCGGTAGGCCCAGGACTGGACCAGGAGCATTTTTTTTGCGCAGGAATAGCCCGCGCTCTCGGGCTGGGGGAAGCCATCCCACATCTGCTCCTCGTTGATGGGCGATTTGGCCCCGGCGGGGTAGGAGCAGCCGCCCATGAAGGCCGCCAGTTTCTTTACTCCCGCCCGGAAGGCGGCCTCGAAGACGTGGGTGTTGATGACTATGTTCTCGTAGAAGTAATCGGCCGGCTTGAGGCGGTTATCCATGATCCCGCCCGACTTGGCCGCCAGGTGGAGCACGCAGTCGGGCCGGATTGAGCGCATCATTTTTTCCGGAACGCCCGGCTGCAGGAGGTCGTAATCCTTCCGGCCGACGGCGATGATTTCGGCCTCGAAGCCGGCCTGCAGACGGGGCAGGATGTGGTGGCCGAGGAAACCGGTCGCGCCGGTTACGAGGATGCGCCTGAAAATTGTACGTGAAGATTTATTCATAAAAAGTTTGTGTCAAGGCGCTTTTCTGTCATTCCCGTGCAAACGGGAATCCGGAAATTCATTCGCCTGGATTCCCGCCTTCGCGGGAATGACAACAGCCCTTTTCATCCGCGCTATCCGTGTAATCCGTGGTGAGTAGTTGTAATTTTTACTTCACTCAGATGTTTGCAAACTGATTTCTCCGGATGATCCGATAGCCCTTGATCAGCTCGCCGATGCCCTGTTCAAGCGAAACGCGCGGCCTGAAACCGGTTTTCTCAATTTTGGCGTTACTGACGATGTAATTGCGCTGGTCGGGGTCCTTGCCGATCCCGGCCTCGAGGATGGTGAAGTCCGGAACCTTTTTTTTGATTTCCAGGCAGAGCTCCAGCTTGGAGAGGTTGGCGTCGCTCAGGCCGACGTTGAAGGCGTTGTTCTTCATCGCCTTGAAGTTTTCCAGGGCGTGGGCAAAGGCCCGGGCGACGTCGCGCACGTGGATATAATTGCGCTTGAAATGGGCTTCGAAGAGCACTATGAAGCGGTCCGTGACGGCGCGGTGGGTGAAGTCGTTCACGAGCAGGTCGAGGCGCATGCGCGGGCTCAGCCCGAAGGCCGTCGCCAGGCGCAGGGATATGCCGCGGCCGGATTCGAGCACTCTCTTTTCGGCCTCGACTTTGAGCTTGCCGTAGAGGCTTACGGGCTTGAGGGGCGATTGCTCGGTGCAGAAGGCCCCGGCCTGGCCCACGCCGTAGCCGCTGTTGGTGGTGGGCATGATGATCTGCTGCTCGCGGCTGCTCAGGGCCACAATGCTCTTGATGGCGCCGACGTTCACGGCCCTGGCCTCTGCCGGTTTCTGGGCGCAGGCCGGGGCGCCGACCAGGCAGGCCAGCGGCATGACGCAGTCACAGCCGACCATGAGCTTTCGCAGCACTGAGGTGTCGCGCGCGTCGCCGCGCACAACCTCAAGCCGCCCGTTGATGCACTCTGCCAGGAGCGATGTTTGGCCGTATAGGAAGTTGTCGAGCGCGATGACGCGGTGTCCCAGGCTCAGCAGGTGCGGCACGAGGATTGAGCCGATGTAGCCCGCCGCGCCGGTTACCAGTATTTTTTTTGTTGAATTTTGTTTGCTCATGACTGAATATAACTAACGGCTAACAGTTAAAAAGTCAATCATCATGTGGAGAGGAAAGGAATAAAAAGTGATCAAGGTTAAAATAGTCGGCGCCGGCGGTTACGGCGGGGTGGGAATCATCGAGCTCTTGCAGGGCCATGCGCAGGCGGAAATTGCCTGCCTGGCGGACATCAACGACGTGGGCGTGCCCATCAGCCGGCTCTACCCGCACCTGGCCGGGTTCTGCGACATGCCCATCGTTTCCGTTTCCGATCCCAGGGCCTGCGCTCCGGCCGACGTGGTCTTTTTCGCCACCCCCGACGGCGTCGGCATGAAGGCGGCCGGGGAAGAGCTGGGGCGCGGCGCGCGGGTCATTGATTACAGCGGTGACTTCCGCTTCAATTCCCCGCAGGCCTACGCCGATTACGCCTCGCGCATCGGCAGGAACACCGTCCACGCCGCGCCGGAACTTTTGCCGGAGGCGGTCTACGGCCTTGCGGAACTGCACCGGGAGCAGCTCAATACCAAGACGAGGATCGTCGGCAACCCGGGCTGCTTTGCCGTGAGCTGCATCCTGGGGCTGGCCCCGGCCGTCAAGAGCGGCATCGTGCGGCTCGACAGCATCATTTGCGACTGCAAAACCGGCGTATCGGGCGCGGGTAAGAAGCCCAGCGCCGCCTTCCATTACCCGGCCCGTTACGACCACATGAACGCCTACAAGCTGGCCGGGCACCAGCACGTGTGCGAAATCGAGCGGGAGTTGTCGCTCCAGGCCGGCAGGGAAGTCAAGGTGACCTTCACCGCCCAGGTCGTGCCGGTCTGCCGCGGCATCATGTCCACTCTCTACGCCGACTGCAGTGCCAAGGTGAGCCGCGGGGAGCTGGAGGAGATTTACCGCAGTTTCTACAAGAACAGCTGTTTCGTCAAGATATTCGACCGCGAGAGCGGCATCGGCAGCATGCACGTGCGCGGAACGAATTTCTGCAAGCTGGTCGTTGACTTCGACGAGCGGACGAACCGGATGCGGATCGTTTCCCACATAGACAACCTGCTCAAGGGCCAGGCCGGCTCCGCCCTGCAGAACATGAACCTGATTTGCGGCCTGGCGGAAAACGAGGGGCTTAAACAGCCGCCGAAGTATCCGTGATAAAAAAGCAGTCAGTAGCCAGAAGCCAGAATGAAAACCAGGAGTGTTTCTTGACGCTTCACGCTTTAAGAAATACGAAATCCGAAACAAATTCCAACTTTTAAACTTGGAAAATATTTTTGGATTATTTTAAGTTTAGGTCATTCAAGATTGTTTCGGAATTCGATATTCGAATTTCGGATTTATTCAAATGAACTATCACTTTGTCGGCGCCGGCGGGGTGGGGATGAGCGCCCTCGCGCAGCTCATGCTTTCCCTCGGGTGCCCGGTCTCCGGGTCCGACCGCTATCTCGATAGCGGCCGCGAGCTGGATATATTCCGCAAGCTGCGCGCCCTGGGAATGGAGCTGGTTCCTCAGGATGGCAGCGGAGTCCGCGCCGGCACCGCCGCGGTCGTGGTCAGCTCCGCCATCGAGGAGGACAACCCGGATATCTCGGCCGCGCGAGCGCTCGGCATCCCCGTGGTCCACCGCGCCGCGATGCTTGCGGAGCTTGCGCGCGGCAGGCGGTGCATCGCCGTCACCGGCACGGCCGGCAAATCCACCGTCACCGGCATGATCGGCTGGGTGCTGGCCGAGCTCGGGCTCGATCCGGCCGTGGTCAACGGCGCGCCGGTGCTGAACTGGGTGAGCGACCGCCATCCGGGCAACTTCCGTTTCGGCCGTTCCGGCCCGTGGGTGCTGGAGCTTGACGAAAGCGACCGGTCGCTGCTGCATTTTCACCCGGACCTGGCCGTCATAACCAACGTTTCCAAGGATCATTTCGAGCTGGAGGAAGTGAAGCGGATTTTTGCGGCCTTCGCCCGCCAGGTAAAGGAGGGCGTGATCGGCTGCAATCCCCTGGAAGCATCCGGCATCCCGGAGCCGGGCTTCGAGGCCCGGGTTTCCGCCGGAGGCATCGCGTTTGATTACGGCGGCGCGCGTTTCAGGCTGCCCCTCATGGGCCGGCACAATGCCGAAAACGCCCTCCACTGCGTGAAGCTTTGCGAGCGCCTTGGCCTTGACCTGCGCAAGGTGTCCGCGGCGCTTGAAAAGTTCGGCGGGATCGAGCGCCGCCTGCAGGTGGTCGGCCGGCCGGGCGGCGTCACGGTGATTGACGACTACGCCCACAACCCGGCCAAGATTGCCGCCGCCTGGGGGACGGTGGCGCCGCTGTGCCGCAGGTTAATCGCGGTCTGGCGCCCCCACGGCTACGGCCCGCTGGCCCTCATGCGCCGCGAACTGGAGGCGACCTTTTCCTCGCTCCTGCGCCCCGCCGACCGGCTGTTCATAATGGAGGCCTACTTTGCCGGCGGCACAGCCGGCAGGGAGGTGACCGGGAGGATGCTCGCGGATGATTTGAAGCTGGCGGGCAATCCGGTGGAATATGCCGCGGGATACGAGGAGCTCATGCCGGCCCTGCTCTCTTCGGCGGCGGGCGGCGGCGCGGTTTTATTCATGGGGGCCCGGGACCCCGACCTGCCGGTTTTCGCCCGCGGCCTGGTCCTCAAGCTCGACGATCTCTTCATGCACCGTGCGCCCGGCTCCGGCGGTGTAGCCCAGGAAAATCAGCCCTCCGAAAAGGCTCATCAGGACTGAAACCAGGTAAATCATAAGCGAGAGCGGCAGCGCCTGGTGGGCGCTCACGCCCAGCGCGCCGAGCATGGTCACGGCCAGGCCCTCCCGCACGCCCAGGCCGCCCGGAGTAATCGGGATGGCGGCGAGCGATATGATGAGGGGGATCACGGTAAAATAATCCAGGATGGTCATGCTGATCTGGAGGCTGCGCCCGAAGCAGTAGCACTGGATTATGATCATCGTGTGAATGAACAGCGTGATGAGAGCGGTCTTAAGCAGCACCTTCCAGCGCCGGTGGTAGAGGTAGATCGAGATCAGCATGCGCCGGATGACCGGGCCGAGCTTCGGGTGGTGCTCGATGCGCCTCAGCACCGGCCAGTTCTTGAAAAGCCGGATGTTGTAGATCACGAAAAGCGCCGCCGCGGTCGCGGCGATCATGCCCAGCATGAGGAGCGCCGGCACGTGGGTGGTCCAGTGGCTGAGGTAAAACCCGTAGCGCGCCGCCAGCATGATCCCGGCAATCAGGTTGAGCACCACCAGCCCGATCATGCGGTCTATCACCACCGTGGCCACCGCCTCGGTTTTCCTGTGGTGGGTTTCCCTGGCCGCGTAATAGGCGCGCGCCAAATCGCCCCCGGTCGAGCCGAACATGAACGAGTTGAAAAACTGGCCGATGAGCGTGATGCAGAAGACGCGCGACCGGGCCATTTTCAACCCCTGCGCGTCGAGGATGATTTTCCAGCGCTCGGCGCCGGCCAGCAGGCTGACCGCGCTGATCGCCGTGCCGATCGCGAGCCAGGGCCAATGCGTCAGGCTCTGGCGCAGGACCTCCAGCAATTCCCCGAGGTTGATCTTGGTCAGGATATAAATGATGATCCCGATCCCGAGCCCCAGGCGCAGGACGTTCCCCGATATTTTTTTGATGGTTTTTTTCATGGCCGATGTCATGCGGATTGCGCGGCGGCGACGTCCCTGAGAGTCCACATTATATCAATTTCCGGCTTCCAGCCAATTTCTTTCGCGATCTTGGCCGTGCTTATGGCCGGGCGCGCCTCCGGCGGGCGGAAAAGGCCCGGCGCGATTTCGATCCCGGGGCTCACCTTGAAGATGGCGCAGAGCGTTTCCAGCACGAAGCGCAGCGAAATTTCGCAGCCGGAGGCGATGTTGTAAACCTCCCCGCCGCGGCCGCGCTCGACCAGCATCCGGTAGGCGCGCGCGACGTCGCGCACGTCGGTGAAGTCGCGCTTGCATTCCAGGTTGCCGACCCTCACGACGGGCGGCGCTTTGCCGGCGGCTATGGCCGCAAGCTGTGCGGCGAAGGCCGGCACGGCGAAGCCCGGGGACTGGCCCGGGCCGATGTGGTTGCTCGGCCGGGCGACCATGACGCGCATGGAATACTGGCGCGCGTAAAGGATGGCGATGTTGTCGGCGGCGGCCTTGGAGACTGCGTA
>JBAYWJ010000169.1:0-7965 GCA_041674125.1 Kiritimatiellia bacterium
CGCGGAAACGTTATTGTTTTTTTGGGCGGCTTCTCATGTATCAGCGAAGAAAAAGGTTCTTTTCTTTTAGAAAACTTCGTTTACTTCGTTAACTTATGTAAAATATTTTTTTCCTGTTTTACCCAGAGTTCTTCAGGTTTGATATACAACGAAATATTTATCCTCTTCCTTCAAGCCGTACGCAGAGGCCAGCGACGATTTTGCCCAGGATGCGGCACTGCTCCTCCGAGCGCTTGTCGGGCGCGCCCACCGCGACCGCGCCGTAATGGTCGCCTTCGACGTTCCCGGGCACGATCATGCCGTGGATGAGGAGCGCCTTGACGATGTCCAGCACCGTGGTTTCATTGCCGCCGGCCAGGCCGCCCGAGGAGGCAAAGGCGCCGCCCACTTTCCCGACCAGCTTGCCGTGGTGCCTGACGCTGTCGTCGATGAACTTCTTTATTTCCGCGGCCATGGTGCCGTAATAGGTGGGCGACCCGATTATGATGCCGTCAAATCCGGGCAGCTCGTCCACGCCGGCATCCTTGACCTCCCTCACAACCGCTTCCGCGCCGGAATCGCGCACCCCGCCGGCGACGATCTCCGCCATCTTGGCCGTGTTGCCGGAGCGCGAATAATATAATATAAGCACCTTTGCCATTGCATCTCCTCCGATTGTATTATTTGCCTGCCTTCGCCACGGCCTCGTCAATGGATCCCACCATGAAAAACGCCTGTTCCGGCAGGCTGTCATGCCGGCCCTCGAGGATTTCCTTGAACCCGCGCACGGTTTCCTTGACCGTCACATACTTGCCCGGAGTGTTGAGGAACTGCTCGGTCACCGAAAACGGCTGGGAGAGGAAATGCTGTATTTTCCTGGCGCGGGCCACGGTGAGCTTGTCCTCGTCCGACAATTCCTCCACGCCGAGAATGGCGATGATGTCCTGCAATTCCTTGTATTTCTGGAGGGTTTTCTGCACGTTGCGCGCCACCTGGTAATGCTCCTCGCCCACCACTTCCGAGCTCAGTATCTTGGAGGACGAATCCAGGGGATCGACCGCCGGGTAGAGCCCCTGCTCCGCTATGGCGCGGGAAAGGACGGTGGTGGCGTCCAGGTGGCTGAACACCGTGGCCGGAGCAGGGTCCGTCAGGTCGTCCGCCGGCACGTAAATGGCCTGGACCGAAGTCACCGACCCGCGGCGCGTGGAGGTGATCCGCTCCTCCAGCTCCCCGATTTCCGAGGAAAGGGTCGGCTGGTATCCGACCGCCGAGGGGATTCTTCCCAGCAGGGTGGAAACCTCCTGGCCGGCCTGGGCAAAGCGGAATATGTTGTCGATGAAAAGCAGCACTTCCAGCCCGGAATCGTCGCGGAAATGCTCGGCCATCGTCAGCGCCGTCAGGGCCACGCGCAGGCGCGCCCCGGGCGGCTCGTTCATTTGCCCGTAAACCAGGATGGCTTTTTCAAGAACTTTTGATTCCTTCATCTCGAGCCACAGGTCGTTGCCTTCGCGCGTGCGCTCGCCCACACCCGCGAAAACCGACATGCCCCCGTGCTCAACCGCGATGTTATGGATCAACTCCTCGATCAGGACGGTCTTGCCGACCCCCGCCCCGCCGAAAAGGCCGATTTTGCCGCCGCGGGAATAGGGCACGAGGAGGTCTATCACCTTGATGCCCGTCTCGAGGATGCGCGCCTTGGGCTCCTGCTCCTGGAGCGAAGGGGGCGCCTTGTGGATCGAATCGAATTTTTCTGCATCCACCTTTCCCAACCCGTCAATCGGTTCCCCGAGCACGTTGAAGAGCCTTCCCAGGTTCGCCTGCCCGACCGGGACCGTTATCGGCCGGCGGGTGTTCAGCACCTCGTTGCCGCGCCGCAGGCCGTCGGTGGTGGAAATGGCAATGCAGCGCACAACGTCGTCGCCCAGGTGCTGCTGCACTTCGGCCACGACTTCCATGCGGCCCTGGTCGTCGGGCTGGTCGCGCTTGATGCGCAGGGCCACGTTGATTAGCGGCAGCTCCCCGGCCGGGAATTCAACGTCAACCACGTTGCCGATGATCTGGACTATCCTGCCCTGATGTTCATTATCCATAAAGTAAGGTTCCTCGTATTTCGCCTGCCCGCATTGCTGCTTCCGACAGCTGACGGATTGCAGGCGGGTGAAGCGTGAAGCGAACCACGGGATACGCTTCACTGTTAACGCCCTTAAATCAGGCCAACGCCTCCGCGCCGGTCGTTATATCCGCCAACTCGTTCGTGATCGCCAGCTGGCGCAGCTTGTTCATGGTCAGCTGCATGCCCGCCATGAGTTCATCCGCGTTTTTTGTGGCCAAATCCATCATCAGCATGCGCGCGGCGTGCTCGGCCACCGCCGCCCCGAGAACTATCTGGCGCACGCGGCTGGCAACGTAAGCGCGCACGACATCGTTCGCCATCGCGCCCGCCACGGGCTCGAAAATAGCCCCTGCCAGCGTCCGGACGGAATCCTTCATTCCCGCGAGCAGCTGCGCCGGGTCCAGCGGAAAAAGGGTGATGCACGCCGCGCGGTGCTGGAGCGCCGCGACCGTTTCGTTATAGCAAATGTCTATGCGGTCGTATTCACCCTTCAGAAAAAAGCTGCAGCAGCTCGCCCCCAGGGCGGATGCATCAAGGCCGTCAAAGCTGACGCCTTCAACCGTGCTGTACTGCGCGCCCGGCGCCGGGGATGCCTCTCGCGCCCGGTAACACTCCCGCGCCTTCTTCCCGACCGGCATGACGTGAACCTCCGGGCGCGCCAGCGCGCTGCCAGGCCCGTCCGGAGACTCGATGCAGCGCATGGCACGGCGCAGGATGTTGGCATTCATGCTTCCGCAAAGGCCGCGGTCCGATGAAATCACTATCAGGAGCATCTTCCTTACCGGCCGGCGCGCAAAAAAGGGGCTCTCGCCGCCGGAAAGGTCAAGGTTGGCCATCAGGTCCGCCACGATCGCCAGCATCCGCTCGGCATAGGGGCGGCTGCCGGCCAGCGCCGCCTGGGCGCGGCGCAGCTTGACCGTGGCCACCATTTTCATGGCGCGGGTTATCTGCCGGGTCTTGCGCACCCCGCGCAGGCGAATTTTTATTTCACGCGTGTTTGCCATCAGGTCTTTTTAAACCCGCCCTTAAATTTATCGAAGTGGTCTCTCAGCTTTTTTTCAAGCTCCGCGTCAAGTTCTCCCTTTTCACGGATCAGCATGAGTAGATCGCGCGCATCTTCATCCAGGTAGCGGAAGAGCCCCGCCTCAAACTCCCTGACCGCCGCCACGGGCAGGTCGTCGAGATAGCCGCCCACGCCGGCAAAAAGCACGGCCACCTGCTTTTCCACCGGGAGCGGCTTGTACTGGTCCTGCTTCAAGAGCTCCGTGAGGCGCTCGCCGCGCACGAGCTGCGCGCGGGTGGACTTGTCCAGGTCGGAGGAAAACTGCGCAAAAGCCTTCAGCTCGCGGTACTGGGCCTGTTCGAGGCGCAGGCGCCCGGAAACCTTTTTCATGGCCTTGATCTGGGCCTTGCCGCCCACGCGCGACACCGAAAGGCCGGCGTTGACCGCCGGCCGGTTGCCGGCGTAAAAAAGGTCGGTCTCGAGGAAAATCTGCCCGTCGGTGATTGATATCACGTTGGTCGGGATGTAGGCCGAAATATCTCCGGCCTGGGTCTCGATGATCGGCAGGGCGGTGATGCTGCCGCCGCCTTTTGCGGAGCCCAGCTTGGCGGCGCGCTCCAGGAGGCGCGAGTGCAGGTAGAACACGTCGCCCGGATACGCCTCGCGCCCGGGCGGGCGGCGCAAGAGCAGCGACATCTGCCGGTATGCCACGGCGTGCTTGGAGAGGTCGTCATAGACTATCAGCACATGCCCGCCGCTTTCGGCAAACTCCTCGGCCATGGCGCAGCCGCTGTAAGGGGCGATGTACTGCAAAGGCGCCGGCTCGGAGGCGGAGGCGTTGACGACGATCGTCTTTCCCATGACGCCGTTTTCTTCAAAGGCCTGGATCACCCGCGCCACGGTTGAGTTTTTCTGGCCGACGGCTACGTATATGCAGAGGACGTCCGTGTCTTTCTGGCTTATGATGGCATCCACCGCCACGGCGGTCTTGCCGGTCTGGCGGTCGCCGATGATCAATTCGCGCTGCCCGCGCCCGATCGGCACCATGGAGTCAATGGCCTTCAGGCCCGTCTGCATCGGCTGGCAGACCGGCTGGCGCTCGATGACCGTCGGGGCGCGCTTTTCAATCGGGCGGGTTTTCTTTGTCGGCGCCAGCCCCTTGCCATCCACCGGCTGGCCGAGGGCGTTTACCACCCGCCCGAGCAGCTCGCGGCCAACGGGCACCTCGATGATGCGCCCGGTGCAGCGCACCTGGTCGCCCTCCTCGATCCTGGTATCGTCGCCGAGAATGATGCAGCCGATGTTGTCCCGCTCCAGGTTCATGGCCAGGCCGTAGATCTGGTGCGGGAATTCCACAAGCTCGCTTGCCATGACGCGCTCCAGGCCGTAGACGCGCGCGATGCCGTCGCCCACCTGCAGGACCGTTCCCACGTCCGTTTCCTGGACATCGGAGCGGTAGTTTTCAAGCTGCTTCTTGATGACACCGGCAACTTCCTCCGGCCGGATTTTGAATTGTTCAGTCATGATACCTCAGGTGTTTGCAAGCGCGGAACGCAGCCTGGCCAGCTGGCCCAGGCCGCTCCCGTCATAAAACCGGTCGCCGACGCGGACCTGCATGCCGCACAGCAGCGCCGGATTCGTCGCGACCGTGAGCACTATGCTCTGCTTTAGCCATTTTTCAAGGCGCGCGCGCAGGTATTCGCGCTGCGAATCGCTGATTGGCAGGGCGCTGGTAACGCTGACTCTCGTCCGCCCGCGCATATCGTCAATTAATCCATCCAGGGCCCTGCTGATCGCGCCCAGCAGGCCGAAGCGGCGCTTATCCAGCAGCAGCTTGAGAAAATCAACCGTCAGGGCCGCGACATGGATGCTGAAAATGCCGTCGATTATTTTGCGCTTTGCATCCGGCTGGACAACCGGCGACGCAAGGCACTTGTCCAGGGCGGGATTTTCGGCGCAGGCGCGGAGCACCAGCCGCAGATCACCGGCCGTCTTTTCAACGTCCTCTCCCTCGGCGACCGCGTTCAGGAGCGCCCGCGCATATCTACCGGCAAGTCCCGTGTTGAGCATTTAATTCTTCGCCTCCAGCTGCGAAAAGATCTGGTCCACCAGGCGCCGCTGCAGGTCCTCGTTGACGGACTCGCCAATCGTCTTTTCGGCAACGAGCAGCGATATTTCCAGCACCTGGCGGCGCAGTTCCTTGACCGCCTTCTGCTTTTCAAACTCGATCTGCTCGGCCGCCCTGGCCAGGATCGCCTGCCCCTGGTCCCGGGCGCCGTTGACGATTTCATCGCGGACCGCCTGGGCCTCCTTGACCGCCTGGTTGAGCATGGCCTGCGCCTGCTCGGAGAGGCGCGCCACCTGAGCGTCGTAGTCGGCCTTGATTTTCTCCATGTCGCGGCGCGCCTTTTCGGCGGCTTCCAGGTCGGCCCCGATCTTGTCGGCGCGCTGCTTGAAAATGCGGACGACCGGCCTGTAGGCAATGCGCCAGAGAATAGCCAGGCCCGCCAGGAAGGTCAGCACCTGGCCGATAATCATGTATACATTGATGTCCAACATGGCTCGCAAAGCTCGGCAGTCAGAAGTCAGCAGCCAGTATTCAGAATTTTGATTTTATATTCTGTCTCTGACCAGAACCTGTCTCCTGTATTCTTTAAAATTACTTCGCTTCCGCCGGGGCCGGGGTCGCCTTGATCATGGCGTCGTATTCGGCCTGGAGCTTGGTCTGCTCGATTTTAAGCTTTAAAACCTCGACTTCCGCCCGGGCATCCTGCGCGGACTTGGCCGACTTGGCGTAGGGATCGGCGAAAAGGAGGAGGAGCGCGATGACCAGCGCGTAAATCGTGAGGGACTCGATGAACGCCAGGCCGATGATGAGGTTGGTGGTGATGGTGCCGGAGGCTTCCGGCTGGCGGGATATGCCCTGCAGGGCGCCGCTGACGGCAATTCCCTGGGCGATGCCCGGCCCGATTGTACCGATGCCAACCGCCACCGCCGCCGCGAACACCGATGCCGTTAATATGTCCATTTCCTTCCTCCTCTTCTAGTTACATGGTTTTTTACCAAATCAGCTGGCAGCTGCAACAGACATCTCAAATTTGATATTGAAATGAAAAATAGCTCCAATTTCGAGTTTCAAATTTCACGTGTATCCGGTCAATGCTTTTCATACGCGCTGCCGATGTATGACATCGAAAGCGCCGTAAAGACCAGAGCCTGCACCACCCCGACCAGAACTCCGAGCAGTATGATCGCCGGGCGCAGGATCAAAGGCACCGGCAAAAGCAGCTTGGAGGTGAGGTCGGCCGAAAAATAAAACAAGGTCGCCATGTAAACCAGCACGCCCAAGATGATTTCTTTTGCAACCATATTCCCGAAGAGACGCATTGTCAATGACAAGGGCCGGGTAAAAATTTCGAGCCCGCGGATGACGATGAACATGGGGGCCAGCCAGTACGGAGGGCCGCAGAGGTGTTTCAGGTAGCCGAGCGGGCCCTTTTCGCGGACGCTCATGAACTCGGTCGTGAAGGCCACGATCAGCGCCATGGCCGCGTTGACGTTCACGTTCACGGTCGGCGAGGCGAGTCCCGGGATGAGCCCCATCCAGTTTGAAAAGAGGATGAAGAAAAAAAGCGTGGCGTAAAGCGGCATGAAGCGCAAATTTTCATGCCCCCCGAGCTGGCTGCACAGTCCGGAAACACCCTCCCAGACCATCTCGAAAAAGTTCTGGAGGCCGCCCGGGCGCAAGCGCACCCGCCGGAGCGCCAGCGCCGCGAGGATTATCAGCAGGCCCATGACGAACCAGCAGGCCAGCAGGTCGCGCGGAACGGCATGGCCCAGGCGCCCGGCCAGCCATTCAAATATCAACGGCCCTTCTATTTCTTCCATGGCCTGACCTTATCCGGCTTTCGTATTTTTTCTCTGCTGCATAGCGGCCAGAAGCATCGTCATGACGCCCACCACAACCAGCGCAACCAGGGCGGCCGTTTTCTCGCCCCGGCTCATCATCCAGTAGAGCATCATCCCTATCAGGAAATAACGCAGAACGTAGCTGAAAATAATGATGACTGCCCCCAGGGCCTTGCCGCTGTTCCGGAGCGCGAAACTTACGAAGAGCCGCATGAGGTAAAAATTGAGCGCGCCGACCGCCAGCCCGATCAGCAGCCCCGCCAGGATGCTTTGGTATGCCATCATTCGCCTTTCTTTTTTTGAGCGTTGAAATATACATTGACCAGCGCCGCCGCAAATCCCGCCAGCAAGAGCGCGATCATGAAAAGCGGTCCCGTGCCCAGCCGGCTATCCAGCCAAAGCCCCAGCGCAAACCCGCCGAAAGTCGCCGCAACGATTGTAAAGCCGGATGACCCGAACACCGCCATCAGCCGCGCGGGATGTTGTCCGGGTTCCTGCTTCATAAAATTTATCTGAATGCACTCTCTAAAACCGCCTGTTTTCTGCCATTCCCGCGAAAGCGTGAATCCGGAATTGGATGGTTTTTCCTGCTTTCCCGGTCAGGCCGGGAATGACCGGGCGGTAAAAGCCGACTGCGAAAATTCTTATTTCAATTTATCACTCTCATCATTCTTCTGTTCGGGCGGCTCGATCTCTTCCCTGCCCTTCTTGAACTCGCGCAGGCTTTTCCCCAGGGAGCGGGCCAGTTCAGGCAGGCGCTTCGCGCCGAAAAGCAAAAGAATAACCAATAATATTATGAGAATTTCAGGCCAGCCGATATTCATAATTCCCCCGCACTATCTTGTCTGATCCGTTCTTTTTCTTCTTCCGCCCTTGACCTGATTTTTTCAACTTCGCGCTGGTGGTTATTCTTGATTTGAGCGGCCTTCTCCGGGTCTTCGCCCGCGCCGGCCAGGCGCGA
>JBAYWJ010000170.1:0-7954 GCA_041674125.1 Kiritimatiellia bacterium
CGATGAGGATGTTGTCCGGCTTGATGTCGCGGTGCACCAGCTGGGCCCGGTCCCAGGCGTATTCCAGCGCCACCGCCACCGATTCGGCGATGAGGAGCGCACTCTGCTCGTCTAGGCGCCCCTTGCGCGCCACGCGCGAGCCGGAGGTTTCGCCGTCGATGTATTCCATGATAAAAAAATAAACGCTGTTGTGCTCGCCGGCGTCGTAAATCTGGACGATGTTGGGGTGCCTTATTTTGGCCGCGGCCCGCGCCTCGTGCCGGAAGCGCATCAGGTAGGATTCGTTGCAGGCCAGGCTCGGCGGCAAAATCTTAATAGCCACCTTCCGCCCGAGCGATTCCTGCACCGCCAGGTAGACCGTGCCCATGCCGCCTTCACCGAGCACGCCCTTGATCTGGTAGCCGGGTATGACGGGATAAGCCATTGCTAATCTCAATTCTCAATATCCTAGCATCAAATCCGAAACAATATCGAATCCTTCAGTTAACACCTGAAGATCGCGTGTTTAGAGCGTGTTGCCCGAACCAGAATAAACCAAAAAAACCGGGGTCAGCGCCCCCGGCTACAGCAAAATAACCCGCATATTTCCGCTGTAGCCGGCTCCCGCCTTGCGGGACAAGCTCGGTGCTTGCCGCGCCTTTGGCGTGGAGGCCGGAATTGATTTGGGCAAAATGCCCTTTAGAGCAATTTCAAAGGCAATAAATTTAAAAACAAATATGTATCGGTTATTTTATATTGAGCAGGCTGCATTTATTTGAAATTTGGATTTTGATTATCGGGAATTAATAAAATTTCATTCCACCGTCACCGACTTGGCCAGGTTGCGCGGCTGGTCAATCGGGCAGCCGCGCGCCATGGCGACGTGATAGGCAAACAGCTGCTCGACGATCACCGCCGGCACGGGCGCGATGAAACCGGAGCAGCGTGGAACGCGGATGACGTCGTCACAGTAGTGGTCCACCTCGGCGTCGCCCTCGCTGGCAATGGCGATCACGGGAGAATGGCGCGCGCGGCACTCCTGCATGTTGCTGATGGTCTTGGACTTGCCGTGGATATCCGGTACGACCGCCAGAACCGGAACGTTCTTGTCGAGCAGGGCGATCGGGCCGTGTTTCAGCTCGGCCGCATGGTAGCCTTCCGCATGGACATAGGAAATCTCTTTCAGCTTGAGCGCACCCTCGAGCGCCACGGGATACATGTAGCCGCGGCCGATGAAAAAGAAATTTTCCGCCCGGGCGTATTTGCCGGCTATGCGTTTTATTTCATCCTCCTGGGCCAGCGCCGCGCGCGCCAGCTCGTCCAGGCGCAGCAGCTCGCGCACGAGGTCGCGCCCGACCGAGGCCGGCATGCGCCGCGCCCGGCCGAAGAGGATCGCCAGCATGGCCAGCACCGCCACCTGGCATGTGAAGGCCTTTGTCGAGGCCACACCGATCTCCGGCCCGGCGTGCAGGTAAATTCCCCGGCCGGTTTCGCGGGCGATGGTGGAGCCGACCACGTTGCATAAGGCGAGAACGTTCGCCCCCTTGCGCATGCCCTCGCGCACCGCCTCGAGCGTGTCGGCGGTTTCCCCGGACTGGCTGATGGCCACCAGGCATGAATCGGGCTCGATGATCGGGTTGCGGTAGCGGAACTCGGCCGCCTGGTCAACCTCGGCCGGGATGCCGGCCAGGTCCTCGAAATAATACCGCCCGACCATGCCGGCGTAAAAGGAAGTGCCGCAGGCCGCGATCATGATGCGCCCGACGCGCGCCAGGTCAGCGGAAGTCATGCGAATCCCGCTCAGCTTTACCGTTCCGTCATTTTCAATGAGGCGGCCGCGGGTGGCGTTGACCAGGGCCTCGGGCTGCTCGTGGATTTCCTTGTGCATGAAATGCTCATGGCCGGATTTCTCGATCTGGCCCGGGTTCCAGTCCACGTGCGTCATCTCGCGACTGACCGGCACGTTTTTGAGCGAGCTCACGTCGAAGCCGCCGGATTTTACCTCGGCGATGTCGCCGTCGTCGAGAAAAACCACCTGCTTGGTATAGTTGACTATGGCGCTCACGTCGGAAGCAACGATCATTTCGCCATCGCCCACCCCGAGCACGATCGGGCTGCCCTTGCGCGCGGCCACGAGCAGCTCCGGTTCGCTCTTTGAAATGACCGCTATGCCGTAGGTACCCTCTACGCTTTCCAGGGCGGCGGCCACTGCCGCTTTCAGGTTGCCGTCATAAAGCGCCTCAATCAGGTGTGCCAAAACCTCGGTGTCGGTCTGGCTCGAAAAGCTGAAACCTTTTTTAACAAGGCGCCCCTTCAGCTCAAGGTAGTTTTCTATGATGCCGTTGTGCACCACGGCGAATTCGTCGTTCCGGCTGAAGTGCGGGTGGGCGTTCGCCTCGGTCGGCGCGCCGTGGGTCGCCCAGCGGGTGTGCCCGATCCCGAGGCGGTATTCCGGCCTGCCGCTGTCGGGTATCTCACTCTCAACCGCCGCTTTCAAGGCCGAAATCTTTCCGACCACCCGGACGCGCTTCAAGCGGCCGCCATCCGCCGGCAGCAGGCAGAGCCCGGCCGAGTCATAGCCGCGGTATTCGAGCCGCTGCAGCCCGGAAAGCACAACGCCGGTCGCGTTGTTTTTACCGATATACCCTACGATTCCGCACATGATCCCTCCCTTTAATCCCCCGGTAGCCAGAAGTCAGAATTCAGTAGTCAGTATTCAGGCAGTGGAGGGACGCGCTCCGTCGCGTCCGATGGACTTTTGCAAACAACTCTTTGACAACTGATTTCCATTTCAAGAAAACACCGGCTGCCGCACAATCAGCGCTTCCCTTTCCTTGCCCGCGGAAATCATCGCGACCGGCGCGCCGGTTTCTTTCTCAATCACGTTCAGGTATTTCCTGGCCGCGGCCGGAAGTCCGGCGAACGATTTCGCCACGCCGGTCGGGCATTTCCAGCCCGGGAGGAAAATATATTCCGGCTTGAGTCCGGCCACGTCGGCGTTATTCGCCGGCCATTCCGCCAGGCGCCGCCCGCGGCAGCGGTAGCCGACGCACAAACCGATTTCATCGAATGAATCCAGGACATCCAGCTTGGTGACGATCAGCCCGTCCAGGCTGTTTAAGCGCACGGCGCGGCGCAGCTGCACCAGGTCAAGCCAGCCGCAGCGACGCGGCCGCCCGGTCGTCGCGCCGTATTCGCCGCCGGCCTCGCGGAGCTTGCGGCCGGTGCTGTCATGCAGCTCGGTCGGAAAAGGGCCTTCGCCCACGCGGGTCAGGTAGGCCTTGGCCACGCCGAGGATTTTGTCAAGGAAATGCGGTCCGACCCCGGCGCCGACGCAGGCTCCGCCGGAAATCGTATTGGATGAAGTCACAAAGGGATACGTGCCAGCCCCGATGTCCAGCATGGTGCCCTGGGCGCCCTCGAAAAGGATCTGCTGCTCCTTTGCGCGGCATTTTTCAAGGACCAGGCCCACGTCGTCCAGCAGCGGGGCAAAAAGACGCGCCGCCTTCCGCATGGCAAGCGCTGACCTTTCAAGGTTGCAGACCTCACCCGCCTTGCTGCGGGAGAGCAAAGCACGCTTGGCATCGAAACAATTCCTGAGCCGCTCGCGCAGGACTTCCCCGTTGAAAATGTCCTCGAACCTTACCCCGACCCGCGCGGCGCGGTCGGCGTACGCCGGGCCAATGCCGCGCAAGGTGGTGCCGATCTTGCCCGCGCCCCGGCGCAGTTCGTTCGCTTCGTCCATGGCGATGTGGCAGGGCAAAATCAGGCTGGCTTCGCCGCTGATGCGCAGGCGCGCGCGCCACTGCGGGCGCCTCAACCCGATTTCCGCCAGCTCGCCCGCCAGCTTGTCGAGGTTGACAACCACCCCGCCCCCGATCAGGTTCAGGACATGGCGGTGGAGCATCCCGGAAGGCAGGATGTGGAAGACGTGCTTGCGCCCGCCGTTGTAGACGGTGTGGCCGGCATTGTCGCCGCCCTGGAAGCGGACCACCACGTCCGCCCGGCCGGAAAGCTTGTCGACAATCTTACCCTTGCCCTCGTCGCCCCACTGCGCCCCGACAATCACAACGCTTGCCATCGTTTGCCTTCCTTTCCCGAATGTTAATCAACCGCGCAGTTTTGCGATCGCCCGCTCAACCTGGGAGACCGCCGTGCCGATGTAGTTTTCCGGCCTGAGGCAGCGGTCGAGCCCGGCCGCCCCCAGGAATGCTCCGACGCGCCTGTCGCCGAGCAAAACCCCACGGAACGGCCGCCCGGAGGAGAGGGCTTCACCCGCGGCCCGGCGCAGCAGCTCGTGCGCTTCCTGGCGGCCCATGCCGCGCGCGACCAGCGCCATCATCACCCGCTCGCTCATGATCATGCCGCCGGTCAGCTCCAGGTTGCGGCGGATGTTTTTTTTGTTTATGACCAGACGCCCGAGGATATCCTTGAGCTGCCGCAGGATGTAGTCGGTTAGAATGAAAGCCTCGGGAAAGATCACCCGCTCCGCGGCTGAATTCGTGAGGTCGCGCTCGTGCTCCAGCGGGATATTTTCCAAAGCCGGCGCAACCTGGGCGCGGACAATCCTTGCGATCGAGCAGATCCTCTCGCTCTTGTGCGGGTTGCGCTTCTGGGGCATGGTGGAGGAGCCCACCTGCCCGGAGCCGAACGGCTCGCTGACTTCGCCGATCTCGGTCCGCTGGAGGTTCCTTATTTCCCCGGCGATTTTCTCGGCGCTGGCCGCCACAAGCGCCAGGCAGAACACCGCCTCGGCGTGCCGGTCGCGCTGGATGACCTGGTTGGAGACGGATACCGGCTCCAGCCCGAGCTCGTACATTACTGCCTGCTGGAGCCGGCGGGCGTCCTTGCCGAAACTGGCCTGGGTGCCGACCGCGCCGGTCATCTGGCCGACCAGGATGCGCTTCCTGGCCGCGTCCAGGCGCTCTTGATGGCGGCGGAACTCGCAGGCATAGATGGCAAACTTGAGGCCGTAGGTCGTGGGCACCGCGTGCTGGCCGTGGGTCCGCCCGACACACACCAGCCGCTTGGTTTTCAGGGCCAGGCCGGTCAAAACCTTCTCCACCTGCTCCACCTGGCGGGCAACGACATCAAGAGCGGACCCGAGCTGGAGCGCGAGGGCGGTGTCCTCGATGTCGTAGGAAGTGGCGCCGAGGTGGACGAACTTGCCCGCGCCGCCTGCGCAGACTTCCGTGAGAGCCTTGACCATGGCCATCAAGTCGTGGTGAATCTTGTCCTCGATCGCCTTGACCCGGCGCAGCCTCACGTGTTTCAGGTTGGCCTTGCGCCCGATCTCGGCCGCGGCCGCGCGGGGGATGTGCCCCAGGCGGGCGTGGGCGCGCGCGAGGGCCGCTTCAACCGCAAGCCAGTTTTGGAGCTTGGCTTCCTCGGTGAAGACGGCTTTCATCTCATCGGAAAAGTAACGGAACTCTATCGGGTGCACGCTCATGTTCTTTTTACCTCTAAATTACTATGCATCTCAGGCATCAAGAGAATATTCGCGGCTCTATTCGGACCGCAAATTAATGCTCACCCTGCGTTCCCTTAAACTCCGAACGACCGCTCTTCTCCCACCAGGTCTTCCATCGATTGATATATTCGGATTCGTTCTTCTCAAAAAGGCCTATGGACGGCGACCAGTCGTTAGGCCGTCTAAGGGTTACGGCAAGACCCATTAAACAATTATACCTTGTATCCAGGTCGCTATCTTCCAGCCCTTTGATCATCTGTGGCACCGCGCTTCTGAGATTCGCATGCCAGACAGCATAAGCCGCGTCCCGGCGGACGAAATCACTCGGATGCCGCATAAGAGGCACGCAATATTTCGCGACAAGATTCGTATCCGTGACTTGTGCTATTTGGGAACTCAGGAGCTGTCCCCTGCCAGGATAGGAATTAAGAAACTCTACCGCTTCCTTAAGCCGCGAACAATCACCCATACGGATAAGTGCAATCAGGCAATTTTCCCGAACAGCTGGCTCTTTTGATCGATCCAGCAATGCCTTGATGGCTGGGATGGCTTGCTTTCCTTGCAGGTTGATAAGGTCTGACATAGCATCACTTTTGAGACTGCTCCTTCCGCCGGGAAGGGCATCCAGAGAAGCATTCAGCAACGCGGCGATCTGCTTTTCTGGGTTGTCTAGAGGGGGCTCCGCCAGTAGACGGGTGACAGCCTGGGAATCTGTAATCCGAATGGCCGACTTAAATGCATTGGCGAACGTATAGGACTCCTCACCCGGCTTGGGCGTACGTAAAAACACCATCACCCTCTCTCCGGGATTCAGAAATTGAAGTACCGTAATTAACCCTCCTCCAACACCCTGTTGCCCTTTTTTAATTCCCGGGTACTCTACAGTAATCTCTTCATCATATAGTTGGCCCTTAATCACCTGTTCAATTGTCAATGTTGCTTGCCAAAGGCCAAATTCGTATTCGCGCTTGAATTTTGCCTGGAGTAATCTCTTATCAGTAGGTTCAAGTAATAAATCACGACAATCCAAGATTGTTCTAGTTCGACGGATCATCTTGTCGGTAACCTCAAGGGAGAGAACGCGTCCCGCTACAATTGCGTCAGCGTTACTGCACATTTCCTTGAGGTCTACTTCTGGCTTGCCAATGGCCCAGACGGAATATTCAAAGATTATCATCAAGCTGACTGATGTGATAATTCTTTTAACTAAATTTCGTGACATAGTTTATCCCTTTCTTTACTCACGTCGGCCATGGTCCTGATAGTATTGCCACTTCTTTATCAACACCTTAACGCCCATTCCGTATGTCTGCGAGCCGGCATAATGCTCTCCGGTCCAGTGGAATACCCTGACATTACCGAGCGGTGACTGGTGATTTTGGGTATTGGGTATAGCAGTTCCCCAATAACATGCTCTGAGATAATCAATACCATTGGCAGGATTGGCCATCCATACTTCTTCAAGAAACTCGTCTTGCGACCATGTTGTGGGGGGGGTGTGATCGTTTTGGGCGTTCTCTGTCCAATTTTCGTTTATTTCAATCAACGCGGGAAGTGTGCCATTGAACTGGTCAAGTATCCTGAAAATATGCTGTGACTCATACCCGTTGATATGCCCTTGGAATTCCCAGTTGCCATCGATTACATCGGTCTGAATCTCTGTCTTTGGTGTATAGACCGTGACTGAGCATTGCCCTGCTACCGTACCGTTGTAGGTCAATCTCACCGTCACATCATTTGGCACCATACTTGCGCCAGTGCTCTTGATTGTTATCGTATTGTTGTCTATCACAGTGATACTGTCAGCGTCGGTAAGACCATAATTAAGATCAACCTTGTCAGTACCCGAAATGACATCCCACTTGAATGTCCCTGTCGTTGCACCCTGCGCCGTTAAAGTTCCTCTTTCATCGTAGTTAGCCGCGTTTTCCCCATTAAACCACCAAAGTCCGTAGCTATGTGCGGTAGTCAAGGTGATTTTAATTACAACCGCTTTTGTATCCATTTTCCAAGTTAACGCCCTTCCAACTCCTCCCGTCCCACCCGGATAACAATACTCACCGCTGAAACGGCCAATATGCTGGGACGCAAAATCCGGAGGCACTGTCCCGCTCCAATTTGCCAGACTCCCTATCCAGATAAATCCTCCGGCCTCATCGCAATTGCCTTTCGTCACAATTGCATCTTTACCCTCCGAGTTTTTAGGTGGCGAAACCCTGAAATGAACGTGATCGCCGGGTTGCAGCACTCCAAAATTAGTGCTCTGGGTATAATCCCACGCAAATCCCCTGTCAGGTAGACCATACCCACACAGTCCAAATATCAACAAAACTACACATAACTTCACTTGCCGCATCTTATTTTCCTCCTGAATCCGCAGGTTTACGCCATAGCCTGGCGGCGGCACTCGGAAAGTGCATAATTCCGGCATTCGGAAAATACACAACTCTTTAGCTGGTTGATACACTATCGTTTGGGTTGATTCAGGGCAAGGATTTCCTTCCC
>JBAYWJ010000171.1:0-7875 GCA_041674125.1 Kiritimatiellia bacterium
ACCGAAGGCGCCAAGGGCGCCTCGCAGCAGCTGGGCTGGCAGGCGGTGGAAAAGGGAGTGATAGTCATCGACAACGGCGATGATTACCGCATGGATTCGCGCGTGCCGCTCGTCATCCCGGAAATCAACCCGCAGGCAATCGCCAGGCACAAGGGGTTCATCGCCAACCCGAATTGTTCCACCATTATCGCCCTGATGGCCCTGGGGCCCCTGCACCGCGTGGCGCGCATCCGGCGCTTCGTGGTCAGCACCTACCAGGCCGTTTCCGGCACCGGGCGCCCGGCCATGATCGAGCTCGAGCAGCAGGTGCGGGATTATGCCTCCGGCAAGGAGCTGAAGCATGCGGCCTATCCGCACCAGATTGCCTTCAACCTGATTCCCAAGATAGGCGGCATGAAGGCCGAAGCGCCGGGGTATACCAGCGAGGAAGTCAAGATGCTCAACGAAACCCGCAAGATCCTGGAGGACAAGCGCATCAGGGCCTGCGCCACCTGCGTGCGCGTGCCAGTCATGAACGGCCACTGCGAGGCGATCAATATCGAGTTCGACCGCCCCATGAACGTGGAGGAGGCGCGCGAGATCCTTGCCAGGGCGAAGGGCGTGGTCGTCTATGACAACCTGCAGGCGGACGAATATCCTATGCCGGTGAAAATATCCGGACAGGACAACGTCTACGTCGGCCGCATCCGCCTGGATGAAAGCGTGAAAAACGGCCTGGCGCTGTTTGTCAGCGGAGACAATATCCGCAAGGGCGCGGCCACAAACGCGGTGCAGATTGCGGAGCATTTGATCCAGAAGTCCTGACATGCGGGTTGTAACCCGGCAGGCGGGGGATGGGTGAGGTTTGCGCATCCGCTCTGTTGTTTGGGGAAATCCAGCCCGGCGAAAGCGGGTGTTCAGCCTGAATCCGGTCCGTTAAGTCACAAAACCGGCTCTGCCGCCGCCATATAATTCGGGGAAGGTTTTTTCCTAAAAAAAGCTTGACTGGACAGTTTTGCGCAATAGTATTAAAGAAGGTTTTTATTTAATTATTGTTTCAAGATTACAAACGCAAGGGGAGTAAAATGAAAAAATCGTTTTTTTCGGCAGCCTTGGTCGCGCTTGCATGCATTGCCTTCTCGTCAACCGCCAGCAGCGCCGAGGCGACCTCCTCCTCCGGCGAGGAAATTCCCCCCTGGTACATGGGGATTGGCGGCGGGTACATAAACCTGGAAGGCGACGAGGCCACCAAGGGCGGCGGCTTCATACAGTTGAAGCTCGGATATGACCTTGACCCGCGCTGGTCGTTTGAAGGCTCGTTCCTGATTTTCCCCAAGCTCAGCCGCAACGATGTCTATGACTATGACGAGAACGACGTGCCCCATTTGCGGCAGGGGCTGGACGGCGAGTCCACCTGGGCGCTCGGCCTGGCCGCGGACGCCATGTATCACATCGTTGCCTCCGACGACCGCCGCTGGGATCCCTACCTGAGAGTCGGTATCGGCGGCAACTATTTCCAGCACGAGCGCGAGGACTGCTGGCGCATAGACCCGATCCTCCGCTACGGCGGCGGCATGGCCTACCACTTCAACCCGGAGTGGTCCGTCTGGCTGGACTTGCTTTGCGCTTCGCCGATCCACAGGGAGCGGGACGCGATCGAGTTCAACTTCATGCCGAGCATGGGCGTGAACTGGAAATGGGGCGCGCATGTCCCGGCGAAATACGTCGTTTCCGGCGGACCGCTTGACAGCGACGGTGACGGCCTTTCCGACGCCGAGGAAATGCGGATCGGGACCGACCCCAAGAATCCCGACACGGATGGAGACGGGCTCACGGACGGCGAAGAAGTCAAGAAGTACCACACCGATCCGCTCAACCCCGACACAGACTATGATGCCTTGACCGACGGGGCCGAGGTTTACAACCACAAGACCGACCCGCTCGTGCGCGACACCGACAAGGGCGGCGTGGCCGACGGGCACGAGGTGATCGAGGACGGCACCAACCCGCTCGACCCGAGCGATGACCTCCTGCTCTTCACGCTCCACATCGAGTTCGATACCGACAAGGCCGTCATCCGCAGCCAGTATTTTGCCGACCTCGACAAGATCGGCAAGGTGCTTGCGCGCGACTCTCAGGCCACTGCGCGTATTGAAGGGCACGCTGACAAGCGCAAAACTTCCAGCTACAAACACAACATGGATCTTTCCGAGCGCCGCGCCAAGGCGGTGGCCGCGTACCTGAACGAGAAGTTCGGCATAGCGCGCAGCCGGCTTACGCCCGTGGGCTACGGCTACACGCGCCCGATGGAGGCCAATGACCCCGTGAGCGGCAACCAGAAAAACCGCCGGGTGGAAGTCTACATCCGCAAGGGTTCCGATGCGCCGGTTGACGCCGCCAAGGGCGTGATTGCTGAAAAGGACAATATCAAGCAGGCGCCGGCCGGAAAATAATGAGCCGCAACGTTGCGCTGGATAATATCTGGCTGCGGCCGTCCCCGCGCTGGGGACACACGGAATATAGCCTTCATTACCACAAGGAGTTGCTCTCCCGCCATACCGGCCTGCCGGTCGGAACCGGGTTGGCTCATCACCGCCTGGTCCAGAGGGGGTTTGACGTTTTTCAGTTTGACTTCTGCTGGAACACCGGCGACGGCCTCGTCAGCTGGGAAAAATCCGGGCGCGTAACCGATATGGGCCATGCCAGCTACAGCCTGGACGGCAGTGACCAGGCCCGCCCCGGCGAAAGCCCTTTCAAGGCCCCGGAAGAAGTCTGGGAGTTCGACGCCGTCGGCGAGTACGGGCTCCCGGATTTCGACGAGCAGGTCAAGTCGTACGAGGAAATAATCCGGAAGGTCAACGTTGAATTCCCGGGGCAGCTTACCACGGGCGGCTATTACAAGACCATCGTTTCCGGCGCCATCCAGGCCTTTGGATGGGACATGCTTCTGCTGGCCGCGGCCGACCCGGTAAGTATGGAAAAGGTCTTTGACAGCTTTTTCCGGAGAACGCTCTTTTTCATGCAGGCCTGGGCAAAGACCAGCGCGGAGGTAATCATCCAGCACGACGATTTTGTCTGGACCGGCGGGCCATTCATGCATCCCGACATTTATCGCAGGGTGATCATTCCCCGCTATGCCGAGCTCTGGAAGCCGCTGCACGCGGCCGGCAAAAAAGTTTTGTTCTGCTCCGATGGCAATTATATGGAGCTTGCCGCCGACGTGGCTGCGGCCGGGGCGGACGGCTTCATTTTCGAGCCCTGCAACGATTTCGGATTCATGGCGGAAAATTTCGGCCGGACTAAATGCCTGGTCGGCAGCTTCGTCGATTGCCGCGATCTTACCTTCGGCAAAAAGGATGAAGTGCGCCGCGCAATAGACAGGACCTTTGAAAGTTTAAGCCGGTGCAAGGGCGCCATTGTGGCCGTCGGCAACCATCTGGCTCCGAATATTCACGGCGAAATGCTCGATTTTTACTTCGAAAATCTCCTGCCGTGCTTGAACAAATGACGGCAAGCTGCGCTTTTTTTTCGCTGCCTTGCCGCAAGAGTTAAGAGCCTGTCTCAAAAGCGGCCCGGGAATGGCGCAAGTCATTTTCAGAAAGGAAGGCAGGATAAACGGGATTAAAAGCTATCCTGTAATCCTGTCAAAATCTATCCGCGGACAGCAAAGTTATGCGCCGTCTCAGGCCTGGCGGCTGTGTCGCAGTCGGTCTATGGTGACGGCCGCGACGATGATCGCGCCGGTGACGATTTCCTGGACCCAGTTCGGCAGGCCCATCTGGGAGCATCCCGCGCGGATAAGGGTCATGATGACCGCTCCGGCGAGGCTGCCAATGACTGATCCCTCCCCGCCGCTCAGGCTGCCTCCGCCGATGACCACCGCCGCGATGACGTCCAGTTCAAGCCCTATGGCCACGGTCGGATCGCCAACGGTCAGCCTTGAAAACTGAAGTATTCCCGCCAGGCCGGCAAAGGCCGCGCAGAGTCCGTAGACGATGATTTTCACCCTTTCGACGGCAACGCCGCAGAGGCGCGCCGTGAGTTCGTTGGACCCGATTGCGAATATGTGGCGCCCCAGGCGCGTGTAATGCAGAAGCACACCGATGGCGACGGCCAGGATGGCCACAAGCCACACTCCGGAAGGAACCAGCATGAATTTCTGATCCGGGGCAAGCGCAGCGGTCAGGTTGTTGAGCCATGTGAGCGGGGCGTCTATTTTCTGCTCGTGCGCCAGGCCCTTGGCCGCGCCGCGCACGACGAGGAGCGTGCCGAGAGTCACGATGAATGGCACCAGGCGCAGGCGGGTGATGAGGAAGCCGTTGGCCAGGCCGCACAGCAGCCCCGCGAAAACACCGCCGAGTGCGGCCGCGAATGGCGGAACCTGCTGCTGCAGCAGGGCGGCAATCACCACCGTGCTGAGCGCGATCACAGATCCGGCCGAGAGATCTATGCCTCCCAGTATGATGACCAGGGTCATGCCCAGGGCCGCCATGCCGACGATCGAAGACTGGCGCGCAATGGTTTCAAGGTTCTTGGCGCTGGTGAAGGTTTCCGGCCCGATGATGGCGAAGAGCAGGTAGACGAAAAGAACGCCTAAAACCGGCGCGAGCCGGTTGATCCACTTCATTGCATCGAAATTAAGTTTCATATTGGTTTGTCTCCCGTTGCGCCGGTATCGTTTTTGGTTAAGTCGCTCCCGGTGGCCTCAAGCATCACCTGCCGGTCGGTGAGGGCGGCTGCATTGCGCGCCGGCCCCAGGCGCCCACGGTGCATGATAGCGATCCGGTCGCATATTCCAAGCAGTTCGGGCAGGTAGCTGCTGACGACCAGGATGGCTTTCGGGCGCCCGGCGCCCGCCGTTCCCGCCGCGAGGGCGTCTATCAGTTCGTAGATCTGGGCCTTGCTGGCGACGTCAATCCCGCGGGTCGGCTCGTCGAGCAGGAGCAGGTCGGCATCGTGGTAGAGAAGCCTGGCCAGCGCCACTTTCTGCTGGTTGCCGCCGGAAAGGCTCGCGACCGGCTGGGAGGGGCCGCGGCAGCGGATATGCATTCTGGAGATCCATTTACAAGCCTGCGCTTCCTGGCGGCCGGGAAAAACGAGCCCGCGCGGCCCGAGGATTTCAAGCCGCGGAAGGCAGAGGTTGTCGGCCACGCTCATGCCGGAAGCCAGGCCCTCGTTCTTGCGGTCCTCGCTGAGCATGCCCGCGCCCTGTCGCCAGCGCTGCTCCGGCGTGGCATAACCCTCGCAGGCGCCGATCCTGATTGTGCCGGAGCGCACCCGGTCGAGGCCGAATATGGCCCGCATCATTTCCGTGCGGCCCGAGCCAACCAGGCCGGCAATGCCTAAAATCTCGCCGCGGTGCAGGGTAAGGGTGGCCCCGGAAGGCTTGTCGACGCCGGAAAGACCCGCCAGCTCAAGCAGCGGCTCGAGCTTTTTCCTGGGCGAGCGCGGGTAGAGCGTGGATATCTGCCTGCCGATCATCAGGCGGATGATTTCGTCGTTTGAAGCCTGGGCCATGCTGCCGGCGCCGGCGTTGGCGCCGTCGCGCAGGACAGTGAAGGTGTCGGCCACCTGCCTGATCTCCTCGAGGAAATGGGAAATGTAGACTATGGCCAGGCCGGCGCCCTTTAGCTCCTGCAATAAGCTGAAAAGTCGGGAGGCATCTTCGCTTCCAAGGCTGCTGGTGGGCTCATCCAGGATCATGAGCCTGCAGCCGGTGGCCAGGGAGCGGGCGATTTCAACGAGCTGCCGGGAAGCAGGCGGGAGCCGGCCGACAGTTGCGCCGGGCGGGATATCGCCGCGCTTGAGCCTCTGCATGATGATTGAAGAAGCCCTGTCCATGGCGCGCCGGTCAAGCAGCCCGCACCTGGAAGGCTCGATCCCGAGCATGATGTTGGCGGCCACGCTAAGGTGCGGGGCGAGCGAAAGCTCCTGGTAGATCATGGCGATCCCGGCTTTCCGGGCGGACATGGGGTTTGGCGGCGAGAACGGCCGGCCGTCGAGCAGGATTTGGCCCTCATCGGGCGAAATGGCCCCGGCCAGAATTTTCATGAGCGTGCTTTTGCCGGCGCCGTTTTCTCCGATCAGCGCATGCACTTCGCCGGCCCGCACGTTCAGGTTAACATTATCCAGGGCCAGCGTGGCGCCGAAAGACTTGCTTATGCCGCGCATCTCAAGCCGCGGCACATTGTTGCCTTGAAGGGGGGCGTTCATCGTACGGGTTCTTCGCGCAATTTAAAACGCTCAATGCGCAACGTTAAAATTCCGGGGTGAGCAGCGCCTTGATTTCCGGCTTGTCGGCATTGTCCGGCGTGACGAGCGTTGCGCCGGTATCAATTCGCTTTGGAACCTGCTGGCCGCACAAGTGGTCGGCAATGGTCTTCACCGCGAGGTAGCCCATGCGGCGCGGGTTCTGCAGGATTAGGCCGTTAAGATGTCCCTTGCGCAGGGCGGCTTCGAGCTTGGCCGATGTGTCGAAACCGATGAATTTCACCTTGCCTGCGAGGCCGCCGTCCTGGAGCGCGCGCAGCATGCCGAAGGTAGTGGATTCGTTCGGGCAAAATATGCCTTCGACGGTCAGGTTTCCGCTGGCGTCCTTGTGGGGGGCCAGGAGGTTTTCGCTGGCCCGGTATGCGGTTTCGGTCGTCGGGCCGCCGTACTGGTTGGCGCTCACCACCTGTATTTGCGGGTGTTTTTTGATGGCGTCCAGGAAGCCCTGCTCGCGTTGGATGGTGCTGTCGGATCCCTCCTGGTAGCGGAGAAGTATCACGCGCCCCTTGTCCGCCAGGAGGCCGGCCATATGCTCGGCTGCCATGGCACCGCCGCGGTAATTGTCCGTGGCGACAAAGCTGACAAAGTCTTCGCTTTTCAGGTTGGAATCAAAGATCACCACGGGAATGCCGGCTTTTTTGGCGGCGGCGACCGGCGCGCGCAGGGCGGTGTCGTCCATGGGCGCGAGCGCCATGCCGGCGACGCCACGGCTGATGAAGTCTTCCACGAGCGCAATTTGCTGCTCGCGGTCATCCTCCTTGAGGGGGCCTTTCCAGATGATCTCGATCTTGAGCTCGGCGGAAGCATCCCTGGCGCCGGCGTGCACTGATTTCCAGAATTCGTGCGTGGTGCCCTTCGGGATCACGGCTATTATCGTTCTTTTCCCGTTCGCCGCCGGTTTTTCGGCGCAGCCTGGCAGAGAAAGCGCTAGCGGGGCAAGGCAGGCGAGAAGCAATAATTGCAATTGACGCATTTTACATTCTCCTTAATAATCGCGGGCAACAAGTTCACGGGTATGCAAAATATACCCGGGCGTGGCTGCAACTTCAAGCGATTCTGCTTTTTATCGGGGAAGGCGGTCTTTATGTATGTCTTTCATCTTCGCATGCCGTATGCCGCCGCCCTGGTGCTCGCCCAGGTGTACGAGGGCGACCTGCGCCTGAATGTGCCCCGCTCAGGAAGGGGCCGCTGCCGGGTTGATTTCTTCTGCCGCACGCGCCGCGACGCGCGCGCCCGCCTGCGGGAGCTGAAACTCGTACTAAACAGCCAGGCATACTCTGCGGCCGGGATCCGGCGCCTCAAGCCGTTGCCAGCCGGTTCATGGAACACCATTTGGCGCAAGCACTTCAGCGCCAGGCGCGTCTCCGGGCGCATAGTAGTCCGCCCGCCATGGCAGACGTTTGCCGGCGGGAAAAACGACTGCGTCATTGAAATAGAGCCGGGCATGGCCTTTGGCACCGGGCTGCATGCGACCACCAGGTCCTGCCTGGAAATGATGGATGAATTCAGTAAAAAATTCCCGGCCATTTCCTTCCTCGACGCCGGCTGCGGCTCAGGCATTCTTGCAGTCGCCGCGGCCAGGCTCGGCTTCAGGACTGTTGAAGCATTTGACAACGACCCCCTGGC
>JBAYWJ010000172.1:0-7808 GCA_041674125.1 Kiritimatiellia bacterium
AACGAAGTCAGGAGGGTGTTGAAAACTCCGCCCACGGCTCCCTGCGACGAGGGCGTGTTGACCAGGACGCGACCGGCGTTCATGAGCTGGCCGAAGACGTCAATGACCGACTTGTCGTTGGCGTATACGCTGGCCGTATGCCCGACCCCGGCAAAATAGTTCAAGTCAATGCAGGTATTCAACGCCTGGTCCAGGTCGGAGCGCGAGTAGAAAGCCAGGATTGGCGCGAGAATTTCACCTGAAAGCGGGTGCTTTTTGCCAACTCCTTCCTGGTCAGCCATCAGGATTTTCGTCCCGGCCGGAGGATTAATTCCCGCCATCCCGGCTATGGTTTCAACCGGTTGGCCTACAATGGCTGGATTCATGCCGCCTGAGTCCCGGTCTATGGCAACAGCCTCGATTTTTCTTATTTCATCCGCGTTTAAAAAGTAGCATTTTTGCCTTGTGAATTCAGCCCGCACCAGCGCCGAATATGATTGTTGAACGACCACCGCCTGTTCGCTGGCGCAAACAGTCCCGTTGTCGAATGTTTTGGAAGATATGATGCTGCTGACTGCGAAAGGCAGGTCGGCGCTCCTGTCAATATAGACGGGAACATTGCCCGGGCCGACGCCTATCGAGGGAGTGCCCGAGCTGTAGGCTGCCTTGACCAGGCTGGTACCGCCCGTGGCGAGAATCAGCGCCAGGCCGGGATGGGTCATCATCGCGTTGGTAAGTTCGCGGCTGGCTTCCGGCAGCCATTGGACGCAGTCTTCCGGGGCGTCCGCTTCCAGGGCGGCCTGGTAACACAGCTTTGCCGCCTCAACGCTGCATTTCATTGCCTTGCGGGACGGGCTGATTATGATGGGATTGCGCGATTTAAGGGCGATCAGTATTTTAAACATGACCGTCGAGGTGGGGTTGGTCACGGGGATAATTGCAAAAATCGGGCCGAGCGGCTGTGCTATTTCCGTGATGCCGGCCTGCTCGTCATTGGATAGCACGCCGACGGTTTTTTCGTTCCTGATGTTGTCATATACAAGCTGCGTTGCCAGAACATTTTTCAGGACTTTATGCTCCCAGATGCCAAGGCCCGTTTCCTCGTGCGCCATTTTGGCCAGGCGCACCCGGTTGTTAAAACCGGCCCGGGCAACGGATTCGACGATCCGGTCTGTTTTTTCTTGGCTGTATTGGTTGAATAATCCGGTCGCCAGGGTTGCCCGTTCCATTATTGCCTTGGCGAGAACATGTTCTTTGCCGGAGTCTGGTTCGTCGCCGTGAGAAGTTTTATTCATTGATTATATCCTTCAGCTTAGTGATGCGGCGGTCGTTTGCCTTCAGCGTCAGAACCAACACCTGCCACTGATTATAATGATGCCGGAGGCCATGTAAAGAAATGCTTATTGCATCAACTCGAGGATCGGCAGGGCTGTGTCCCAGCGCCGCATTTTAACCAGGTCGTATCCGATCTGGCTGTATTCTATCTCGAGCTGCCTGGTTGCGGCGCCGTCGGCTCCGGCCGCGGCGAGTTTGGCGCCCTGCAGCTTGAGCTCAATGGCGTGGCGTTGTTTCTGGAGCGCATCGCGGCGCAGGGCAAGGATCAGCGCTTTAACTGATTCCTCGTGGGTGGCAAAGTCGCTCTTGATTTTCCGGGGCGCGCCCAGAGCGGCCGCCGCCAGGGTTGAAAGGCTGCGTTCCTGGTCGTCTTTTTCCGAGATGATGGCCATGACGTCCCTTCCGGAAGCGTCGGCTTCCTGGCAGAGTTCGACGAGCTGCCGGCATTTGGCGTGCGTGAGCAGGTCCGGGGGAAGGTGTTTTTTAACGAGGGCGGCCAGGCCGCGTTCATGCAGCAGGTGCTCGAGGAGCGCCATTTCACGCTGGGGAAGATTGTCTCCGGCCGGGGCGGATTCTACGGGCTCCGGCGCGCGCGGGCGCCTCTCGCGTTTGCCAAGCTCCGCGGCAAGAGTGTCTTCGGCAAGGCCCAGCCTCGACGAGGCGGTTTTCAGCATGGCGGACCTCAGCACCGGGTCGGCGGCCTGGGCGATCGTGTTGAGCACCGCGGCGCTTATGCGCATGAGTGCGGCCTCCGTGCCGGACTTGGCCTCTGCGCCCAGGGTGTCAATCTGGAAATCTATCACCGATTGAGCACGGTCCAGGATTTCCCTGAATTTCTCCGGGCCGCCTTCCTGCAGCAGGAGTGAGTCGGGATCGGTCCCTTCCGGGAGCGATGCCACGCGCACCCCCAGGCCGGCTCGCAGGAATACTTCCGTCGCGCGCAGGGCGGCCTTCTGCCCGGCATTATCGGCGTCGAAAGCCAGGATGACGCCGTCGGCGTAGCGTTTCAGGATGCGCGCGTGGTCGTCGGTGAAGGCCGTGCCCTGGGCGGCAACCGCGGCGCTGAAGCCCGAGAGGTGGCAACGGATCACGTCGATCTGCCCCTCGCAGACGATGGCCTCGTGCTGTTCTATGATGGCGCGCCGGGCCGTGTCCAGGGCGTACAGCAGGCGGCCCTTGTGAAAGAGCGCCGTTTCGGGAGTGTTGATGTATTTGGCGGCCTGGGGATCGTTCTGCATAACACGCCCGCTGAACCCGACCGCGCGCCCCTGCTCATCGCGGATGGCGAACATAACCCGGTTGCGGAAGCGGTCATACCAGTGCCCGGCTTGCGCATTTTCGCCGCCGTCCTGGCGACCCGCGGAAGACATGACCAGGCCGGCCGCCTCGAGCTGGGTGCGCTGGTATTTTTTACCTGCCCAGCGGATGACGGTGTCGTAGCTGTCGGGCGCGAAGCCGATCATGAATTCCTCGGCGGTCTTGCGGTTGATGGCGCGGCTCCTGAGGTAATCGCGCGCCGCCTGCGCCTCGGGATTATTAAGGAGGATGCCGTGGAACAGCCTGGCGGCGCCCGCAACGATTTCATAAAGGATATCCTTCGCCATCCGGCTTTCCTCGGTGCCGGATTCAAAAGCCAGGCGTATATTGGCCTTGGCCGCGAGCATCTTGACCGCGGTCATGAAGTCTACTTTTTCGTAGTTCATCACGAAGCGGAAGACATCGCCCCCCGCTCCGCACCCGAAGCAGTGGAATATCTGGCGCTGCGGATTGACCATGAAGGAGGGGGTTTTCTCCTTGTGAAAGGGGCAGAGCGCCTTGAAGGCCGATCCGCTGCGCTTGAGCTGGAAATATGCCCCGATCACGCCAACGATATCATTGGCCATCCGGATTTGCTCGAGGACGGACTGGGAAAGGAGCGGTGACATTATCAGGAACGCGGTTCGGAGTTGCGGCCATTTTTCCGGCCCGGTTCCAACCCGGGGTCGGGGAGGTCCGGACGGAAACGGAGAGGCAGGGAGCGTATCTTGTCCTTCGCGACCGGTACGGCCTTGAACACAATCCTGCCGGCATATGATTTTTCCCGGATCAGCGGCCGCAGCTCGGCATGCGGCCAGAGGCCGGCGGCATAAACCAGCATGACCGCGGCTATGGCGCCGTTGATGAAACCTGCCATCGCGCCGGCCGGCTTGTCAAAGGCGTCGTTGAACTTGATGTTGACGATCATGACCAGGACCATGCGCAGGATGAAAAAGCAAACGCCCATTCCAGCCAGGATGAGCAGGAAAGCCAGGGCCGAGGCTGTTTCGACATCCTGGCCCAGGCGCGAGTGGCGCGCTATCATAAGGCCGAATTCCTCGTAAAAGCGCAGCGCTATCCCGAAGACGAGGCAGGTGCCGGCGAGCCGGAAAATTTCTCCGGAAAGCCCGCGGCGCAGCCCCATCAGCAGCTCCCAGAGTATGATGACCGGCACCGCCAGGTCTATGATGTTAACGCTCATTTTTTCGCCGTTGGCGCGGCTCCGGAGTTGTTTGCGCTGTTTTCAGATGCGGCCGGTGCATTGAACATTTTCTGCCAGAAAGTGCGCTGCCCGGCGGGCTGGGCCGGCGCGGAGGCCACAGATGGAACGTTCATTTTCTCCAGGCGTGTCCTGGCCTCTGCGGCGCGGCGGTCAAGTGGAAAGCGCGCCGCAAACCCGGCATAGGAAGCGGCGGCGGCATTGGTTAGAAAGAGGGAGCGGTCGTAAAGGTCGGCCAGCAGCCAGAGTGCCTCAGCTTCATCCGGCCTGGTCTGGTCGGCCTTCTTCAGGGAAACAATGGCGGTGTCGTAGTCCTGCTTTTCGATGGATATCCTTGCCAGGGCCATGGCCGCGGAGTGCGGCTCGATTTCCTGGTCGGCGGCAAGCTTGAAGTAACGCAGCGCATCTTCCTTGCGGTTTCTCTCCAAAAAATAAACGCCAAGGTCGTAGAGCGCCTGCGGATTGGACCCGGCAAGCGCCATGGCAAGGTTCAAGGCCTGCACTTTAACGGCGCTGTTGCCCTGCTGCTCGGCCGCGCGCGCAATACGCAGGTAATTGTTGAAGGCCGCCTCCCTGCGCCCCTGGTCCTCGAGCTTCCTGGCAACCTGCATCAGCTCCTCGAACGAAGGATAAATTGCATGGCGCGGTGCGGCCGCTGAATGGCCTACGGCGGAAGGCGCGGGAGCCGGGCCGGGCGAGGGCGGTGCGGCCGGCCTGGGAGCCGCGGCTGCTTTTTCGGAAGGATTTTTGATTTCCATGATCAAAGCGCGCGCTTCGCCGGCCTGAGGCCCGGAAGGCGCGAGCGCCGTGTAGGCTGCCAGGAGCGGCAGGGCTTCTTCCTTGTTGTCAAGCAGCCGGCCGTTGATCATGGCCAGGTTGAATATGGCGGGGGCGTAGTGCGCGTCCTGCTCAAGCGCCTGGTGCAGCAGCTCCATGGCGCGGTTCGTGTTTCCGGCGCCGAGTTCCACCAGGGCCAGCGATGTCGTTATCTTCGGCTGGGATTTCGCGTGGCCGGGGGCCCGGTTGAGCGCCTGCCGTGCGTCGTTCCACTGTTGGCGCCCGGTGTAAATGGCGGCCATCATCTCGAGCGCGCGGGTGTCCGGCGCGGCGTTGACAGCCCCGCCGCCGGAAGGCACGCTCAACAGGCAGGCCTTTTCAAAGGAGGCCAGGGCCTTGTCCGTTTCCCCGCTTTCAAAAAAAACCATGCCGAGGTTGTAGTGCGGCTCAACTGCCACGGGATTGGCCGCCGCGGATTCCTCAAATGAATGCCGGGCGTTTTCTTTCTGCCCGAGCTTGTGGTAGGCGATGCCCATGCAGTTGAGGGTGAGGGAGCGCTGGCTGCCGGATGAAACATCCGCCAGGCCGCGCTGGAACCACGATATGCTTTCGGCATACCTGCCTTTTTCCAGCGAGCGCATGCCGCGCTTGAGCGCCTGCTCGCCCGGTTCGCGCGCGCACCCGCCCAAGATAACGGCCATTACCGCAATAGCAATCAAGCGATTCAAAGCGGAAACCTTTCAGTAGAGTTCAGCCTTTTAATTAAATGTATACTTAATTTGGCTGGTGTTGACAACAATCATCTTCGGATTAAATATTTCCGCGGCAGCCGCGGCGGTGCGGCGCCGGCAAGCCGGCGCCCGGCCGGGCGAACGGGCGCCCGTCTGCAGCCTGTTGATTTTTTTCTTTTTAAGTTGACGCCGGCAAGTTTTTATAATATCAGTACAGAAAAGATACAGTTAAATACATGTCGTGCATCATGAAGCTTAGACCAAGAATGCAGAGGTTCGAAAAGGTCAAGTCTGCCCTGGTCAATTCAATACTTGAAGGTGAATTCAAGCCGGGCGACATGCTGCCTTCCCTGCGGGACCTGTGCGCCCATTTTGATTTTTCGCTGGCGACGGTCCAGCGGGCAGTCCGGGAACTGAAGGCTCAGGAGTGGCTGATTTCCTTGCCCCAGAAGGGGATCATGGTTGCTGATCCGCTGCCGCCCATGGCGCACCTTATGCGCCTTAAAAAGAAACGCATGGCCGGCGGTGCAGCGCCCATGGCCGCCCGTGCCTCGAACGGGCTGAACCTCAAATGTCTGATATTTGACGAGGCGCTCCTGCCTCTCTTTGAATGGTCGGCGCGGGAATACACGAAAGATTACGCGCCCTGCCGCCTGCAGTTTGAAGTCCGGCCCCTTCCGGGGCGCGATGATATCGAGGCCATGCAGAATCTCAATGCCGATCTTATATTGATTCCCACCTACGTGGTCAATTATGGCGTCAATCTGAATGCCCTGACTTCGGTTGATGAAATCCTCCCGGAAGCCGCCGGATTCTTTAATGACATTTCTCCCGAGATAATCCGTTTGATCGAATACCGCGGCCGGAAGTGGGGTATGCCGGTGATGATGGAAGGACCTGTCCTTGTGGCCGACGAAAAAAAATGCGCCCGGGCCGGAATCGATTGGAAAAAAGCCATCGATATAAACTCCCTGGTGGCCTTGCTCGAAAAAGCCGTTGAATGTTGCGGGGGCAGGAAAGAAGCCGGCCTGCTTTTTAATCTCGCGTTTCCGTACGTGCTTTCAATGGCGGCCGGCTTCGATTACCCGGGCATTTCTTACTTGCTGGAAATGACGGGGCGTGCTGATTTCCGCTCGTTTCTTGAGCGGCTGCGCAAGCTGGCTTCTTCTCCTTTGGTGGCCGTGAACCGTTTTGACCAGTGGGACAGGGCGGACCTGACAAAGATGGCCGTGCGCCATCAGCCCTCCGGCTTATTCTGCCGTGACAAAGAGCGCCATGAGGGGGCGCGCGTCCTGCCGATTCCCGGTCCCGGCGCGGGCCGCGTTTCGATGCCGGCGATCAGCATGTGCGTCAGCGCGCGGTCGGTGCACGTGTTTGAAGCCTGGGAATGGGCTGCGCGCCTTGGCGGGGCGCAGTTTCAGGCGCGCCTGGCGGAGATGGGATATAACATCCCGGCAAGCCTCAATCCGCAGGTCAGGAAGGCTTTTGAGAAAGTGCTCGGCGCGGAAAACGCGCGCGTGCTCCAGGACCTGGCCTGCCGCCCCAGCCGCGTGCACGGCATTTGGGAGGAGGATGTCCGGCGCTACCACTGGGAAATATTCGGCAACGAGCTTTACCGGTTTATTGCGGGGATCAACGATTACGACCGGATGCTCGAAAGGCTGAAAACCAAGACAAGACGTTTTCTGCCTTATGCGAAGTTTTCCGTTCTTTATTGAGGAGAGGGAATGCGGTTAAAGTGGGTCAGGAAAGTATTTTCCGACGGCATGCACAACGCCTTCACCGGCCTGGCGTTTTTCAAGGAAAGGCATTTCCTTGCCTTCCGCCACGCGGTCCGCCATTCAGCTCCTCCTGGCAGCCAGTTCATGATGACCAGCCCGGACGGCGAAAGCTGGACGCTTCTGAAGAATACGGTTTTCCCGGCGCCGCCCGCCCTGCCGCCGGGAGAGCAGATGGACTCCCGCGACAATTATTTCCTCAACCTGGAAAACGAACTAAGGTTGTATTCATTTGCTTCCCCGCCTTTCCTGCCGGCCGAGGATCGCTACATGCTCCCGCATTATTCCACCGTGCAGGTGACCCGTGATGGCGATACATGGACGGCACCGCGCGCGGTTATGGAAGGGGTCATCCTCTGGAAGCCCATCTTCTGGCGGGAAAAATTCTGGTGCGCCGGTTACCGCCGCGACAAAGAGGCCGGTTACGTGGTGGAGCTTTACCGGTCGGAAGACGGGTTTGAGTGGACGCGCGGCGAGTTGATCTCCGGGGGGACAGAAACATTCCTGCTGCCCATGGGCGATGACACCTTGCGCGCATTTGTCCGCGCCGAAAAACCTCCCTATTACATGAAAATCATGGAAAGCCGGGCGCCCTTCGAGGATTGGCGTGAAAAGGCCATTATACCCCGGATCATCCAGGCGCCGCACGTTGAAAAAGTAAATGTTGAATCACTGCTGTCCAAAATAACCTGA
>JBAYWJ010000173.1:0-7802 GCA_041674125.1 Kiritimatiellia bacterium
GCATCAGCGCCTGGGACACCAAGTATCATTACAATTTCTGGCGGCCCATAACGGCGATCCGAGAGGCCGCGAGCGACGACAACCCGCTGACAGCGGCCATCACGAACTGGGTTCCTTTCGTCACCAACACGCCTAATTTCCCCTCCTACGGCTCCGCCCACAGCACTTTCAGCGCGGCCGCGGCGAGCGTGCTCTCTAACTTTTTCGGCTCTGACTCCAATGTCTTCACCGTCCAGCCCTACAACGCGCTTGTTACCGCACGCACCTACACGAATTATTCGGCCGCCGCCCGGGAAGCCGGCGATTCGCGCATACTGGCCGGCATCCACTTCCCGTTCGACAACACGAACGCCCTGAACGCCGGGTTTTCGCTGGGCAATTATATTTCCTCATCCTTCCTGCGCGCGCCCGCCGATTTTGTCCCGGACACGGACGGCGTTGACACGGACGGCGACGGAAACGTCAGCAATGACTACGTCAACATCCAGCTTTCCGCCGGGGACGGCTTTGCGCTCGGGGCCGACGGCTACGATTTCTACTGCTTCGGTTTTGCGGACATGACCGGGGTGCGTCCGGAAGACGTGATGATGCAGGGCATGCTTGCGGCCGAATTCTCCGGGCCCACTTTCCACTTCAAGGAAGGCCAGCGGGTGTACCTGCGCCTCTCCAACGTCGGCATGCTCATGCGCCCCGACCTGTTCGACCCGCACACGGTCCATTTCCACGGCTTCCCGAACGCGGCCCCCATATTTGACGGCGAGCCCATGGCTTCGATCTCGATCAACATGGGCGGCACCCTGACTTATTTCTACAAGATAGTGGAGCCGGGGACCTTCATGTACCACTGCCACGTCGAGGCCACCGAGCACATGGAAATGGGGATGCTGGGCAACTGCTACGTTGACCCGATCCAGAACAATTACACCAACGGCACGGTGCTCGCCGGCGGGTTTATTCACTCCAACGGGTACACCTACGTTTATAACGACGGCGACGGCTCCACCAAATACGACGTTGCCTACCCCCTGCAACTGGGCAGTTTCGACCGCCTGTTCCATGAGCGCCAGATCACCGTCCAGCCCCTGACCTTCAACGAGCTGCGCGGGGACTACCCACTCCTTAACGGCCGGGGTTATCCGGATACCGTCAAGACAAGTTACCTGACCAACCTGAACGGATTGGCCTCGCAGAAAATATCCTCCCTGATCACCGCCCGCCAGGGCCAGACCATCCTCCTGCGCCTTTCGAACCTGGATACGGTAAAGTATCACAGCGTCACCCTGCTCGGCATCCCGATGAAAGTGGTTGGACAGAGCGCCCGGATCCTGCGCGGCCCGGACCCGGACGGGGACGGCCCGCTGAACGGTTCAAACCTTTACTACCAGACGAGTTCCATCACGCTGGGCGGCGGGCAGTCCTGCGACGTTCTGCTCGACACCGCATCCGTCACGCCGGGCACTTACCTTCTCTATTCGGCCGACCTGGCCGAGCTCAGCAACGGCGCCGAGGATTTTGGCGGCATGATGACTGAAATCGTGATCGAGTGATATGAGAATTGTAATTCGAAAATCAAAACCGGTAATTCAGGATAAATATATTTCAACGAGGACAAAATCATGAAGCCCTACCTTCTTACCAACCTTGCGGCAATCGTCCTGTTGCTTTTCATCGCGCGCCCGGCGCCGGCCGAACGCCACTGGATTGACGGCGTCACGGTGCAATCCGGCGCCACGGTAGAGCTGACCGCGCGCGACGGGTACATCAACACCCCGGATGGCGCCGGCATCTACATGTGGGGCTACGCCCACGGCGATGGGGCGATGCAATATCCGGGCCCGACGCTGATTCTCAGCCAGGGCGCCTCGGTAACGGTATCCCTGCGTAACAACCTCGGCACCAACGTCTCGATCGTGTTCCCGGGACAAACGAACGTGACGGCCTCCGGCGGCGTTCAGGGCCTCTTGACCAGCGAGGCGCCGCCGGGCGGAAACGTGACATACACCTTCACGGCCAACAAGCCGGGAACATATCTTTACCACAGCGGCACCCGCCAGGACCTGCAGGTGGAAATGGGCCTGGTCGGCGCGCTGATCGTGCGGCCTTCCGCTTCCACCCAGGCCTACGAGCATGTCCGGACCTCCTTTGACCAGGAGTATCTGTTCCTGCTTTCTGAATGCGATCCCGCAGTTCACCAGGCGGTTGAAACCGGCCACCCGGCCCGGGCCGATATGACCGCCTTCTGGCCGGTGTACTGGTTCATCAACGGGCGCTGCGGCCCCGACACCATGGTGGCGGCCAACGTGACCTGGCTTCCCAGCCAGCCCTATGACTGCTCGCCGATGATGGAGCCCGGCGATAAGCTGCTCCTGCGCCTGGTCGGCGCCGGGCGCGATCCGCACCCATTTCACCTGCACGGCAATAACGCCACCATTATCGCGCGCGACGGCCGCCTGCTTGAAAGCCAGCCGGGAGTATCAGGTCCCGACTTAGCCGTATCCGATTTCACCATCACCGTGGCTCCCGGCCAGACCACGGATGCCCTGTTCGAATGGACCGGCTACAAGCTCGGCTGGGACATTTACGGGCACACCAGCACCAACGATGATCTTATGCCGCACGAGTATGCGCCGGACCACGGCAAGCCTTTTCCGGTCACCCTGCCCAACATGATGGATTTGACCTACGGCGCCCATTACGGCGGCAGCCAATTCCTGGGCACCAGCGGCATGCTGCCGCCCGCCGGCAACCAGGGGCTGAATCCCTACGGGGCCTTCATGTTTATGTGGCACTCGCACAACGAGAAGGAGATTGTCAACAACAACGTGTTCCCGGGCGGAATGCTGACCATGATGATGGTCATGCCGCCTTCCACCAACATGGTGATGATGGGCGCGGCGCCAAAAACGACCGGCCCGGGGCCTGAAAGGGACACGCGGATTTTTTATAAAACAAAAAAATAAATGAGGCATGTATGAATAATATTTTTTTATCGCGGCATATGATCCTCGCCCGGGCGCTGGGAATTATCCCGGTTTTGCTCGCGGCCGCAGCCTCCGCACCTGGCGCGGAATTTTTCCTGCGCGCCGCGGCGGTAACCAACACGCTCGGCGCAAACCAAGGCTCGATTGTGCAGTGGGGCTTCGCGCGCGATTCGGCCTTCGGCGCACGCGACGGCGCCGTTACTGTCCCGGGCCCGACCCTGACCGTTCCCCCCGGCGACGCCAGCCTGGTCATTAACCTCGATAACGACCTGGCGGAACCGGTTTCGATCGTCATTCAGGGGATGGCGGCCGCCGTCGGGCAGGCGCCGGTGCGCAACGCCGGCGGCCGCGTAACGGCCTTCTCTTTTGAAACTCCATCTGGCAACGCCGCGCCGGTAACCTACACCTGGAACAACCTGCGCCCCGGCACTTTCCTTTATCACAGCGGCTCCCATCCGGCCATCCAGCGGCCGATGGGTCTTTACGGCGCAGTTATCCGCGATTACCAGGCCGGATCGGCATATTCCAACGTGGTTTACGACCGCGACCTTCTGCTCTTTTACAGCGAAGTTGACCAGGCCATCAACCAGGCCGTCTCGCACGGCGCTTACGGCCCCGGAAAAACCATGACGAGCACCATCTCTTATGAACCCAGGTTTTACCTGCTTAATGGACAAATCTCGACCAACGGCGTGCTGCCCATGACAGTGTCGGCCGGGGAGCGCATCCTGCTTCGCTTCGTCAACGCCGGCTCGCACACCCGCATGCCGGCCCTTTACGGGGATTATATCAGAATCGTGACAGAGGACGGGTTCCTCTACCCCTTCCCGGCCATGCAATACTCCCTCATGCTGACGCCCCACAAAACCATGGATGCCATCCTCTCGCCCGGCGCCGCGGGACGATTGGCCTTGTATGACCGGCGCGGCGTCAGCAATCCGCCCGCGCCCACCGATTCAAACGAGAACGGTCTGCCGGACTATTGGGAGGAAGCCTGGTTCGGCGGATGGACGAATGGCGCGGCCGACGCTGACGTGGATGGCGACGGGTTTTCCAACCGCCAGGAATACCAGGCGGACACCAATCCGACCAATGCCGCCTCGCATATCCGCCTGGCCAACATCTCGGTCACCGGCGGGCAGCAGGTCCTGGTGCACAACACTTCGCCGAGCCGCGCTTACAGGCTGTTTTCGCGCGACGGGTTGGATTCCGGGCTCGGGCCATGGCAATCCGTTACCGGGCACATTGCCGGAAACGGCGGCGACCTGACCATGACCGACACGAACGCGCCGGCCGGCGCGGTGCGCTTCTACAAAGTGGATGTGGATTTGCCTTAGAATGAACGCTCAAAGCAGGAAGTTAATAATATGAATACCTGTAAAACATTCCATCCCTTGTTGGCTGCAAGCACAGGGCTTATGTTCAGGATATTTATTCCTGTTATTGCAGCTGTTTTCCTGCTGACCGGCGCGGGATGTTCGAGCACCTGCCCGAAACCGGCCGGGGCGGGCGCAAGGCTTCCCGAAGACCTGCCAGGGAAAGAGCGAATCAGCGCGCCAGTCGCATCAAAGGAAGCGGCCGCAGACATAAGCCGGCAATGGGGCGTTAACGTGGAAAGCCTGCGCCTGTCGGCCCACGGGCATTTGCTCGACGCGAGGTACCGCGTTACCGACGCTGGCAAGGCCGCCGCCCTCGCCGACCCGAAATCCAAAGCCTTCCTTATCCACGAGGCGACCGGGATTCGCCTGAAAGTCCCGAGCATGCCCAAGGTCGGGACGCTGCGTTCGACCGCAACGCGGCTCACGCCGGGCACGATATACGTGATGCTCTTCGCGAACCAGGGACAAGTTGTAAAGGCAAGCGACCTTGTCACGCTGGAAATCGGAAAATGCCGGATCGAGCATTTGAAAGTGCAGTGAGCGCATCGGTTTTTTCGAATGAATAAATAAGGTATCGCCTGATTCAAATTAAAACGGTTGTGAGAAATAATAACATCAAAAAGGAGTAACCATGAAATCAACCCTAATTATAAGGAATGCTGGAGCGGCATTGGCCGCCGTGCTGATCATGACCAGCACAACAGCCGTTGCCCAGGAAGGCCCGGTCGCCAGCCGGAATTCGGCGGGATATATAAGATTAACGGTTGCCAGGCGCGCGCTGTACCAGGTCCATTATCCGCTTCTTGGCGTTGAAGGCCGGCAGATAACGGTCAACGAGGTAATGGCCGGCCTGCCAAACGGCTCGGCCCTGACATTTTGGGATCCAGCGGCCCAAGCCTATGCCACCGGGCAAGCCAACGAAGTTAAATTGATGGGCGCCTGGACGCCGGGCACCAATAATCTCTGCGGCCGGGCATTCTGGCTGCAGGTCGGCAACAGCGTGCAGGCGAATTTCGATATTTACCTGATCGGCGAGGCTCCGGATGCCTGGACCACGCCGACGGCTACGGTCACGCTGGCTCCATGCGGGGTGAACTCGCTCAGCCTGGTTGGTTATGTTTATCCGCTGGCCACGCGCTGGACTGCGACCTCGATTTCGTCCAACGTCTCCGAGAACAGCTCCATCATGATTTTCGACCCGGCCACGAAACAATATCAGACCGCAGTCAAACGATCCGGAACATGGAACGCGGACCCGCTCCTGCAGCCTGGCCAGTCATTCTGGCTGAATTCGCGCAACGTTGAAACATGGACGGAGGTTAAACCATATGTATATCCCTGAAAAAGAAGGAATTTACCGCATGCATCATGTTGAACAAAATATAAAGGAGACGAAAATGAACAAAAAAACCGCATTAGTCCTGACAATGCTTTTATCCTGTGCGTTGAGCCTGGACTCCCTGGCCACCATCAGCGTTCAATGGCGCGCATCCAACGGCCTGCACGACCCCGCCATCCCCGGATCGGGGGCCGACCTGCCAATCGGCTGCCTGGTGGAACTCTACTACGCCCCAACCAACAATTACGCCAACGCAGTGCTGCTGGCCAGTGACTATACAACTACGCTGGGCTGTTTCAATTTCGGCCCGCGCGAATTCGGGTCGGGCAGCCAGTACGAGGGCGGCTACCTGTTCGTGAAGGTTTATAATCGCCCGACGGCCAACTGGCGCGACGCCGTTCTGGTCAGCGCTTTCACGGACATGTCCGTAAGCCCCCTCCCGAGCGCCGCCACTCCGGTGACCGTGGATGTCGCCAGCCTGGATATTGCCAGCCTGCGTTACCAGCGCAACTTTGCGGCCACGGACAACGTGTTTGGCGATTACGACGGCGATGGGTTGCGCGACCTGGTAATTTATAACGCCGCAAACGGATACTGGTACATGCGCTTGTCCGGCAGCGGTTATGAAACCATCGGCGGCATGTTCGGCGGGGTGGGATTTATTCCCGTTCCGGGCGATTATGACGGCAACCGTTCCACGGAATTGGCCGTGTATGAACAGGCCACCGGCCTCTGGATCACCCAGATTTTCGGACCAGGCATGATTTCGCTCGGCGGTCCCGGATATTTACCTGTTCAGGGCGACTATGACGGCGACGGCATGACAGACCCGGCCGTCTATGCCGAAGCCAGCGGCCAGTGGGCGGCCATGATCTCCGGCAGCAATTACGATCCCGCGGGAACAATCTTCGGCGGCCCGGGCTATACCCCCATCGCCGCCGACTACGACGGCGACGGACTCACTGACCCCGCGCTCTACATGCAACAAAACGGAACATGGATAATCGAGTCTTCGGAAATGAGCTACACTCAATTCGCGGGCCAATTCGGCGGCCCGGGGCATACCCCCATCCCCGCCGATTATGACGGCGACGGCAAGGCCGACCCGGCCCTGTACCAGGAATCAACCGGCGGCTGGGTGGTGCTTTTTTCCGATAACAGCTATGCGATAGTGCAAGGCCAATTCGGCGGTCCGGGCTACTTGCCGGTTCCCGCCGATTACGACGGCGACAGTCTTGCCGATCCCGCAATTTACGAGGTGAACACGGGAGTTTGGGTGGTTATGTTATCAAGCCGGGATTACGGGCTTGCAGATATGGCCTTCGGCAGCCCCGGCTACGCGCCGGTCGGCCCCGGCCGATAATGGCGGACTGATCGCAGCAGACAGGGAAGATGAACGTTAACAGCGTGTTGACGGAACCTTGCGGCCACTGCGGCAAAGAACCCGGGCTATTCCACGCTTGGACCAACAGCATCCCACGGGATGCAGGTTAATAGGCTGCAGATTGTCAGGAAAACCGCGGAAGGCCTGTTGCGAAAAAATGCTTGAGCCCGGGCGCCCTTGCGGGGCCACCGGCCTGGACCATAGATTTTACAGCGAACGCTTTTTGTTCGGCCTGACAAGGAAACGCTGCCAGCGCCGGTACCATGCCTTACCCTTGCCTTCTTATCACCCTCCATCATTTAAACGCGATCACCGGCAACCGGCTCCTTCTTGATATGCCGCGAGCGCCAGAGCAGGTAGATCGCAGGATAAACGAGGAGTTCCATAAGGAAAGAAGTGAATAAACCGCCGACCATCGGCGCGGCCACCCGTTTCATCATGTCCGCGCCGGTGCCTGCCGACCACATGATCGGCATGAGGCCCATACTGGCCGCCGCCACGGTCATTATCTTGGGGCGAATCCGTTTCACTGCGCCGTGAATGATGGCCTCGTGCAGGTCCAACATATTTTGCAGGCGTCCTTTTCGCTTCGCTTCTTCACACGACAGATCCAGGAACAGAAGCATGAACACACCGGTTTCCGCGTCCAGCCCCATCAAGGCGATCATGCCCACCCAGACAGCAATTGAAATGTTGTAATTCAGAATGTAGAGCAGCCA
>JBAYWJ010000174.1:0-7777 GCA_041674125.1 Kiritimatiellia bacterium
GCTAACCTGTGTTTAAATAAAAAAACATGAAGCACTGTAAAACAACAGGGAAAAAAAGTATCAAGGCGGTGTTGTTCGATTTTGACGGCACGCTGACTTTGCCGGGCCTGATCGATTTCATGGCGATCAAGAAGGAGATCGGCTGCCCGGCCTCGATTCCGATTTTGGAGTTCATCGCCACGCTGGCGTCTGAGCCCGTGCGGCGCGCGGCGAATGCCGTCCTTGAGCGCTACGAGGACGCTGCGGCCGCGGCGGCCAGGCCGAACGAGGGCGCGGAGGAGGCCGTTGAGCACCTCCGTGAAATGGGTTTTGCGCTGGGCATTATCACTCGCAACCGGCTTAAATCGGTGATGATCTCCATGGGTTGTTTCCGGCGGATCGGCGCCGGTGATTTCAAAGTGATTGTCACCCGGGAAAATTCCGGGAAATTAAAGCCCCATCCGGACGGCGTCCATTACGCCGCGCGCAAGCTCACTGTTGCGCCGGCGGAAATGATCGTTGTCGGCGATTACATCTTTGATATCCAGGCCGGCCAAAGGGCGGGGGCCCTGACCGCCTTTATTGTCAGCGGCCACACGGCAAAATGGCCCGAACCCCCGGCGACCTGGAATATAAAACGCCTGGCTGAATTGAAAAGGATCATTGCCAGATGAACATGCCAAGCCAGGAAAGAAACGTCGAAGCGGGCGGGTTCGCCCCGCTCCTTTCCATCCGCGGCCTGCGTTTCTATTTCCGGACGCGCGCCGCGCCGATACGCGCGGTGGACGGCGTGAGCTTCGACGTTGCCGGCGGCGAGACGGTGGCGCTGGTCGGCGAGAGCGGCAGCGGCAAGAGCGTGACGGCCATGGCCATCACCCGCCTGGTCCCGGCCCCGGGCTACCACGCGGGGGGCAGCATCCTATTCAACGGCGCCGATACGCTGAAAATGAGCATGGGCAGCCTCCAGAAGCTGAGGGGAGCGGACATAGCATACATTTTTCAGGAGCCATCCCAGTCGCTCAACCCGGTTTTTACGGTCGGTTACCAGATCATCGAATCATTGCGCCTGCATCGGGGAAAGCTGGCTGAAAGGGAATTGGATGAGGCCGGGTTGTCCCGACCTCCCGGAGAGTCAGGGCAAGGATGCCCGGGCCCTGCCAGCAAAGTATTTTCAGGTAAAGGCAGGGCAGCGGCGTCACGCCCCGCCGCGCATCTTAATTTCCGCGCAGAAGCCGCGCGCCTCCTGGACCTTGTTGGCATATCCGATCCAACGCGCCGTCTGCACTCATATCCGCACGAGCTAAGCGGGGGCATGCAGCAGCGGGTGATGATCGCGATGGCCCTGGCCTGCCGCCCGAAGCTGCTCGTGGCGGATGAGCCCACCACGGCGCTGGACGTGACAGTCCAGGCGCAGATTCTCGACCTGCTCGCCGGCCTCCAGGAGGAATTCGGCATGGCGGTACTGCTTATAACCCACAACCTCGGCATTGTGGCCGGCATGGCGCGGAGGGTGAACGTTATGTATGCCGGCATGATCGTTGAGCGGGGTTTGACGGAGGAAATCCTTTCCGCCCCCGCCCATCCTTACACGCGCGGACTCCTGGGGGCCGTGCCGCGTCTCTCTGCCGGCAACGGGCGCATGGAAGGCATTCCCGGCAACGCGCCGGATCCGGCCGAGCCGCCGGCGGGGTGCAGGTTCCACCCGCGCTGTCCGCTGGCAAGGGATTTGTGCCGGCAGAACGAGCCGGCCGAGGATATAATAACAGGAACGCACGGGGTAAAATGCCACTTCTGGAAATAAAAGATTTGCATGTCAGTTATGCCGGCGCCCACGGCAGGCCTGTGCAGGCCGTGCGGGGCGTGACGCTCGCTGTTGATCGCGGCGAGAGCGTGGGGCTCGTTGGTGAAAGCGGCTGCGGCAAGAGCACCCTGGCCGCGGCCGTCATGCGCCTCGTGCCGGCCGCGCGCGGCCGGATCATTTATGACGGGGTCGACGTTACCGCCCTGCGGGGCCGGGACCTTTTCACCTACCGCGGCCGGGCGCAAATGGTATTCCAGGACCCCTACGGATCGCTCAACCCGCGCCTTTCAATCGGCTCCGCGCTCGAAGAATGCCTTTCGGTGCGCCGGATCGGTGCGCGGTGCGAACGCCGGGAGATGGTTGCCCGCCTTCTACGGGACGTGGGCCTGGAGCCGGCCCATGCGGCCAGGTATCCGCACGAATTCAGCGGCGGCCAGCGCCAGCGCATCGGCATCGCGCGCACCCTGGCGGTGAATCCGGAATTTATCATCGCCGACGAGCCGGTTTCGGCCCTGGATGTTTCCATCCAGGCCCAGATCCTCAACCTGCTGAAGGACCTGCAGGCGCGGCAGCGTTTTTCCTTCCTCTTCATAGCCCATGATTTGGCGGTGGTGCGCTACATGTGCACGCGCGTATACGTGATGTACCTTGGCCAGATCATGGAAGAGGGAAAGACCGCCGAGGTCTATGCCCGTCCCGCCCATCCGTACACGCGCGCCCTTCTGGATGCGGTCCCTGACATCGACCGGCCGCGCCGGAAGCGTTCCGCCCGGCCCGGCTCGGACGGCGAACCGGAAACCTTGCCGGTGACGGCCGGCGGATGCCCGTTTTATCCGCGCTGCCCGGTTGCGAAGAGCGTTTGCGGCCAAATGGCCCCGGAAATTAAAAAAACGGCCGATAGCCGCTTCAGCCGCTGCCATTTTGCAGGGGAAGGCTAGAACCCATCCCGAAATTGGTATGGAACATGGTACGCGCCACGGGGCGCAGACGAAATCGGGCTTGTCCTCCGTAGCCCTTGGCGCAGGGGGGATCCGGTCTTTTTCAATCCAGCCGGTCCACAAAGGAGGATGTTTGCCAGGGCTTGAAGCTTTCCCGGCGCAGGACTGAAATCTCGCGGCAGAACACCGCGGAGAATTGCGCGGCCATTACCCGGCGGACCTTTTCAATGGAAGGGCAGGACGCCCCCAGCAGGGATTGCAGCGAGGCCACCCTTTCGCCCTTGAGTCCGCAGGGAATGATGGCGTCAAACCCGGCCATGTCAGGCTTCACGTTGAAGCTCATGCCGTGCCAGGTTACCCAGCGCTTGAACCTGACGCCAATGGCCGAGAGTTTGCCCATTTCGGTCCAGGCCCCGGTCATGCCCGGCCTGCGGCAGGCCGCTACCCCGAACCCGGCCGCGGTCCTTATGGCCACTTCCTCGAGGTTGTGAAGGTAGCCGTGCGCATCCGCCTTGCCGGCCCCGAGCTTGATAACAGGATACATCACGAGCTGCCCCGGGCAGTGAAAGGTGGCCGCACCCCCGCGCGACGATTCCGTCAATTCGATTCGCCTGGCCCGCAGCTCGTCCGCCGGAAGGAGAACCTGCTCCGGCTTTGACCTCACCCCGAGGGTGATCACCGGCAGGTGTTCCAGGAAAATAACGGTGTCCGCGATCTCGTCCCTTATCCTTTTTTCCAGTATTATTTCCTGGAGAACCAGGCCGTCCCTGTAAGGCACGGGCCGGTTGATGAATATGGCGTTGGCATTCATTGTTTTTTAGTAAAATAATCTTTTATTTTACAAGTGAAGGCATAATATCAGAATCATGTTTTTAATTAAAGCATCCTGCAGATAGTCAGGCAAGAATTGCTTTATCATCAGTTATTCTGTCATTCCCGTGGAAACGGGAATCCAGATCATATTGATGGTTTCTGGATTCCCGCCTTCGCCTGCCGGCAATGCTTCGCACAGCGATGCAGGCGGGCGGGAATGACAAACGTTGAATGAGTGGTTAATGAAACAAAAAACATATTTTCAGTGTTAAGGAAAACATTATGATGAAAACAATGAAGGCGATCGTGAAGAAGAAACCGGAGCCGGGCCTCTGGCTGGACGAAGTGCCGGTGCCGGAAATAGGTATCAATGATGTCCTGGTAAGGATTATGAAAACGGCCATCTGCGGCACAGACGTGCACATTTTCAACTGGGACGCCTGGTCGCAGAAGACCATCAAAACCCCCATGGTGATCGGCCATGAGTTCGTGGGCAGGATCGAGAAAGTCGGCTCCAACGTCACCGATTTTCATCCGGGTGACATTGTCAGCGGCGAGGGGCACATCGTCTGCGGGCGCTGCCGCAACTGCCTGGCCGGCCGGCGGCACCTTTGCATGAACACGAGCGGGGTGGGGGTCAACCGCACCGGCGCCTACGCCGAGTACCTGAGCATACCGGTCACCAATGTCTGGTATGCCGATCCCAAGATACCGCTGGATATAATCTCAATTTTCGACCCGCTTGGCAACGCCACCCACACGGCCCTTTCGTTCAGCGTTCTGGGCGAAGACGTCCTCATCACCGGCGCCGGCCCGATCGGCATCATGGCGGTGGCCATTGCCAGGCACGCCGGATCGCGCTACGTGGTGATAACCGACGTCAATCCCTACCGCCTCGAGCTGGCGCGCAAGATGGGCGCCACCCTCGCCCTGGACGTGCGCACTGAAAACATCCGCGACGCCCAGAAAAAACTTGGCATGAAGGAGGGCTTTGACGTCGGCCTGGAAATGTCGGGCAACCCGGCCGGTTTGCGCGATATTCTTTCCGGCATGTGCCACGGCGGCAAAATCGCCCTGCTCGGCATCCTGCCCCCCGGGACCGAGATCGACTGGAACACGGTCATATTCAACGGCCTCTTTATCAAGGGCATTTACGGGCGCGAAATGTACGAGACCTGGTACCTGATGACCGCCATGATCCAGTCCGGGCTTAACATTGCCCCCATCATTACTCACCGGTTCCATTACACTGAATTCGAAAAGGCCTTCGAGGTCATGCGCTCGGGCAATTCCGGGAAGGTCGTTCTGGATTGGACGGCCTGAGCTGAAGTGACAAAGTTTCAAAGGCATCCAGCCTTCGCAGCCAGAACCGTGGAGGAGTAGGTTAGACCGTTCCGTTAAGACATGATACACTCTTGCGGAGAACTTTATTTCTGATGCGTTTTAAATTTGAAGCACGTCGTTCCATAGGCAGATCCGCCAGTGGCGGAAAATCCGAAATTAGATGCTACTCTGCGAAGTAAAGCCTTCGCTACGACCTTCCTACGCCCACCGAAGCGTGTGCTTCGCGAAGGCGGGAGCACGAGAACAAACTCGAATTGCCAAAATTCAAAACAAGAAGTTTCTGACATTGAAATATTCGAGTTTATAATTTGTTTCGAATTTAGATATTCGGATTTCGAATTTGGGTTGCGGGCATAAGCCCGCCTTAGAGGCACATAGTCAGAAAAAAACATAAGAAATATTCACAAATCCAAAATCTAAAATCAGAAACATGGGAGATTCAAGCGATGTTCGGTGATATAAAACAACATTTGACCTCTGAGCTGAAAAAAATAGAAGAGAGCGGCTTGTTCAAGGGCGAGCGGGTCATCGTCACCCCGCAGGGAGCGAAAATCAAGGTCAGGGACGGCCGCGAGGTGCTGAATATGTGCGCCAACAACTACCTCGGCCTGGCCGCGCATCCCGAGGTGCTCAAGGCGGCCGCGGAAGGCCTCCGGCGCTGGGGCTACGGGCTTTCTTCGGTGCGGTTCATCTGCGGGACGCAGTCGGTCCATAAGGAGCTGGAGAAAAAAATCACGGAATTCCTGGGCACCGAAGACACCATCCTCTATTCCTCGTGCTTTGACGCCAACGGCGGCTTGTTCGAAACGCTGCTTTCCGAGCCCGACGCGGTCATCAGCGACGAGCTCAACCACGCCAGCATAATTGACGGCATCCGCCTGTGCAAGGCGCAGCGCTTCCGCTACAAGACTTCCGACATGGCCGATTTGGAAGCCAAGCTTAAAGAAACGGCCCGGGCCCGCTTCAGGATGATCGCGACCGACGGCGTGTTTTCGATGGATGGATCCATAGCCCGCCTGGGCGAGATCTGCGAGCTGGCCGACAAATATTCCGCCCTGGTAATGATAGACGATTCACACGCGGTCGGTTTCATGGGCAAGAGCGGGCGCGGCACACACGAGCACCGCGGCGTCATGGGCCGGGTTGACGTCATCACCGGCACGCTCGGCAAGGCCCTCGGCGGCGCCAGCGGCGGCTACACCAGCGGCCGGAAGGAAATAATAGATTTCCTGCGCCAGCGCTCGCGGCCGTACCTGTTTTCCAACACGCTCGCGCCGGTCGTGGCGGCCGCGTCCCTGAGGGCCATCGAACTCATCTCATCCTCGGGCGAATTGCGCGAGCGCCTCATGGCCAACACGCGGCGCTTCCGCGAGGGCATGGCGAAGCTGGGGTTCCAGATCAAGCCCGGCGAGCACCCGATCGTGCCCATCATGCTGGGCGACGCGCGCCTGGCCCAGTCCATGGCGGCCAGGATGCTGGAGAAGGGCATTTACGTTATAGGATTTTTCTACCCCGTGGTGCCCCAGGGCACGGCGCGCATCAGGGTGCAAATATCGGCGGCGCATTCCGAAGCCGACCTGGATTTCGCCATGGCCATGTTTGCGGAGGCAAAGTCCGAACTGGGGCTGTGAGCTGTCGCGCTCAGGATTCCTTGGCCAAGGCCGCGTAATCCGCCGGCGCCAGAAGCGAGGCGGCATCCTGGGGATTGTCGGGGGTCATTTTGACCAGCCAGCCCGCGGTGTAGGGATCGGAATTGACCACGCTCGGGTCATCCGCGAGGCTCGTGTTGACTTCCGCAATCGTCCCGGCGACCGGGGCGTAGACGTCGGCGGCGGCCTTGATTGATTCCACGACCACCATTTCCTTCCCGGCCGAAAAATGGGTCCCGACTTCAGGCAGCTCCACGAAGGTCACGTCGGAAAGCTGGTGCTGGGCAAAATCGGTTATTCCCATTTCCAGCAGGTCTTCGTCCTGCCGGACCCATTCGTGCGTTTTGGTGTACTTGAGGTCGTTCGGGATATTGGACATGATCTGTTCTCCGGAATATTATTGCCTGTCTTTCTTGCATTCATAAAACAAGCGCCGTGGCATGACAAGCATTATTTCAATTTAATTTACATCATCGCTGCGGAATATTTCATTGGATTCGTGTTGAATAAATTGCCGTCCTGACTATTATGAATCGAGTTTACCGGAATTGTTTCAAGCCTTACTTTAAATTATAGAAGAGGCGGGATAAATGAAAAATCTCAGGAAGAAATATGTCCATGTGGGAATGGGCGGGCGGGCGATGATGTACACCGACGCCATTTACGGCAAAATGTCCAAATATGCCGAGCTGGTGGGCATATGCGACAACAACCCCGGCCGCCTGCGCTTTGCCAACGAGAGGATCCGGAATGAATTCAAGGGCGCTCCCGTGCCGGAGTATGCCGATACCGCCTTCGACCGCATGATCCGGGAGCAGAAGCCGGATGAGGTAATCGTCACCACCAAGGACTGCTTCCACGACAAGTATATCATCCGCGCCATGGAGCTGGGCTGCGACGTCATCACCGAAAAGCCCATGACTATCGACAATAAAAAATGCCAGGCCATCGTGGACGCCGCCAAACGCACCGGGCGCAAAGTTCGGGTTACCTTCAACTACCGCTACTCGCCCCCGCGCACGCAGGTGAAGGAAATGCTCATGGGCGGCGCGATCGGCCGGGTGCTTTCGGTTGATTTCCAGTGGCTGCTCAACACGCGGCACGGCGCCGATTATTTCCGCCGCTGGCACAGGGAGAAGAAAAATTCCGGCGGCCTGATGGTGCACAAGGCGACGCACCATTTCGACCTTGTCAACTGGTGGATCTCGGCCAGCCCGGTAGAAGTCTTTGCCATGGGCGCGCGCCGGTTTTAC
>JBAYWJ010000175.1:0-7727 GCA_041674125.1 Kiritimatiellia bacterium
CATTCATCCCTGTGGCAACCTACTTCGCCCAAGGGGCTACGACCTTCCTTCGCCCACCGAAGCGGGCTACGCGAAGGCGGGAGGTCAAGAGCCACAGGGTATTCTGCCTGATGTTTTGATAAACAATATTTTGGATTCTCTTTGCTGGCCGGCAATGTTGGAATGCCCGTATACTATACGGGCCTGCAGTGGATTCGATACATTCTGCAGGCCGCGATAGTATCGCGGCAAATTAAGCATGATCAGGCAAAATAATATGACTTTTTGATCGAACAAAACATTCAGGAGCACTGCAATGATGTCATCAAAAGAATGCGTCCAGCGCGCGGTTAAATTCAAAAAGCCCGACCGGATCCCGCTCGGGATAATGCCGCCCGGATTCGTGAGCGACCTTTACTGCATCGGCCCGACCGCCGACCCGGCCTGGAAGCCGAAGGTCAATACCGAGCGCGAGCGCGAGGACGAGTTCGGCTGCATCTGGAGCAAGCTCAAAGACGACAAGACCATGGGGCAGGTGACCTGCCACCCCCTGGCAGATTTTTCCAGGCTCGACAGCTTCAAGTTCCCGGATTATACCATCAGAGCCCGCTATGACTCCGCGCGTGAAATCCTCAAGAAAAACACCGGCAACAAGTTCGTCCTGGCCGGCATCCCCTTGAGCCTGATCCACCGCCTCGAATACCTGCGCGGCCACGAGGCGGCCTGGACCGATCCCTACGAATCCCCCGACCGGCTGCGCAAGCTGCTCAACCGCCTGGCGGACATGGCGATCGAGGCGGTGGACCGTTTCGCCGAGCTGGGCGTTGACGGGGTTATGTCGAGCGACGACTGGGGACTGCAGGACCGTCCCATGGTTTCACCGGACATGTTCGCCGAGTTCTGGAAGCCGGCCTACAAGCGGGTCTATTCCCACGCCCACGGCAAAGGCATGCTGACCATGCTGCATTCCTGCGGAAATATCGCCGACCTCCTTGAGCATTTCATCGAGGCCGAGCTGGACGTCATCCAGATGGACCAGCAGGAAAACATGGGCATGGAGAACCTCGCCCGGCGCTTCGGGGGGCGGATTTGCTTCTGGTGCCCGGTGGATATCCAGCAAACCATGGTCAGGGGATCGGTGGAAGACGTGCGCGCCTACGCCCGCCGACTGATAGACACCTTCGGCAAGTTTGACGGTGGCTTCATGGCGCAGTGGTACGCCTCGCCCCAGGCCATCGGGCACACCGATGAAAAGATCAAGGCCATGTGCGGGGAATTCCGGGATTACGGCGGAAAATTTTATCTGAAATAATCCGGGCGGATAGTGGTATTATTGCTAACCTTGGGCTACTCAGGGTTGTAGCCGGGGGCGTAGACCCCGGTCCGGCCTCAGCGAGGCCGGCTACAATAATATTGAAGCATGCGTTTTGCTGAACTTCATGGCAAAGTTAAAACGTCGGCTATTGCGGCAGTTTTAGATTGTGCTGGCAACCAGTCCGGCCATCTTCTTTTTCAGCTCGTCAAGACCCGTGCCGGCCAGGGCGCTGATCTGGATCGGCTTGCACTTCGTGCGCCGTACGAATTCCTTTAGAAATTTGGCGCTCTCCGGCATGTCCATCTTGTTGGCCGCCACGAGCGCGGGGCGGTCGAGCAGCTCCCGCGCATACTGCCCGATCTCATCGCGCAAGGTCAGGTAATCATCGGCGGGGTGCCGGCCGTCGGTGCCGGCCATGTCCACGATAAAAAGCAGCGCGCGCGTGCGCTCGACGTGGCGCAGGAAATCATGCCCCAGGCCGGAGCCGGAGTGGGCGCCCTTGATGAGCCCGGGTATGTCCACCACCTTATACTCGAACTCGCTGTAGGGATCGTCGCTTTTGATGGTGCCGATCACGGGGTAAAGCGTGGTAAAGGGGTAGGGCGCGACCCTGGGGTGGGCGTGGCTGATGGCTCCGATCAGGGTGGATTTGCCGGCGTTCGGAAACCCGATCAGACCGATGTCGGCCACGATCTTTAGATCCAGCTTGACCTTCCTGGTTTCGCCCGGCGCTCCGGGAGTGTGCTCCCGCGGGCCGCGGTGGGTGCTGGTGAGCCAGTGGACGTTGCCAAGCCCGCCCTTGCCGCCGCGCGCAATCACGGTCGTGTCCCCTTCCCGGACAAGGTCGGCCAGTATTTCGCCGGTATCCAGGTCGGATATGACGGTTCCGCAGGGGACCTGGAGCTCCAAATCCTCGCCGTTGCGCCCGTGCATTTTTTTACCGCGGCCGCGCCCGCCTTCAGGGGCGCGGCGCTCGGGGCGGTAATAGAAGGCGATGAGGGAATCTGTGTTCTTGTCGGCCTTGAGGATGATGTTGCCGCCTCGGCCGCCGTCGCCGCCGTCGGGCCCGCCCATGGGGACATACTTTTCCCGCCGGAAACTGCAGCATCCGTCGCCGCCCTTGCCGGCGATCAGGAGGGCCTTCGCCGTTTCAATGAAGCGGTGGCCTTTCACTTCGCGGGGGCTGTTTCCTCGATCCGGATGATCTTGCTGTGCTTGACAAAGCGCACGACGCCCGGCTTGAGGGCAAAGAGGGTGAAATCGCGGCCGCGCCCGACGTTTGTGCCGGGTTTGAAAACCGTCCCGCGCTGGCGCGTGATGATGGCCCCGGCCTTGACAACTTCGCCGTCAAAGCATTTAACGCCCAGGCGCTTGCCGCAACTGTCGCGCCCGTTTACCGCATGACTGCCGCCTTTTGTTTCCGCCATGGTGATTTTTCCCGATTAGTGTGTTATTAAAACATTCTCACGCAAAGACGCAAGGCGCTCCGGATAAAAAACATATCTTTGCGGTCCTGGCGGCCTGGCGTGAGCAGATTTTAATGCTTAATTTCCTTTATCTTCAGGACCGTCAACTCCTGGCGGTGCCCCTTCTTGCGGTGGTAGCCCTTGCGGCGTTTCATCTTGAAAGACACCACCTTGGGCCCGCGGATGTGCTGGAGAACAACCGCCTTGACCGAGGCCTGCTCCACCTCCGGGCGGCCGATTGCGAGATCCGTGCCGTTGGAAACGGCCAGCACCGGCTTGACATCAATTTCGGACCCGGCTTCGGCCGTGATGCGCTCTACTTCCAACACATCACCCTGGCTCACCCGGTACTGCTTGCCGCCGGTTTGAATTACCGCATAAGCGTTCATATTTAGCCCATATTAATTGATTCAGTTAGCGCGTGAAAGGCAATAAAATAGGGAAAAACTGCCGCAAGTCAAACAAATTTTTGCCTATTTTAAAGCGCCCGTGAACCTGCGAACCGCTGCCATGGATGGAATGGAATCCATGGCGCCGGGGCGCGTTACGCACAGCGCCGCCGCCGCGCAGGCCTGCCGCAGGCAGGGGCCGAGATCCATGCCGGATGCACGCCCCGCCACGTAATACCCGATGAAAGTGTCGCCGGCGGCCGTGGTGTCAACCGCCCTGACGCGGAAGGCCGGAGCCCGGATAGCCGGTGCGCCGGGCCCGACGGCAACCGCGCCCTGTTTCCCCATGGTGAGGACTATTTCTGTTTCAGGATACTGTTGCGAGAGCCGGCGCAGGATGGCCTCCGGGCCGGACCGGCCCGCAAGCGCCGCCCCTTCGGTTTCATTCAGGATAAGGAAGCTTGCCTTGCGCAGCGGGTAGCGCGCCACCCGGCCGTCCATGGGCGCGGGATTGAAACACACTTTCATCCGCCGCTCGCGGGCGGAGTGCATCAGGTAGCTGATTTCGTTGATCTCATTCTGAAGCATCAGGTAATCGCCGGCCGAAAAATTGTCCAAAACGCCGTCGATCCCGGCCCTGGTCATGAGCTGGTTAGCGCCGGGGAAAATAAAAATGGCGTTTTCACCTTTGAAGTCAACCTGGATAACCGCGTGGCCCGTGTTTTCTTTCGCCGTGCTCACGAAGCGCGCGTCCACTCCGGCTTTCGACAACTTTTCAACAAGCCATTCCCCGTCCCTGCCAACCTTGCCGGCATGGTATATTTTCCCGCCGGCGCGCGCGGCGGCCACGGACTGGTTGGCGCCTTTCCCCCCGGCGTGGACCCGGCGGCTCGCGCTTGAAATGGTTTCCCCGGGCCTGGCGATGTGCGGCACTGCGTAAACCAGGTCAAGGTTCAGCGATCCGTAATTTAAAATCCTGACGCCGGGTTTCATGTTTACTGCGCCGCAGCATACACCTTGGCGGCCTGCAGCGCAAACCGCATTTGCAGCCCGGTGATTTTAAAAGAAGGTTTGCCGATAAGGTATGAATGGACTTTGTTGCGGAATGGCCTGTGCCAGCGGGAGGGTATTCCTTCTTTGCCCACCACGGCCCCCACGATGCTGCCGGCCGTGGCGGCGGTGCAATCGTTGTCGAGCCCCATGGCGACGGTTTCCCCGATGACCCTGCTGAAATCAGTCCTGCCGATCGTTATACCCCAGATTGTCAGGCAGGCGTTGTTGATCGTGTGAACGGCGTGCATATCCCTGAAGCGCCGGTCTACGGCTTCCCGGGCCTGGCGGTAGTTCCGGATGCGCGGCGCCACATGCAGCGCCCATCGCACGGCCCGGGCCAGCGCGCAATTGCGCGGAATTTCGCTCAGTCCTATTTCAAGCGCTTCCACCGGATCCTTAACCGCGAAAGCAGCCGCGATTGCCGCCGCAAAGTACATCGCACCGTAAATCCCGTTGCGCCTGTGGCTCAAGCAGGCGTCGCGGTAAGCCATCCCGGCCGCCAGCTCCGGCCAGCCTGGCGCCATGTAACCCCACGGGTCGGCGCGAATTTCGGCCCCGATCCATTCACAGTAAGGATTGTTTTTTTCTGCCGCTTGCATGGCACCCACGCCCGCCTTGAGATTTTCAAGCGCCGCTTTCTCGGCGGTGCATGCCGTCGGCAGGTATCTGAGCCATGATTTTCCAATTTGCGCGGTGGTAAACTCCGGTCCGTAGCGCTCGACCGTGAGAAGTCCCAGGAGGGTGTAGGCAATATCGTCATCCACCGGCACGCCGTTCATTCCGGCGCGCGTAAAGTTTTCACGCCGGGAGATACCGTACTGGAGATGAGAAGGATCATAAACACGCCGCCAGTAGCCGGCGGGTGGTAAATTGCCGCCGCATTCCCGGGCCAGGTTTTGCATGGACAAAATTGACTGCCCCTCGACCGGAACCCCCAGCGTGCAGCCGGCGAACCTGCCCAGCAGTGCCCCTGCGATGCTCCGGCGGTATTTTGCATCGTCGAATTTTACCCACAGGCGGCGGGGTCCCATGGGGCGGAGCAGGCGGATGGATCGCAGGTCATCGGGTTCCCGCCGGGCTTTGGTTGCATCCGGGGGCAATTGTTTCAATTGCGCCAGGCAGGCGCCAAGCGCGAGTTCCGCCTTTGCCAGGGTGCGGACAATATGCGCGGCGCCCTGCTCGTGTTTGAGCCGGCTGAAGGCCGTAATTTGCTGCAGGAGGGTTTCAAGTGACCGGGCGTTGGGATAGTGCATTGAATAATCCGCCTTTAATAACATGTGACTTGTTTTTAGGGCATTGCGTTTGCTTAAACGCTTGAATTAAGACCTATTATTTGTATCATATCTACCGATAAAAGCCCAAAATATATGCAAAAACGATCAAAAACTATTTACCATCTCGAATATTCGCCGGTTTCGTTACCCGCTGATTTTCCCGTCACCGATTTCAGCGGTGTTTACCGGCAATCCGACAAGCCGATAACGCGCCTGCACATTCATGATTGCCTGGAAATCGGTTATTGCCATTCGGGCGCTGGCATTTTTGTGGTTGAGGACAAAATATTTCCATACCGCCAGGGAGATGTATCCGTCATCAATCGCCGGGAAATGCACCTGGCCCGGAGCCGGAAGGGCACTTTCAGCGAGTGGACCTTCATTGCCCTGGATCCGCTGAAACTGCTCGGGGCGCGCGCAGAAAGCACGGACGCGCTTGATACGCTGCCTTTCTGCGGCCCGCATTTCAGGAACATTGTCGCGGGCCGCCAGCACGGCGACATCGCCTGGCTGGCGCGGGAGCTGGCGGCAGCGTCCGGGCACGGCGCGGCTTGACAATCGACGCCGAAAAACATAACTTTAATAGCATGTCAGACAGCAAGACAACTTCGCCGGTCCGCCAGGAAGGCAGTGCCGCCTCCGGGCCGGCCGGCACGCGCCTGGCCGACCTGCTGCGGCGCTGCGGGCTGCTTTCGGATGAACAGATCGCCAGCTTGCTTTCAAGCAGGAAAGAAGGCAACGCCTCGGTGACGCAGCTGGTGGTGGACTCCGGCTTTGCGGCCGAGGCCGATTTCCTTTCGGCCATCGGCAAGGCGATGTCCGTGCCCTTCCAGCGCCTGACCGAGCTGGCGGTGGGCAACGAGGTACTCGCGCGCCTGCCGGCCAAGGTGGTTTTCCAGTACAACATTTTTCCCGTCGCGGTCGAAAGCGGAACCATCAAAATCGCCGCCAGCGATCCCTTCAGCGCCAACGTGGCGGACGCGGTGCGCCTGGTCTCCGGCCTGCGGGTGCGGATGGTGCTCAGCCCCTCGGCCGACATCGCCAAGGCCATCAACAAGTTTTACGGAGTAGGAGCGGACACGGTCGAAAGGCTGATCGAGGACAACGACATCGAGGATCCCTCCCAGGCGCTGCTGGATAAGGTGGATTTGAGCGATCTGGACCAGGAGGCCTCCATCGTCAAGTTCGTCAACCAGGTCATCTGGGAGGCCTACAAGGACCGCGCCACGGACATCCACTTCGAGCCGATGGAGGACGAGCTGCGCATCCGCTACCGGGTGGATGGCGTCCTGCACCAGACCTCCATGCCGCCCCAGCTGAAGCGCTTCCAGGCCGCGATCATTTCCCGCATCAAGGTCATGGCCTCCATGGATATTGCCGAAAAGCGGCTGCCGCAGGACGGCCGCATCGGCCTCACCATCCACGGCGAGAGCCTGGATATCCGCGTTTCAACCATCCCCACGGTCTACGGCGAGAGCATCAGCCTGCGCCTGCTGACGCGCGGCGCCGGCCTGCTGGACCTGAGCGGCATCGGCATGAGCCGCTCGGACGAAACCATCATCCGCAAGCTTATCCAGAAGCCTCACGGGATCATGCTCGTGACCGGCCCCACCGGATCCGGCAAATCCACCACGCTCTATTCCTGCCTGCACACGATCAACTCCATCGACCAGCGGATCATCACGGTCGAGGAGCCGATCGAGTATGAAATTTCCGGCGTGAACCAGATCGCGGTCCGTCCCGAAATCGGGCTCACATTCGCGATGGGCCTCAGGCACATTTTGCGCCAGGACCCGGACGTGATCATGGTGGGCGAGATCCGCGACTACGAAACCGCCGAAATCGCCATCCGCGCCTCGATGACCGGCCACCTGGTCTTCAGCACCCTGCACACCAACGACGCCGCCGGCGCCGTCACGCGCCTGATAGACATGCGCGTCGAGCCTTTCCTGGTGGCTTCCTCGGTCGAGGCCATCGTGGCCCAGCGCCTGGTCAGGATTCTCTGCGACCAGTGCAAGCGCGAGGTGGCAATTGAGGAACCTTTCCTGAATGAAATTGATTTCCCCGCCGGCAGCATCAAGGGAACGCGCTTTTACGAGTCGGCCGGATGTGAAAAATGCCGTCGCACGGGCTTCCTCGGGCGCAAAGGCATCTTCGAGGTGCTGGTCGTGAACGACGCCATTCGCCCCCTCATCATCGGGCGCGAGTCATCGAACGTGATCAAGCAGGCGGCGATCAAGCAGGGCATGCG
>JBAYWJ010000176.1:0-7640 GCA_041674125.1 Kiritimatiellia bacterium
CGGTTCGCGGCCTATTTCGACTGGCAGAAGAAAAAAGACTATTTTACGACAAACCCGGATTATTATTCAATGAACGCGGATGGCAAGCGCGCGCCGCGCCAGCTCTGCTTCGGCAACCCGGATTTGCGCGCTGAATTTACGAAGCAGGTTTTGCGGCTTATCGAGGTGGAGGGCGATGACATCACGGTCTGCGTGTGCGCCCTCGATACCCCGGATATGTTCTGTCACTGTCCGGCGTGCAAGGCGCTGATGGATAAACACAAAAGCCCGGGCGGACCGCTCTATGATTATCTTATAGATCTGTGCGGCATCTTGCAGGAAAAATATTCCAAAACGCATGTCTACACAATTGCCTATCGCCGGTCACAGACGCAGATCCCGCCCAAAATGCCTGCGGGGCAGAAACTGCCTTCAAATCTGATGATTAATTTTGCGCCGATCGAGGATTGCCTTTTCGCGGATTGGACCCATCCCGACGAAAAAAACCAGGAAACATACAGGCATTTGAAGGAGTGGGCGGCCCTCCTCCGGGAAGGCAACCTTATTTCGCTTTATTATGGTCCCTACGGGGCGGCAATGTATTTGCCGATCGGCGATATTGACCGGCTGGTCAGCAACATGCGCCTCATGCACGCGGCTGGCGTCCGCGGGATTCAAATGGACCAGGATTTGCACAGCCGCTCGGCCTTCAGCGAGCTGCGCAGTTATCTTTTCTACAAACTCCGGAAGGACATTAATGCCGATACCGGCGAAATCATACGCGAATTTACCGATTACATGTACGGACCCGCGGCGGAGCTGGCCAGGACGTATTTGAACGAGCTCGAAGCGGCCCGCAAAGAGATGATCACGAAAGGACTGCCGCTGGGCGTGTCATTTCATGCCCCGCTTGAACAGAATAATTTCCCGTATCTGACTCCGGAAAATATCAACCGCTGGCAGGGATATTTTGACCGCATGATGAAATTAGCGGCCAAGGGCCCGGACCGGTGCCGGGTCAACGTGGAACTTGCCAGGCGCTCGATTGATATAGCCACGCTCTGGAAATGGTTTGAGATAAAGGCAAAATACCCGGAAATATATCGCGACCACCAGTTGTTTGTTGAACGGATAAGCGCTGCCGAGAAAAATCCGCCTTTGCCCATGGCGGTATGGGAGCAGGAGCGGGCGTCCCGCCCCGAGGGTTTTGCCGTCATTGGGCGCAAGTGGATGCCATTGGGCGATTCGGTTGTCAGCGACCTGGCGACCATCATAAAGGGCGGCGGCCAGGTCAAGCCATTGCCACCGGAACTTGCCGGACTTGATCAAAGCCGCGTCAAGCGCTTCGTGCCCGCAAACAGGTTTGCTGTTCCCGCCAAAGGGGAACCCCCCGTCGGGGAACGGGTAGTGCTTGATCCGGATGCCGCATTTGGGTTTGCCGCCACCACTTATCTGCCGCCGCAGCATCCCCAACAGAAACTGCCGTTTGTGTTCGGCTACCGGCAGGAGCAAAAAGCGCCTTCGACCAGGCGTTCAATCAAGTTAGATCAAATCACGCCCGGCGTTTACCGCCTTTACAAGCTGGGCGAAGTCACCGTAACACCCGCGGCCATGATCTGGATGCCGGAGTGGTCATGCTCAACTATCCTTGAAATAGGCCAACGCCTTTACGAACCGGGCGCGGAGAACCGCTGGGAAGCTTATGTGTCGCTTAAATTCGACGGCCCCACCTACGGCGGCACTGCCAAGGAAGACCGTGTCCTGGTTGACCAGGTGATCATGGTCAGAATCAGCGACGATCAGTTCAAGGCAAAATAAAGATTGGTTAAATTCAGTAAAATTAATGCAGGAATGACGGAGGTTATCATGTCGGTTGCCGGTGAAAATAATAACAATAATCAAAAGATCGGAAACCCATATCTGGCGGAACTGGATCGTCGGGTTGATGATATCATGGCCAAGGATGTTGACGCAATCCGCTCAAAAGATTTGGGGATGAAACATATCAACGCCGACAACGACTGGATACTGCCTGAGTTGGCAGGGATGGCGCTGCTATTGGGATACGCATGGAATTCTCCGCAAGCAAAATCATTCCGGCGCAACGAAGTTTGGGATCAGCTTGTCAAGCTGATCAACCGGCTGCTAAACAGCTGCCACGGCGGCAAGTGGTGGAGGGAACTGCCCGGCACGGGGGACCACAATATAAACCGCTTTACGCTTGTAGCAGTGACCGATTTGTATTTGCTGATCGGCCCGTACCTGGGCGAGGAATTAAAAAAGAAATACCTGAAGGTGATCGAACAGGCTGCCGAGGTGCAGGTCGGGGAGCACGATCAGGACAGCAATCGCAGCCGCGGCAAATATCCCAACATGGACGCCTACTTCATGCTGATCATGGAGGAATGTTCACGAATCCTCAACCGCTCCGATCACCATGTGCGCGCCATGAATTTCCTGGGTTACTTGGAAGACTGCCTTTTCGATGGCGGCGGCTTTGTCTATTTCATGGGCACAAACGAGTGCGAAGTTTACCACCAGCTGGCAGTCATGACCCTGGTGCGGCTGTGGGAACTGACCCGCTCTCGGCGGGTGCTTGAGCTGCTGCGGAAAACCCTTGCGTACTATCCGAACGCGGTTGAACCCACGGGAGTGGTGGAATATTACACCGATCCATTCTGGAAACATTACTGGAGCGAAGGCGCCCCATATGCGCTTGACGCGCTAGCGACACTGTTCCCGGAGGCTCCCGAAGCAGGCGAGCACCGTTACCTGGCTAATGTTCTGCGCGCGCAGAAAAAAGATGGGAACGGCATGTTCCTGGTCTGGGCCATGGACTTGTGGCGGCCTGACAAGGGAGTCAAACCGCGCGAAAACTGGATCAGGTACGACGCCAGCCTCCAGGGACCGCGCGGGCGTTCCGGCACATTCTCATGGGCCGGAACCACCGGGGCATGCCAGGACACTTTTGTAGGCGCAATGGTTGCGCATTCCCCGGCAAAATATTCCGCCCTGCAGGCGGCCGGGATAGATCTTCTCCTGGAAGATCCGCCGATCAAGCAGCCTGAGTCGGCGTGGTATGGAAGGCGATTGGGAACTTCCGCCTACGTGAGCGGATATGATTACCTGCGCCGGATGGTTGTAACTGAAAAAATGGCATGCATGGCAATCTGTTCCCCGGTTTATGGAGGCGGGATAGGGTGGAACCATTTTCTGCCGGAAAGCGGCTGGCACATGCGCCAGGTTTGGTATTTTGACCCGCGGCGGATTATCGGGATGATGGTTGTCGAAGCAGTTTGCCCTGATTGTGCGCGGGCCTCGTCGGTCAATATTTACGCACGCCTGGGCGGCTCCGAAAGCAGGGTTGAAGAGCAACAGGGCGTCTTCAGCCGCGGCGACTTGCGGCTGCGCGTGGTCGCAACCAACTTGGCGTCGCGCGCCATAAAGCCGGCTTATCGTTTCTGCACGGATAATGACTTCAAGAGCACGGAGATGGTCCTTACGGAAAACATCACCGGCAAACCTACCAAATCATTCATGGCGCTCATGGAAATTTACCCGTCATTTTCTAAACAGGCGGATATCGCCCTCTTGGCGCCGGGGCAAATATGCGGCTTCAAGGTGTCGGTGGACAAAACGGACAGGATCGTCGCTTTTAATGCTGGCAATGCTGCCGTGAACTTGAAAGAGTTCAATACCTATGCAGGAACGGCTTATTATACAGCCGTCTCCGGCCAGCCTTGTTTGCAGGCATGTGAAAACGGCTTTCCCGGGGCTGTCGGGCCGGGAGAATTGATTATTGCATCGGCAGGCTGATATTTGTTATACGCTCGACACTAAATGAAAATACCCTTGCTGCCAAGAGGAGATATATTGCGATGAAAGTTGTTTTGATAGGCGATTCCATCCGCGGAGGTTATCAGAAGCTGGTGGCCGCAAAACTAAAGGACAGGGCCGAGGTCTGGTGGCCGGCCGATAACTGCCGCCACATTGTCTGGACCCTGGATCATTTCAAGGACTGGATCGAGGACCAGAAGCCGGATATCGTGCATGCCAACAACGGCATCCACGACGCCGCCTTCGATGTCTACGGCGACGGCGAGCCGCAAATCCTCCTGGAGCAATACCGCCTTGGGCTGAAGAGGCTGCTGGCGCGTCTCAAAAGCCGTTTGCCCAAAACCCGCCTGATCTGGGCCACGACCACGCCGCGCTACTGGAAGCTGCCCGGACACCCGCAGAAGGAATGGCCGGTCTGGCCCCACATCGCCCGCTACAATGACGCGGCCGTTGAAATCATGCGCGATGCCGGCATGCCGGTCAATGACCTTAACCGGGTGGTCTTCAGCAAGGGCGTTGCGCGCTGCATCTGCAATGACGGCTGCCACATGACCCCGTTCGGAAGCAAGGTGCTTGCGGAAGCAGTTGCCAAGGCCATACGTGCCGTCATGTGATATTCAACGGCCGGATCAAGGGAGATCATTTTAATGCAATCAGCTCGTACCATGTCGAAATCATGCTGTAACTTGTTGTATTCCTCCTTGCTCCCGGCCGTGGCGCTAGTCCTGCTAGGTTTAGCATCATGCCGGACGGGGGTCTCGCTTTCAGGCTCCACGCTGCAGCTGGCCGGAGACGGCGCAACCGAGTATGCGGTTGTCATGCCCGAAAAGCCGACTGCAGTCGACAGGTATGCCGCCTGCGCCTTGACCAATTTTCTTTTCCAGAAAACCGGTGCCATATTTTCCATTTTACCGCCCGGACAGGTTGCGGTGACCAATAAATGCATCTTTGTCGGCCTGAGCGCGCCGGCGCTGAAAATCGCAGGCAAAGATCCGCTGGCGTTTTTAAAGGACCAGGAATACGCGGCGCGGAGCGAAGGCGGGCAGATCTTGCTGTACGGGAAAGGGATGCACGGCAACCTTTACGCAGCCTGCGATTTTATGGAAAACACGTTGGGGCGCCGCTGGTATACCGGGCGCCAGATAACGGAAACTCCGCCGCAGTGGAAATCTGTCCCCAGCCAACCGTCCTTCAGCGTTGAACGCGACCTGGCCATTAAGCCTTTTAGCAGGCAAGGCGGCTATTCTTTCGCATATCGGCAGCCTAGCGGGCGGGGGATTTTTGATTTTCTCATTCAAAACGGCATGAACATTATCGGGGACAAGGACCATTCACCTGGGGACTATTCAGCAAAGTGTCTGACGGTGGGATGCCATTCTCTTTTTGGATATATCCCCCCGACGCCGAAAGACCAGATAAGAACGAATATCTTCGGCTGGGTGGAGAAGAAAGACTATTTCATAACCAATCCGGAATATTTTTCAATGAATACTGGCGGGAAGAGGGTGGCGGACCAGCTCTGCTTCAGCAATCCCGATCTGCGCAAGGAATTGACTAAAAATGTCATGGAACATATCCGGCGCCTTAAAGAAGCCGGGCAGGAGCGCCTGGTCATTGATGTCAGCGCCATGGATAACACCAGCGAATTATGCTTCTGCCCTGGATGCGGCGCGTTGAAGAAAAATTACCAGTCTCCCGGCGGGCCAATATATGATTACCTGGTGGAGCTTTCGGCGGCGGTTAAGGATAAACATCCGGACACGCTGCTCCACACCCTGGCCTACCGCCTGAACCAGACCCAAAAGCCGCCCATCATGCCGGACGGGAAATCATTTTCCGGCAACCTCGTGGTTCAGTTCGCCGATATTGAGGACCAGAGCGACGCGGACTGGGAAAGTCCGGTTAACCGGCAAAGCTATGAAGACCTGCTGGCCTGGGGCAAGCTCACGCCGCACCTGTGGACCTGGTATTACCCGTTCAACGGCATGATTGACCGGATGGTGACGGATATACGGCTGATGAAGCAGGCCGGGGTGGAAGGGGTTTTTCTCGAATTTTCACACGGGGCCTGTCCCGGTGCAATCGATTTCTCAGAGCTCCAGGTTTTTATCTACAACAAGCTCCTCCAGGATGTGAACCGGGATGTTGACGGGTTGATCCGGGAATTCACGGATTACCAGTATGGACCTGCGGCCTCACTTGCCAGGACTTATCGGCAAGAAATGGAAGCGGCCTGGAAGGCTTCCAGCACGAATACGGCCCAGAGCGCCGGAAGCCGTTATAAACGCCAGTTGACCGGAGTGACTCCCTCCACGCTGCGAAAGTGGCAGGAATTGTTTGACCAAATGGAGATCCTGACAGCCGGTGACGCACGTCTTCACCAGAACGTGCGCCGGCTCCGGCGCGGGCTGGACTACCGCACCCTGGCCGGGTGGAATGAACTTGCGAAGGCGTGTCCCGGCTATTTCAGCGATTATCTCGCGGTCAAGAAGCGCCTTGGCTCGCTTCACCCGTTGGACGTCGAAAAGGTCAATGACTGGGAAATGCTGATTAAGATGACCGGCGTTGAAAAACCGTTGCCGGCGCCGTTCAATGCCATGGACAAAACCCTGGTGCGCCGCTTTGTTCCGGCACGCGGGAGGGGCGCCCCCAAGATTGTCGAGGATCCCGATGCCGCCTTCGGCTACGGGGCGGTGGTGAACCTGCCCGACAAACCTTTCACGTTCGGGTTTTATCAGAGCGACACCAAAACCCACGGGCCAAAGTGCACGATTGAATCCAACGATATCCAGCCCGGCCTTTATCGCCTCTACCACCTGGGCGAAATCACGGTCACTCCGGTTTGCAACATCTGGTTCTCGTCCCGCAGCTGGGCTACGAACCTGCAGCTGGGCGAGCGCCTGTACAGCCCTCCCGCGCCGGACAACGACAACCGGTATGACGTCCACGTTTCCTTGAAATTCAATAAGCCCATTCCACCCACGCCGGCCGAGATCGCCCGGAACGACAAGGCAAGCCTGGACACTAACGCGCCTTACTCGGTGCTGTGCGACCAGGTCATTTTCGTTAAACTGCCTGTTAAAAAATAATATCAAAGGAAATTCGACCATGGGCCATTTGGATAACGATCATCGCCAGATATTCCGCAACCTTTTTTACCCGGAGCGGGAACGCAAGCTGGATATAGAAAAGTGGGTGGCATATTGCGCCAGGGCCGGGGCGACCAGCGTTGCGCTGGACATCAAAACCCAGGCCTATGCCCTCTATAATTCAAAACTGATCCGGAAGGACCCGGCCATCGGCAAGCGCGACTTTGCGGCAGAACTCTCGAAGGCTGCGCGCAAACATGGGCTCAAGTGGTGCGCCTATATTCCGCCTTACCAGCACGAAAGCCTGCGCGAGAAGGGGCGGGCCTGGCAGGAAAGGTTTGAGGATGGCTCGATTGCCGCGGAAAAGGGCGGGGGGTTCATGAAAACAAGCTTCTGCTGGAACACGCCCTACCTGGACTTGTTCTGCGCCATTTTGAAGGAGATTGCCTTAAAATACAAGCCCGATGGCTTTTATCTCGACGGCATGCGCTACCACGGGGCGGGGGACCGTTTGACTTGCTATTGCGATTTTTGCCGCGAAAAATTCCGCAAGGAATACGGATTGCCACTTCCATCTAAAAAAGACGGCGCCGAACGTTATTCCAAATCAATGATATTATTCCTCAAGGCGCGCAAGAAATGGATTGCCGATGCGACCCGTGCCGTGCGGAAGGCGGTGGACTCGGTCGATCCTGAAATCACGCTCTATTTGAACAATAAATACGGCGGGGGCGA
>JBAYWJ010000177.1:0-7636 GCA_041674125.1 Kiritimatiellia bacterium
CCGCCAGCGTGGTCACGCCCGGGGGCAGCGCGCCGACGCAGTCGGCGGCGAAGCCCCCGAGCAGGGCGGCGGCGAGCATGGCCGGCATGGAATGGTTGAGGGCATAGTAGGCCACGACGAGCGCCAGGAAAGGCGGGCGGGAAAATCCCGTCAGGAACGCGGCCGGCCAGACCTGCTCGAGAACCAGGCCGGCAAACAGGGCCAGAATCATTACCAACGTGCTCATCGTTTATCCCCGCTCCCGCCTGCCTCCCGGCCGCCGTTGCCGCCACCCCCGGGGGCAACCACGAACACCAGGTCTATCATTCTCAAATCCGCGGCCGGAGCCACCTCGGCCTGGCGGAAAAGGCCCGAGGAATCCATCCTGACTTCATCTATGTAACCTATGACCAGCCCCTCGGGATACACCCCGCCCAAACCGGAAGTAATCACCTGGTCGGCCCGGTTGATGTCCGCATCCTTGACGATGAAATCCATCCGGCAGCGGGCGTCGCCTTCCAGGCTTTCGCCCAGACCGCGCACGATTCCAAAAACCCCGGAACGCGCTAGGCGCGCGGCCACCCTGACCTTGGGGCTGGTCAGGAAGAGCACGTCGGACGAGCTGCCGGAAACCTCTACAATCTGGCCGATGAGCCCCTCGTGGTTGATGACCGGCATGCCGGCGGCAACGCCGTCGCCGGCGCCCTTGTCAATGCGCGCCGTGCGCCACCACCCGTTCACGTTGCGCGTGAGCAGGCGCGCGGCAATAAGGTTGCTGCCGGCAACCTCCTTCAACCTGAGCATGTCGCGCAGCTTGCGGTTTTCTTCATGGATGTTCATGTTCTGGCGTGCAGCGTTGTTGAGCTGCTCGATCCGGGCGCGCAGCAGCATGTTTTCATGCGCCAGGGCGGCGTTGTCGGCCCCGAAGGACCTGATCCAGGCCGCTGCGCGGCGCAACCCCGCCTGGGGCACGGCAAAAGCGTCCCGGACCGCCGAGGATACGGAGGCTGTTTTCTCCTCAGGCAGGCTGAAGATGACGCCTACCAGCGCGAAAAACAAAGCAAGCAGTATTATGTTGAATTTCATGTCTTTTTCAGGCAGGCGGCGGAACGGGGGCAAAAAGGCGGCGTCAATCCGCGGGAAATGAGGCGATTGGCCGGCCGGGGTCGAAACATATCAGGCCGGGAACATGTCAGATGCCGGAACTGGCAACCTTGCGCAGGAACTTGAGCTCGTGCAAAACCATGCCCGTTCCCTCGGCTACCGCGCTGAGCGGGTCGTCGGCCACGTGCACCGGCAGGCCGGTTTGTTCGGTCACCAGCTTGTCAATGCCGCGCAAAAGCGCCCCGCCTCCCGCCACCACGATGCCACGGTCGACCAGGTCGGCCGCGAGTTCGGGCGGACAGCGTTCCAGGGTAAAACGAATTGCCTCTATAATCGTCATGACCGGCTCATGGAGCGCCTCCCGGACCTCCTCCGAGGTCAGGGTGAGCGTCTTCGGCAGCCCCGCCACCAGGTCGCGGCCCTTGACCTCGATGCTGGTTTCCTCCGGCAGGGGGTAGGCCGAGCCGACGCTGATCTTGATCTGTTCGGCGCTGCGTTCGCCTATCATAAGGTTGTAGACTCTTTTCATGTACTGGATGATGGCCTCATCCATCTCATCGCCCCCCACGCGGACGCTGCGGCTGAATACTATGCCAGCCAGCGAGATCAGGGCCACCTCGGTCGTGCCGCCGCCGATATCAACAATCATGTTGCCGGCCGGATCCTGCACCGGGAGTCCCACCCCGATCGCCGCCGCCATGGGTTCCTCAATCAAATATACTTCGCGGGCGCCCGCGTGCGTCGCGGAATCTTTGACGGCCCGCTTTTCCACCTCCGTTATTCCACTGGGCACTGAAATTATAATCCTCGGCCTGACCATTATGCGGTTGTTCTGCACCTTGCGGATGAAATACCTGAGCATGGCCTCGGTAATCTCAAAGTCGGCGATTACGCCGTCTTTCATCGGCCGGATGGCGGTTATGTTGCCGGGCGTGCGCCCCAGCATCCGCTTGGCCTCCTCGCCCACCGCCAAAACGCGGTTGGTGCCGGTCTGTATGGCAACCACGGAGGGCTCGCGCAGAACAATTCCGCGGTCCTTGACATAAACCAGGCTGTTGGCGGTGCCAAGATCTATGCCAAGGTCGTTGGAAAACAGGTCAAAAAACCTTCCCAGCATGTTTTAATCCTCAAAAATCAGCACAATTCACAATATGCTTATCTATATGCCGGGCGTTGTCAATAATATAAATCACAAAAAAATGGGGCCCGAACGCGCTGAACGGCGGCCGATATTGACATAATGGCACGATTGCATACAATGCCCGTCGCTTATGAATCACGCCACGGAATACCTTGAAGAGACAGTCCGCAAATTCTCTGCGCCCGGCAAGTGCGAAAGCATCGCCCCCTACGGCTCCGGCCACATCAACGACACCTACCGGGTGGCCATGCGCAACGGCTCCGGCTGCGCGCCCTACATCCTCCAGAGGATCAACCACAATATCTTCAAGAATCCCCCCCTGCTGATGGACAACATCCTGCGCGTCACCCGCCATATCCGGAATAAATTGTCCTGCATGCGCGGTTCCAACCCGGACCGCGAGAGCCTGACGGTCATCCCGACCGCGGAAGGCGCGCCGTTCCTGCACGACGGGCGCGGCAATTTCTGGCGCATGTACATCTTCATCAGCAATGCCCTTACGCGCGATATCTGCGCCGATTCCCGGCAGGCTTACGAGACCGCCTGCGCTTTCGGGCGCTTCCAGTCCCTGCTGGCCGACCTGCCCGGGGGGCGCCTGCACGAAACCATCCCCTGGTTCCACCATACCCCGCGCCGCTTCCAGACCCTCGAGGATGCGATCTCCTCGGACAAGCACAACCGCTGCCGGGAGGCCAAGCGGGAAATAGAATTCTGCGCCGCCCGCAAACCCCTGGCCGCCGCCCTGACCGGCCTGCTCGAAAGCGGGCAAATCCCCGAGCGCATCTCCCACAACGACTCAAAGATCAACAACGTCATGATGGATTCCGCCAGCGGGCGCGGCATCTGCGTGATAGACCTCGACACCGTGATGAGCGGTTCATCCCTCTACGATTTCGGCGACATGGTCCGCACCGCGGCCAGGACCATGGATGAAGACGAGCGCGACCTTGAAAAGGTCCGCCTGAACCTGGAGTTTTTTGAATCCCTGGCGCGCGGTTACCTGGAGAGCGCACGCGGGTTTCTCACGCCCCTCGAGCTCGAAAACATGGTCACGGCCGGAAAGGTCATCACCTTCACGATCGGCATCCGCTTCCTGGCCGATTACCTCATGGGCGACGTCTATTTCAAGATCCACCGCCCGGGCCACAACCTCGACCGGGCGCGGGTGCAGTTCAAACTGCTCGAAAGCATCGAAGAGCAGGAAGAAAACATGCGCCGGCTCGTCGGGGTATACTGCTGATTTATACCGCCGCCGCGCAGCGGACCGGAACGGCAATTCATGAAAAGCACACTTAAACACCTTGACATGAATATCCTTGTGCGCTTCGGCGCGGATCTGCTGGTTCACGCCGGAGTTCCGGAAGAAAAGGCGCTCTACCTGGCAAACCTCATCGTGGAAACAGAGGCGTTCAAGCAGGCCACGCACGGGCTGGTTCAGTTCCAGGTGATTTACAACCTGATAAAGGCAAAGAGGGTAAACCCCAGGGCCGAGGCTAAGGTGCTTTCCAAAACACCCTCCGGCGTGTTGCTGGACGGGCGGAAAGTGATCGGCGCGCTGACAGTAAGGACCGCCCGGGAAATGGCCATGCGCATGGCCGCGAAAAACGGGATCGGCTTCGCCGCCGGGAACACCCACTGGATCGGCGCCCTGGGAACACACTTGCGGCCGGCGGTCGAGGGCGGTTACCTGGCAATGCTTTTTGCCCAGATAAACACCTGCAAGGATGCGGCGCCGTTCGGCGGAATTGAAGCGCGTTTCAGCACGAACCCGATCGCGCTGGCCTTCCCCTCCGATTCAGGGCCGATGATCGCTGATTTTTCAACAACCACAATGTCCATGGCCATGGCATCGCAGATGGCCAAGGCGGGCAGAAAAACGGAAACCAACCGGTTTATTGACGGGAAAGGATTTCCCACCGATGATCCGGCGGTCATGAAGCAGGGTGGCACCATGATGTTCACGGGCGGCGACCTGGAAGGCTTCAAGTTTTATGCCTGGGCGCTTTTCATCGAGGCGCTGGCCGCGCTCTCGGGAGGCAGCGCGAACAACCCGGCCGCGCCTTCTTTCCAGTCGTTCAGCCTCATTATCCTCAATCCCGGAAGATTCGGCGGCCCTGAACATTACCGGAAGGAAATGAAACGCTTTATCAGGCACTTGAAAAGCGCGCGCGGCCGGCCCGGCTTCAAGGCCGTCCGCCTGCCGGGCGAAAGGGGCTTTGACGCCCTTGCGGCATGCCGGGAGAAAGGCATTCCCCTTGACGATGATAAAATTGACCTCCTGCGGAATCTCAGCCGCGAAAGCGGGATTGCCCTGGAAATCTGATTTCCGGATCAAGGCGCATCAACGCTGAAAAAAATAGTTCATTGCCATCAAAAAGCGGACATTGTATGGTTGAGAGCAAATGAAATCAAACTCCGGGGTTTCACCGGTATTCATAGATCCTTCCGTTCCATCCGGATGCATTGCGCCGGACGCAGTCATACATCCTTTCTGCCGCATTACCGGGGTAAAAACCTCAATCGGCCCGGGATGCGTTTTGGGGGCGGAAGCGCCCCTGACCCTTGACAATTGCCAGCTGGGCGCGGGCGTAAAGCTGGCCGGGGGCTATTGTTCCGGGGCTGTTTTCCTTGAAGGCAGCAGCATGGGCAGCTGCGCCCACGTGCGGCCCGGCACCATCCTGGAAGAAAGCGCGAGCGCGGCGCACGCCGTGGGGTTGAAACAAACTGTCCTTTTCCCGTACGTCATCCTGGGCAGCCTCATAAATTTCTGCGACTGCCTCATGGCCGGCGGCACAAGCCGCAAGAACCACAGCGAGGTGGGTTCCTCCTACATCCATTTCAACTACACTCCCCACCGCGACAAGGCCACTCCTTCCTTGATCGGCGACGTGCCCGCGGGTGTTTTCCTTGACCAGCCCCCGGTGTTCCTCGGCGGCCAGGGCGGCCTGGTCGGGCCGGCGCGCGTGGCCTTCGGCGCCGTAATCCCGGCCGGAGTAGTCCAGCGAAAGGATGTCATGCAGGCAGGATTGGTTGGTTATCCGGAACAGACGGGAGCTGGTTCAGCGCTTGCAAATAAAGCGGTAGGGCGGGACAGCCTGTCCCGCCGTTCAAATCGGTCGGACACGGCTGTCCGACCCTACCCTGCAAAAGTTACCCAATTCACACCCGGCGCCTACCGCTCCATCGACCGGATCATCCGCAACAACCTGGTTTACATCGGCAACATTCTTGCCCTCTCGGCCTGGTACAGGAACGTCCGCGCACTCTTCATGGCCGGGGACAAATTCCAAACCGCGTGCCGGACCGGTGCGCTCCGGCAGCTTGACTGCATCCTGCGCGAAAGGATTAAAAGGCTCGAAGAAGTCTCCGGGAAAATGCCGGAATCCATCGCGCTCAACACGAAAGCCGGGCAAGCCGCCCAGCCCTATCTGCTGCGGCAGAAAGATTTCATGGCGCGCTGGCCGGGCATGAAGGACCGGCTTCAAGGGCTAGCCAAGTTTGAAGGCGACGCCGGGCACATGGATGCGGCCCTGGCGGCGATATCAAAGGTTAAGGGGCAGCCTTACCTTGGAGCTATCCCGGATCTGGCGCCCGGCGTAAAGGAAAACGCCCGCGCCTGGCTGCAGTCAATTGTTGACCACGCGGAAGGAATGTGGAAAACTTACTGAAGAAGGGAGTAAGGAAACAGTAGCCAGTAGTCAGAATATTCTGAAAATTCATCATTCTGAATTCTGTCTTCTGACTACTGACTTCTAGGTTTTTTATGTCAAAATTATTCGGAACGGACGGCGTGCGCGGCGTGGCCAACATCGAGCCGATGACGGCCGAGACTGCCCTGGCGATCGGCCGCGCGACGGCGCACATCTGCAAGAGGCACCGCAACCGCCACAAGATCGTCATCGGCAAGGACACGCGCGTCAGCGGTTACATGATTGAAACGGCGCTCACGGCCGGTATATGCTCAATGGGCGTGGACGTGCTCCTGGTGGGCCCCCTGCCCACGCCGGGGATCGCTTTCATCACCCACAGCATGCGGGCGGATGCGGGAATGGTCATCTCGGCCTCGCACAATCCCTACCAGGACAACGGCATAAAAATATTCTCGCGCGACGGCTACAAAATTCCCGACAGCGTCGAGCGCGAGATTGAAAGCCTCATCACTACCGGAAAAATCAAGGACATCCGCCCCACCGCCGACGACATCGGCAAGGCGCACCGCATTGATGACGCCCTCGGCCGTTACATCGTTTTCTGCAAAAACACCTTTCCCGACCACCTTACCCTCGAGGGCATGAAAATCATCCTGGACTGCGCCAACGGCGCAACCTACAAGGTGGCGCCGATCATCTTCGCCGAGCTGGGCGCGGAAGTGATCACCATCAACGACCACCCGAACGGGATGAACATCAACGACAAGTGCGGTGCCCTCTACCCCGAGGCGCTGGCCCGCAAGGTGATCGAGTGCGGCGCCCGCGCCGGGCTGGCTTTCGACGGCGACGGCGACCGCCTCGTGGCGGTGGACGAGCTCGGCGGAATCCTCACCGGCGACCACATCATGACCATCTGCGCCAAGGCCCTCAAGGACTGCGGCATGCTGCGCAACAACCTGGTGATCGCCACGCCCATGAGCAACTTCGGGTTCAGGCAAGCCATGGGAAAAATGGGAATCGGCGTGGAGGACGCGGACGTAGGCGACCGCTACGTGCTTAAGATGATGCGCGAAAAGGGCGCCGTTTTCGGCGGCGAGGATTCCGGGCACATCATCTTCGGCCACCTGCACACCACCGGCGACGGAATAATTTCCGCCCTGCAGCTGCTGGCCAACATGCAGGACGAAAACAAAAAACTTTCAAAGCTGCGCGCCATGCTGAGGCTGGCCCCGCAGAAGCTCCTCAACATCACCGTGGGCCGCAAGCCTCCCCTGGAAGATCTCAAGCCGCTGCAGGAAGCCATTCGCAAGGCTGAAAAGGAACTGGCCGGGTCCGGCCGGGTCCTGGTGCGCTACTCCGGCACCCAGCCGATCTGCCGCGTCATGGTGGAAAGCATGGATGCGGCTTTGACCGACCGCATCGTCGGTGCCCTGGCCGACATCGTGCGCGCCAGTCTTGCCTGACAGCCAGCTTATCCTGGGGAAGAGTTTTATTTGGACTTCTGGCGCTTGCGCCGTTCCTCGACGATCTTCTCGGCCAGCGCGAAAGGCACGGTTTCGTAGCGCTCAAAGTGCATCGTGTAGCCGGCCCGGCCCTGGCTGACGGTCCGGATAACGTTCGCGTAGCCGAACATCTCGTTTAAGGGGGCCATGCCGGTGATGACGCGGCTGGCGCCCTGCATTTCCATGGCGTCAATCCTGCCGCGCCGCTGGCAGATGCTTCCCGAAATTGGCCCCACAAAATCCTCCGGCGTGATCACCTC
>JBAYWJ010000178.1:0-7624 GCA_041674125.1 Kiritimatiellia bacterium
ATGATCCTAAAGGCCGCCTATGACCTCACGCTTAAGTCCGTCCACGACCTGCTCGACGCCGGCCTGGAGCCGGAAGAGGAGCAACGGCTCCGCGCCCTGATCGCCTCGCACGGGGAGCAGATAAGGGGATTTCACAACCTGCGCACGCGCAAATCCGGCGGGAAGCGGTTCATTGAATTTCACATCATGGTCAATCCCGCCATGTCCGTGAACCGCTCGCACCATCTCACGGAGGAACTCGCCGTTAAAATACGTGAAATCATGCCCGACTCCCTCATCAACATCCACGTCGAACCTTGCAAGTCCAGGTGCTACCCCAACTGCCTTTCGGGCTGCCTGGTCAAACGCCCAAGGGCTCCGGAAGCTTCCCCGGGCGGGGCCGGAAGGTCCCCGCCGCCATGACGGAGGTTTCCGCAACAAAGCCGGGAGCCTGCTCCGCAACCATCGCCGTCACTCCCGGCGGACTGATGCACCCCGCTGATCGCGCCGAGTCCGGCCTGGCCGGGTCCTGGAAAAATTTACGCTGGCGCATCCTGATTTCATCAACCTGGGTGCAACGCCGCATCGCCGGCCTGGCGCGGGAGATAACCCGCTCCACGCGCGCCGTCAAAGGTGGCCGCCTGAACCTCCTGGTTGTCCTGGACGGGGGGGATTATTTCGGCCGCAGACTGGCGCGCGCAATACGCCGCGCCGGGGGCCCGCCCCCGGTCCTGCACTTTGTGAAGACATCCTCCTACGGCGAGGAGCGGAGATCCTCAGGCCGCTGCAGGATTTCCGGCAACATCGCCCGGCTCGCCGGCAAAGACGTGATCGTGGTGGACGACATTTGCGACACCGGGCTGACCCTGATGAAAATACGCGAGCGACTGGCGAAAAGCGCGCTTGCCGCCCCGGTGAAAACGTGCGTGCTGTTCGACAAGCCCAAGCGGCGCCTGGCGCGCCTCGCGGGCCGGCCGGCGGACTTCATCGGGTTCAAGGTGCCGGACTATTTCCTTGCCGGCTGCGGCATGGACCTGGGAGCGGAGGCGCGCTTCAGGCGCCTGCCCTACGTCATAGCCCTCATGCAGAATCCGCGCCGGCGGCCTTGACCGCGGCCAGCGCCACGGCGTAATCCGGCTCCTGCGCAATTTCCGCCACCTGCTCGGCATGGACCACTTTATTCTCCCGGTCGAGAACAATGACGGCCCGGCTCATGAGCCCGGCCAGGGGGCCATCCACGATCAACACCCCGTAATCGCGCCCGAAGGCGGGCGAACGCATCGTGGAAAGGATGACTATGTTTTTCAGGGCGTTGCTTTCGCAGAAGCGCTTCTGGGCAAAAGGCAGGTCGGCCGAAATATTGACCAGCACTACCCCTTCAAGAGAAGCGACCTCCTTGTTGAATTTCTGCGCCGACAGCGCGCACACGGGCGTGTCGAGGCTGGGCACAATATTGAGGATCTTTACCTTGCGGCCGAAATCCTTCAACGACCTGTCGTTTAAATCCGCGCCGGCGAGATTGAACTCCGGCGCCCTGCTGCCGGCGGCCGGCAGGCTGCCGGCAGTGTGAATCTGTGCTCCCTTGAACGTTATGGTCGCCATGGCTGCTCCTTTCCGCGGTGTTCCGCCGCCGGCGGTTGTATTGTGCTCCGGCTAAATTACCTGCTTTACCATGGGCGATTTCTCCTGGTTAATCAAGCCAAATCGGCCTTGCGGCCGCCGGAAGAAATGCTTGCTTTTGGCACCGGGGGGGGCTAATCTTCACCCTGATGGAGGCAACCATGGAAAGCACCGGCATAAAAAAAGAACAGCGCGCCTTCCGGCACCTCGTGCGCGTGCCCTACGCCCACACCGACCAGATGGGCTATGTCTACTACGCCAACTACCTGGTTTATTTTGAAATGGCCCGGGCCGCCATGCTCCGCGAAATCGGCCTGCCTTACGGAGAGCTCGAAAAGCAGGGGCTTTACCTGCCCGTGGTGGAAGCTTTGTGCGAGTACAAGGCGCCAGCCCATTACGACGATGAGCTTGAAATCATCTCGCGCTGCGAGCTCAAAGGCGTGCGGGTGAAAGTAAGCTACGAGGTGCTGCGCGCGGGCGACAGGATTGTCACCGGCCATACGGTTCACGCCTGTGTTTCGAAAGCGCTAGGCGCTTCACCTTCCAGCGCCCCCGCCCCCGGAAGGGTTATCCGCCCGCCGGCCTGCCTGCAGAAACTGGTTGAGGCCGGCGCCTGAGGGTGGAACGGGCTCATTTTTTTTCATTGGCCAACGCCACCGCCAGGCGCCGCATGCCGCCGCTCCCCAGGACAACTTCCGTGGTCTTGAAATGGCACTTGGCGGCCTGCAGGAGGATTTCGGGCGTATTCTTTGCGACCAGCTGCCGGGCGGCTTCGATCACCATGTCCGAGGCGCCCTTCGGGATGTGCAGGCCGTATTTTTCCTGCATGCCGCGGATTGCGTTCAGGAAAGCTTCCCGCGCAAGGATCGATGCGGCCGCCACGGCCGCGTCCGATTCGGCCTTGTGGCGCTGCTGGAGCTCTATCTGGCGCCCCTTGCCCATGAGGGCGCGCTCGATCAGCTCCTTGCGCCCGAACTGGTCCGATATGGCCCGCGGGCAGCCGGGAACATCGGCCAGGATGTTTTCTATGGCGCGCGCGTGCCCCCAGGCAAGGACCAGGTTCACATTTTTCATTTTCGCGTAAAGGCGGTTGTAGGCGGCGGCGCCGATGACGACCACGTTGAAGCGCCTTCCCAGCATTTTGCGGATTTCGCGTGCGAGCTCGAAAATGCGCTTGTCGCTGGATATATTCTTGCTGTCCCTGACGCCGATGGAGAGCATCTGCTTCGCCAGGGGGCCGTCGGCATAGGCGGAGGCAATGACCAGCGGGCCGAAATAATCGCCCTTGCCGCTCTCGTCAACGCCGATGTGCGGCTGGTACTGCTCAGGGTTGAGCACTTCCTCGTAGCCCACCCCGACCTGGCCGAGGACCTTGGGCTCGAGCACGAACTGCACGAAATCCCCGGCCCCCTTGCCCTGCACCAGGCATTTACCGCTGGTGTAAAGGGCGATCTTGCATTCACTGGTTTCCGCCGCAATGCTGGTGTACGGCACCTGGATCGGCCGGTAGTTGCCGCTGCCGAGGAGCTCCGTCAGGAGTATCTGCTGGCCTTCCGTCAGTTTGAAGGTGAATGAATTTTTTTCGCGCGGCGCCGAGGGCGGCGGCGGGGGCGCGCGCTGCGGAAAAATTGGCCTGAGATGCTGGGGCTTGCGAAACATATTTATTTACGGAAATAATCAACGCTCAACGTTGAACGCTGAACTTTCAATTCAAAGCTGAACGCTGGACGTTGAATGTTTCATTATTTCTGCATTCTTTACCGATAAAGCGGCCCCAGTTTGGCGCAGGCCCGGAAATCGTCGCCGGCATAACGGTCCCACATGGTCGGGCGGAACACCTGCTCCGGGGGCACGTTGTGCATGTCGACCGGGATCCTCAGCATGGCGTTCAGCGTTACCAGGTCGGCCCCGATCAGGCCGAAGGAATTGCCGTCGTGGTTCGGGCCGATGCGCGACATGTACTCGAACGAAGACATCCCGCGCGGGGCCCAGTAGGTCTCGGGCCAGGTCTTGTCCGTGACGAGGTTGACGTGGTCTGCCACTTCCCGCGGCAGGGGCACGGTCTCGCCCTCGATCACAGAGCAGGTCAGCTCGTTGCCGACAACGTTATAGCGGTAGGCCGTCATGGGAATGCCGCCGGGGGTGCGGTAATGGCTCGAAAGCCCGTCGCCGGGGAAATATTCCAGCGCGGCCGCCATGTAGCGCGTGCCGGCCATGGCGGAGCGCATGATTTTTTCATGAAGAGCCGGGTTTTTCCGGATGGCCTCGGCCGCCGCCTGGACCGTCATATTCCGGCCCGGGACAAACTTGAACACGTCTACCGCGTAATCCAGGGCGCCGGCGCCGGAATTGCGCTTGTCGATGAACCCGTTCGGGGCGATTTTCGATATGTTTTTGCCGGTGGCCTTTTTGACGCTTTCGACGGTCCAGTTGGTGCGGATATCCGCGAAGAGCTGCGGCATTCCCGAAACCAGGGCGGCCGCGAGCATGCCGATGCCGTTCTTGGAATCGTTTTCGGTCGCCACGAGGAAAGGCGCCCGGAACCCGTTCCAGTCAAAAGTGCTGTTGAGCACGGACTCGGTTAGATCGAAATTCGGGTACAAATCAGTCCAGGCGCGCTGGCCCTGGGTGCCGGCCAGGATCGCGTTGCAGCCCTGGGCGTACTCGACGTTGGCCGAATAGCCCTGCTTGCGGGCCACGGCGGGATCGGCCAGCTTTTCGTTGCCGACCATGAGGTCGCGCGTGATCAACGTCATCAGGATGCACTGGCGCAGGAGCTCGTCGTCAGCCCAGGGGCGCTTGCCCGCGCCGAATTCCATCTTGAAATTCTGCTTCATGAAGCGGAAAGCCTTCTCCGCTTCGTCGTGGTCGTAAAATCCCTTGTCGATCCTGCCCTTGACGGCCACCATGTCCACCGAGACCGTGCCCATGCCGAGGTACTGCAACATCATGTTGCGGCGGACATCCGAGCCGATGATGCCCATTGAAACCCCGCCGAGGGAAAGGTAATTCTTGCCGCGCATTTCGGCCGCCGCCGCGGCGCAACGGCTGAAGCGCAGGAGGCGTTCGGTCACGTAGGGGGACATCTCGCCTTCTTCCGACTCAAGGTCGGGGTTGTAAATCGAAAAGATGGGCCTTTCCTTCTCGTCCATGGCGGCGCAGAAGGCCTTGAGCCAGACCGCGCCGGGCCGGTCGGTCTGGTTGAGCCCGTAGGCGGCCTGGTGCCACTCGCTGCTGCCCAGCCCCTGGCAGGCGCTCATGAGCTCGTCGCTGTACGACCATGAGCGGCTGACCCAGATGTTGGCGCTGACCCCCTCGCGGGCATAAAAGGCCTGGGCCATGGCGCCGGTGCGGGCGCCGTAGACAATTTCGGGCGCGGTCACGACGCGCGGCGCGGTTCCATCCGGCAGGCGGACGTTGTCGAGTATTAGCTTCCTGACCTTTTCCGCCATGCGCCACGTGCGATCGAGGTTGCTCTCAAAGGCCCCGATGCGGCCGTCGGCCACGGGGGTGATGGCAATGGTCGGCACGTGGCCGACCAGGTTTCTTTCCGTCCGCTTGAAAAAACGCGCGCCCTGCTGGTTGCTCATGTTGATTTCTCCTTGGTTACAGGCCAGCCGGAAATCCGGCACAACGGATTCATTTCATACTCAATATGGATTTCAATTCAAGCCTAAACAGCAATTCAATTTGCCGCCCTCCGCGGCGCGACAAAAAAAATCCGTGAATTTTAATTCTGTTTTAAGAGAAGTTTGATATTGTTGGCGTGTCATCTTGAAAGGGAGGCTCTCTTGAAAACCATCATGTCGGCACTGATTGCGGCCGTCCTGGCCGCCGGCGCGCTCCAGGCGGCGCGCGGGGCAAATGACGGCGCGAAAAACGCCGCCCCCACAGAACGGATCGGAGTCTACGATTCGCGCGCGGTGGCCGTGGCCTACGTGGACTCAATGGCATTCAAAAAATGGCTCGCGGAGATGAAGGGCAAGCGCGACCGGGCGAACATGTCCGGCAACCAGAAGCAGGTCAAGAAAATCGAGAATGAAATCATCGCCCGGCAGCAGCTCATGCACAAACAGGGCTTCGGCACCGAGCCGGTTGATGACATCCTTTCCCAGATCAACGACAAGCTGCCCGCCATCAAGAAGAAGGCCGGCGTGGATGCGATCGTTTCCAAGTGGGACAAGAACGCCCTGGAGCAGCACGCTGCCGCAGGCCAGGTGGATGTGACCACCATGCTCATCGACGCTCTAAACCCGGGCGAAAAGCAGCGCAAGGCCGCCCTGGATATCCAGAAATCAGAGCCTGTTTCAAACGGCAAGGCCGCCAGGATAAAGAACTGACGGCCAGCCCGCGGTCGCCACACGGCCGCCAGAGACGCCTGCGACCCGGAACTCCGGGAATGAAAATGAGCAAAGAACTTTTCCCGCTCAAGGGCATAGTCACTGTTTTGAACACCCCCTTCACCCGGGATAACAGGCTTGACCTGGCCGGGCTTAAAAAAAACATGGCTTACGCGCTAAAATCCGGTGTGGCCGGCTTCCTGGTGCCGGCCATGGCCTCGGAAGTTTATAAACTAAGCTTCGATGAAAGGATCGCCCTGGTTGAAACCGCCCTGGAAGAAGCGGGGACACGTGCCGTGGTTATCGGCGGGGCGGGCGAGACAAATCCGGCGCGCAGGACAAAGATGGCCCGGCGGCTCCTTCAGGCCGGTTGCAGGAATCTTCTTTTGCAGATTCCGTTTGCCGGTGAAAAACGCTTCCAGGATGATGTCATGCGCGTAGCCGACCTTGGCCCGGCGATGCTCATGATCCAGGACTGGGATTTCCGCGGGAACGGCCTGCCCCTGGGGCTCATATGCCGGCTCTTCGAGGAAGTGGACTCCTTCCGCTGCCTGAAAATTGAAACCGTTCCGGCCGGCCCGAAATATACCGCGGTGCTGAAGGCCACCGGCGGACGCCTGAACGTCTCGGGCGGTTGGGCGGTTTCAAGCATGATCGAGGCGCTCGAGCGCGGCGTGCACGCCTTCATGCCAACCGGCATGCACGAGATCTATTGCCTCATCTACCGTCTCTTTCAAGGAGGAAGAAAGCCTGAGGCAAACGAATGGTTCACAAGGCTTCTGCCGGTGCTGGCATTTTCCAACCAGCACCTCGACATATCCATTCATTTCTTCAAGCGCCTTCTGCACGCCCAGGGCATTTACGCCACCAGCCGGGTCCGGCCGCCCATCATGGCCTTCGACCGGTTCCACGAGAGACATGCGCGGACCATGATCGGCTACGCCATCGGGCTGATGAAAACAGCGCGGGCCTGCCAGGAAGGTATTGTTTGTTCAACCCGGAAATCATGATATGCTTACGGTGCATTTACATTAGAACAGCCAGGAGAAACAGCCATGAAATTCAGATTAATTACCCTTACCGCTCTCTGCCTCGGACTCGGCGCCTGCAGCACCGTCTATTACGGCACCATGGAAAAGATGGGCGTGCACAAGCGCGACATCATGGTGGACCGCGTCAAAGCGGCGCGCGACTCCCAGAACGAGGCCAGGCAGCAGTTCCTGACCGCGATGGAGCAGTTCAAAAGCGTAATTAATTTCAAGGGCGGCGACCTGGAAAAAGAATACAACAAGCTCAACGCCACGCTCAAGAAAAGCGAAGCCGATGCCGTCGCCGTGCGCAGCCGCATCGGCAAGGTCGAGGACGTTTCCGATGCGCTCTTCAGGGAATGGCGCGCCGAAATCAAGCAATACAGCAGCGACACCCTCCGCAGGTCGAGCCAGCAGAAATACGACAGCACCAGGACAAAATACACCGCCCTGATAGACGCCATGAAAAAGGCCGAATCCAGGCTGGAGCCGGCCCTGGTTCCGCTGCGCGACCAGGTGCTCTTCATGAAACACAACCTGAACGCCAAGGCCATCGCGGGCTTAAGCGAGGAACTGGTCAACGTGGAAGCCAACGTGGACAACCTGGTGCGTGAAATGGAAAGCGCCATCGCCGAGGCCGACAAGTTCATCGCCGCG
>JBAYWJ010000179.1:0-7598 GCA_041674125.1 Kiritimatiellia bacterium
ATAACGGACCGCCACGGGCTCGCTGACTTCCGGGATTGACGGCGTGTTGCCCAAATCAAATCCGGCCTCATCCTCCGTCGCCGAGGCGGCTATGGGGGACAAGCCGAGGCCGACTACAGAAGAAGTATTTTGTATTTTATCTGTAACCGGGGATCGTTGACCCAGGTTTTTGTCATTATCCGTATTTGGGCAATATGTCCTTGAGACAACCACGGTGGTTCCCTTGATCTTGGCATCAGCTTTAAACCATTTCCGGTCTTCCCCGGCTATAATAAATCCCTTGAGAACATCATCCTTTGCAATCAGGCCGCCTTCGGCATGCTTGAAGGAAATAATGATTTCATTGCCTTTTATTTTGTATTCTTCCATCAAGGGGCCGTTCCAAGTCACATCCTTCTGGCCGTAAATATCGGCCAGCGCCCACAGCGCCAGCCGTTTGCCGATGCCCTGCTTGTCCCTGGGATGAATATTATCCGCCTCGCCCAACCCGAGCCCGACCGCCATGCCGGTACGGGGGATGCTGAGCGATTTAAGCATTTCTTCGCAGATGACCGGCCAATAAGCAAGGCCGTAATTGTTCAGCGGAGAAAATTCCGGCAGCTGCACCCAGGCGAAGGGAAACTCGTATCCCCAGCGCGCGCGCCAGTCTTCGATCAAAGCGCCCAGCTGGCGTGAGTAAAGCTTTGCGTGCGGCACAAAGGCGTTGCTTTCGCCTTGGTACCAGATAGCACCGCGGAGGGCGTAGGGGATGAGGGGGTGTATCATGCCGTTAAAGAGATTGCCCGGCACGTTCTTGTTCAGGCGGGCGGGAACGGGCTTGCGGGGCGGCGAGGGGAGCTTGGCCTTCGCGGCCCGGGCCTTGTCCGCGGCGGATCTGTATGCCGCCAGCTTTTTTTCATAGAGCGCCGCGGCCGCGTTTTCATCCCAGCCCGGAGCCGAGGGCTTTGCCAGGATAGCGGCGATGGCCTTGAATTCAGGGATTGTTGAATTGCCTTCAAGGCTGGTCCAGGCCTCGATCAGCGTGCCGCCCCAGGATGCATTGATCAAACCCACGGGAGTATTCAGGCGCTGGTGAATATCACGGCCGAAGAAAAATGCCGCGGCTGAAAACTTCCCGGCGGTTTGAGGCGAGCAGACGATCCATTCCCCGGCGCAGTCATCCGCGGGCGCGACCTGTGAGCTGTGCTCCACCCTGAAAGCGCGCATGACCGGGAAATCGGCGGAAGACGCTTCCTTGGCGGAGTCCCTGGCGCCGCCCAGGCCCATTTCCATGTTGGACTGCCCCGCGCACAGCCACACCTCGCCCGCGAGCACATCCTTGATTTCAATGGTGTTTTTTCCCCTGACCACCATGGTCATGGCGTTAGTGCCTTCGAGCCTGTCCAGTTTGACCTGCCATTTACCATTCTTACCCGCGACAGTGTTCTTGTTCTGCCCGGCGATGGATACGGTCACTTTTTCGCCCGGCTCGGCCCGGCCCCAGACGGGAACCTCCACGCCTTTTTGCAGGACCATATGGTCGGAAAAAATGGAGGGAAGTTTCACGTCCGCGCGGGAATCGTTAAAAGCCGTGAGCATTAACTGGGCCACAATGAAGAAGCGAATAAAAATTTTCATTTCAAATTAACAGAAGGAAACAAAGTTTCCGCCTGGGCGGATCAGCAAGGGCTGAAACGAAGTTTGTCGCGAAGCATACTGTTCAAAAACTTCGTTTCCTTCGTTCGCTTTTGTAAAACAATGTTTATCTTTTCTTTGCGGTTCTTAAAATTAAGTGGTAAATGCTGCCTTACCGGAACTGGATTGAAAATAAATCCGCTTCCTTCATCACGAACCGCAGGCGCACGGGGCGGCCTGAAAATCTTTTCATGTCTGGCACTTGGACCCATGAGACGGCCCGGGCGATGCTGTCGCCGACCAGTGCGTCGCAGTCATCCAGCTTAAATCCTTTGAGCGGCTTGCCGGCGGCCGTCTGCATTTCCACCTGGACGAATCCGTCGGCGGCTGTGCCGTAGTTGATGAAAAGCCTGCTGCCCTTGAAGGTGAAAGGCCTGGTGACAAACTCGCCCGCGGTTGCGCCGGCGTTTATGGAGATGAAGCCGTCGGTGCGCAGAGTGTAGCGCCGGCCGCTGTGCGCGTGGTAGATGGACATTTCCGTTTTTCCCGTCGGCACAACGCCGCAGGCGGCGTAGTTGGCCCGGTTGCCCCAGCGCTCCGGATCGAGCCCGGGCCGGATGAAGGCCTCTGTGAAAAGCCGCTCGAAGTTTGATGACCCCGCGCGGGTGGCCATGAAGAGGATGTCGGTTGAGCCGAGCATGGCGTCCTTTTTTACGCCGCCGACCTGGCCGGCGGTGTAACGGGTGGGGAGGGCAAGGTATATATGCGGGGCGCGGAAATAGGGGTGGGTCTGGCTGGTGTAGAGGTGTTCGCCGGGCAGGTTCGGATCCATGTCCACCGCTTTTTCCCAGTGCAGGTAATCCCTTGATGTTGTCCGGCTGATGGTGCGCAGCTTGCCGTGGGAGGTGCGCCAGGAGCGGTAATAGCACACGTAGCATTTTTCCGCTTCCGACCAGAACGAAACGTTCTGGGAGTCGAAGCAGAAATTCGGGTCCGTGATGACGGGCTTGTCGGCGGTAAATTTCCAGCGCAGGCCGTCTGCCGAATGGAAGGCGTAGAGCCCGCCGGCAGAATATTTTGCTTCCGCGGCGTTAGGGGAGCCCCGGTGCGTGCCGGCCAGGGCCTTGTATTTTGCCGGCCGCGCGGCGGCCGGGTTGGCGTCGCGGAACGGGGCAAAATTATGTGAGAAGGGCGGAATCGAAAAAAGCGCGTTATTCCCGGCGTATCCCTTTATTTTTGACAGTCCAAGCCTTGGGAATGACCACTCGTGCCCGTTGCGGCTTTCGGCATAGCAGGTCATTTCGCCTGTGTTGCCGTCGTGTTTTTCCCCGGCGTAGGCAGGATTATACTGGCGGTAGTAAGCCCGGTATTTTTTGTTATCCAGGAAGACAGTCATGTAAGCGCCCTTGACAGGACTGTCTGCCGGCGGAACCAGTTGCGGCGCGTGCATCTTGAACGCCGCGTTTTTAAGCGATTTTACGAGCAGCCGGTCAACGAACAATTCCAGGCGCGAACCGATATTAATTGGTCTTTCCATGGTTTTTTCCTTTCAATAAACATACTACTATTAATTGCCTGAAGGTCAATTGCCTGTAATTATGCCATTTTTGCCAGGCCATGCTATTCTTTCTGGCCATATCTGGCAAAAGTTGTATAGTTGCGGATATTGACGCAAAACGCGCGTGATCCTTCAGGCTGGAAGCGTGCGCCGGATTAGGGGAATGAATATACGGAAAGGAGTGAAGCCAGGATGAGAAAAAGCATCACATTACTGCTGATATTATGGGCGGCCGTTGTGTTTTCCGCCGATTTCAACGTGGATTTTCAGCGAAAATACCAGGAGCTGCAAGCGGAGACCCTTTTCGTCAACAAGCAATACGAGCAGGCGCGCGAGGCCTTCGACAAGCTTGCCGCTACCTCCAAGGACCCGGCCGCGAATGCCATGTGGCAGGGGCGCTCCGCCATCGCCACGGGGCTCCAGGAAAATCAATACGAAAAGGGGATGGAGATGGCCAGGGCCATCGGCGAGAAGCCATACTCGGTCCAAGCTCAAATTGAGCTCATGACCGCCAAGAAAGATTACAAGGGACTAACTGGGGCGTTCGGCGCGGAGGATATAGCCGCCTGGCCGGAGCGCGCCATTCCCCGCCAGCCGAAATTTCCGCAGGATGACGCCCGCTGCTGCGCCCTCTTCGACCGGGGCTGTGCTTATATCGAGACCGGCGATGGCCAGGCCGCCGCAAAAGACCTCGACAAGGCGGAAGAGTTTGCCTTGAGCGACGCGCGAAAGTTTTTAATCTGGCGCGCGCAGGCCAGGACCCAGTCCCAGCTCCTCAAGAACGAGGAAAAAACATTCGAGGCCAACTTTAAAATAGCCGGGTTGAAAAGCGGCGGCGCCGACTATTACCGCGGCGTGATAGGCGCCGCCGGCTACCTCAGCAAGCAGGGCAAATACGACGAGGCGCTCCAGATCCTTGACCGCATGCATCCTTACGACCAGAGCGGATCCTGGCTGGGCACGGGACTGCTGGCCGTCGGGCGGACGCTTGCCGCCGCCGGCCGGACCGACAAGGCCGTTGCCGCCTTCCGGCAGGTCGCTGATGATAAAGGCACGTCGGATAATGACCGCTGCTCGGCGCTGATGGCTATCGGGGACACCTTCGCCGCCGCCGGTCAAACCGACAAGGCTGTCGCCGCCTACAAGGAACTGCTCGCGCGGGAGAAGGTGCATGCCCAGTTCAAGGAAAAGGCGCAGGAGGCCTTGAAGAAGCTGCAACCAGCCGGCGGCTGAACCCTGGCAAGCACGATCAATCCGTGCCGGCGCAATCTGTTTCGCCGTATTCATTTAACAGGAAGCCGCCCGGAGTTCCACCGGTCATGGAATCAGCTGTCGGGACCATGGCTTCCGGTTCAGGCCAATCGAATTCTAAGCGTTTTAATTTCAAACGCCGATAGCGGTATTTGGAATTCACCGCCCTTGGGCAGGATCCTGGCTTTGGGTGATGCCAGCGGCCGCTCGAGAAGATCGCAATCCATGACAGATTGAACCGGTCGGCAGCAGGCGAGGGTGCAGGTTTTTGCGGCGCCGAGGCATTCGACCACCCTCACGATCAGGCCCTCGCAGTCTTCGGCCTGTTTGACGGCCGTGACCTGCGCGCCGGCCCCGCGGATGGCTAAAAACTGAGGGCTGATCGCCTCGGGCGGCTGATTGGCGATTTTCCACCATCCAGATCCGGCAAAGTCATTAAAACCCGGCCTGATCGGCCACACCACTGGTTCGTTGTTGAATTCATACCCGAGCCGCGGGGCATCAACCGCGCGCCAGTCGCCGGCATGCGGCATGACGGCGTATGAGAACTCGAAGGGGCCGAGCCCGAGGATGTCGCCTTTCCACGGGCGCATGTTGGGGGCGCGCATGAGGCTGAGGCCGACCTGTTTCTCCTCGGCGTCGTATCCGTATTTGCCGTTATTGAGGATGAGAAGGCCGTGCGCGCCGTCGCTCAGGTCCAGCCACATTTGCATGAAGCGGTCCGGTTCCGGGGGCGCGTCTTTTGCCGACTTCCATTCTTCTCCTATGCCCGTGGCCTGGCTGGCGTTGTTGTCGAGATGCTGGGGCAGCCGCCGCTCCGCCACGCCATACGCCACGTCGGCGTCAACGCGCGCGGCGGTAAACGGCAAATCGAAGCAGGCCTTGAGCATGAGCCGTTCGGCGTGCCATTGGCCGCGGGTCTCAAAGTGCAATACAGGGCTGTGCCGGTAGAGCATGATATCCTGCACTATGACAGTTTCAGGCATGTCGGCGTGGAGTTGCATGCGGCGGCTTACGCGGATGCAGCCGCGCAGCGGACCCTTTTCGCGCAGGTTGATTTCGATCCTGGCCTCCGGCTCGAAACGCTTGCCGGTGTAGCTGATGTGCCATGGCTCCATTGTGCACCACGGCGGGTGCGGGACCAGGTTGGCTTCTTCAAGGAATTCCAGGCGGTTGCCCCGGCCAGCCGGCGGCAGGTATTCCATGTTCTGGAGCTTGTCGCGCAGCCGCGTGATGTCGCCGCTGTGCGGGTCAATTTCGACGCGCACATATTCGTTTTCGAGGCAGTTGCCCGAGGCAATCGGCGGACTTGAGGCAGGTCCGGTTGCGCGCGTCCGGCGGTAAATGCCGATGTGCATGCCGTCGGAAGAGTGCAGGACCAGGTCGGCTTGCGAGCCGTCCCGGCAGATGACACGCTGGGAGGCCACCGCTCTGCCGGATTCATCCAGGTATCCGGCGGGCGCTTGCGGGGCGGCTGGTATCAGCGCCGGTGATGTACGTGGAGAAGAGAGGAAGCTGAAAAGCGCGACTTCTTCTTCCGTGTGACCTTGGGCCTTCCGTGCCGCGTGCAGCCGGTCGCAGAGAAAAGAGAGCGATTGTTCCAGTGCCCATCTCGCCCGGCTCTCGATTTCGGTGTTCAGGCGATCCGCTTCGTCCAGCACCTCACCGAAGCTGCTGCCGCAACTAAGGTCGTGAAACTGGTTGAGGCACAGGTCCATCCATGCTTGCCGCAGCTGGTCGCCCGGATAGGGGCAACCGTGCAGCGCGGCCCAGCAGGCGGCTTTTTCCGCGTTCGGCAGCAGGGTTTCCAGCATCCGGTTTTTGCGCTTGTAGCGGCCGTCGGTGGTGTAAGTGCCGGTGCATTCGAACCCGAGTTCGCCTTCCACGGCCGGGAGTTGATTGCGGTAACGCTGCATGTCTTTCACAATATCGTCGGCGGAGCTCCATCGGCATGTAGGCAGGCCGGGTTCGGCATTGACGGCTTCCGGCGCCGTAACCCAGTCCGGTTCCAGGGTGATGCGCCGGTCGCTGTAGCTGTCATCCGGCTTGATGATCGCGCACGGCAGTCCGGCTCCGGCCAGCTTGGGGAGAGCCTGCCGCACGGTTTCGGCATTAAAGCCGTTACGGATTAGCCAGGGATAGAAGGCGAGCAGCTCGCTGCCGTCGATCCCGCGCCAGATAAACTGCCGGAATGGTTTTCCCGATGGATCCCGCGGCAGGCAGCGGCTCAACCGGTATCCTTCCAGTCCGGACTTGCGCAGGATCTGGGGCAGGGTCCCGGCGTGGGCGAAAGTATCGGGCGCCCAGCAGACTTTTGCGATTATTCCGAACGTCTTCTGGAAATACCACTGGCCCAGGGCCGACTGGCGCACCATGGCTTCGCCGCCCGGGATGGCATGGTCGGGTTCGACCCACTGGCCGCCGCCCAGGGCGATTTTGCCCCGGGCGACATAGTCCTTGATCCTGGCAAACAACGCGGGGTGGCGCTGTTCGACGATATAAAAAGACCATGCCGTCGAACGCGTGAAGACAAAAGCCTGCGCGGGATATTTTTCAATCATTTCGATCACCCGCTCGAAGCATTGCCGCATCAGGTCTTCCCCCTGCGGCACGCGCGGCCAGAGCCAGGCCACGTCGAGGTGCTGCTCGCAGAGGGCATGGATTTGTTCGATGCCTGCGGCTGATGTCTCGTTTTTTTTCAAATCAGTCTCCAGGTCCGTCTTAAATTAAGATCGGCGATGTGGATGGCGCCCATGCGGTCGGCGCCGCCCACGGCCACCAGCTTCTCGTCCGGGCTGACGGCGATGCTGGAAAGGACATTGCTGGCCGATGGCCCGTCGAAATAGCCGTGGATGTTGTAGATCAGGAACCCGAGCTGCCTGAGGCCGACCTTGTCGTCGTAATAAAAAACCGTGCCCAGGTCTTCTTCGTCGCCGGCGGTGCCCCAGAGGCGGGTTTTGGCGGCGTTGACGTAAAGGCAACGCACCGGTCCATATGCGGTGGCGTTGCCGAGAGCGAAGACATCTGCCCCGCTGACAATAGCAAGCAGGCCGTCCTTCGTCCCCGCAATCTTCCTGCCGCCGTTCCAGTCTATGGCAGCAGACGCCTTCGCCAGGTACTGGCGCCCGGTTACATGCGGCAGTGTAATTCTTTCATCAAAGGTTAATTTCCGCGG
>JBAYWJ010000180.1:0-7574 GCA_041674125.1 Kiritimatiellia bacterium
GATTTCGCTTTGAACGCCCGGTGCCAACCTGCGTGCATCTCGTTTTTTCATGCCCAAAGACTACATCAAGATGCGCCTGTTGTCACTAAAATATTGTAATATATTTAATTGCCGGATTAATAAAAGCGATTTCCAGAAAACGGATGCGCTCGAGCAGGCCGCGTTCTGGGCGGGCATCCTCAGGCAGCACGACCAGGCCATGGAATTCGCAAGGCGGATCCCCATCGCGGCCGCGTCGAAAAACTGCCGCATGAAAATACTGCGCGACACCGGCAAAAACAAGGAACTGGTAGCGGAGTTCAAGGACGAAAAAATCACGGACTGGCCGGAAAGCCTGGTCGGGGATGGATCACACTACCGCGGCGCGGCCTATTACAGCCTGAAGGACGGCAAGGCGGCGGAAGCGGACCTGAAAACCGCGGCCAATTACATGACGGATGACACAAAGGCCGCCGCGGTTCTGTTGATGCTGGGCGACAATTACCGCAACAACCTGCAGGATGACGCCGGGGCCCTTGAGGCATACAACAAGGTGCCGGAAAAACTAAAGGGCGCTTCCTACATCACCCTGACGGCCATCGTTGCCGCCGCCGGCATCCAGCGCAAGCAGGGCAAATACGAAGAGGCGCTCAAGACCCTCCAGAAAGCCGATGTCTCAAAAATGACGGGCACCTGGCTGGCGACCTTCCTCTGCGCCCAGGGCGAAATAAGCGAAGCCCAGGGGCGCAAGGCGGAGGCGCTCGCCAAATACCAGGCGGCGGCCGCGGTCGAGGGACTGCCCGCCTCGCAGAAAGATTCGTATGTAAAGAAAGCGAAGGCACTGCAGGAGGCGCCGCAATAATTTTGGACGGTCACTTTACGCGCGCCGCCTGAACTCGGGCAAATCTTTGTAGCGGCAGTTCGCAAGAACTGCAACCCAGGAATATATCGACGGAGCAAAGAAACCGATCCTCGCGGGATATTCCCATGAGTTGCATCTGGCAAAAAATAATTCCGGAGCTCGTCATTATTTTGACCTGCGGGATCATCATGGCTGCGAACTCGCTGCAGGCCGCCGATTTCTACGCCGCCAAAAACGGGCAGATGCCTTCGGCGCCCTACTCCACCTGGGCCACCGCGGCCGCGCACATCCAGGACGCGGTTGACAAGGCCGGCACTAACGACACGGTCTGGGTCGGCGCCGGGCGCTACACCGTTCCGCCGAATTTCACCAACTACATCGGCACCAACGTGGTCTTCATAGACAAGCCCCTCGTCCTGCGCAGCTCAAACGGGGTGCCAGCAACCACCATAATTGACGGCGGCGGCAGCGCACGCGGCGCGGCCTTTTTTTACCGGCAAACCACCAGCAACCTCTTCGTGATAGACGGCTTTACCATCACCAACTGCTACGCCACCAACATGGGCGGCGGACTTCTCTTCAACGGCGACAACCTCTGCCGCTGGACAGGGGTGGTGATAAACTGCATCATCACCCACAACACCGTGGCCTGGGGCACTAACAACGGCTCCTTCCGGGACACGATCGGCGCGCGCGGCGGCGGCATCGGCCGCTACAACTGGAACGTTTTGGGAGGATGCGGCCTCGTTATTACCAACTGCGTGATCAGGAACAACACCGCCCTGAAGGGGCCGGGCGCGGCCGATATCGGCGTCGGCGGCGGAATATACCTCACAGGTTACGGTTACCCGGTCGTTGCCAACTGCCTTATAGAAAACAACGCGGCCGGGGACGGCGCCGGTATTCACAATTACATGGCGGCCACGCTCTACGAGCGCTGCGTGATCAGGAACAACACCGCCTCGGCCGGCGGCGGCGGGTTTTACCTTTCAGCGGGCGCCACGCTCATAAACTGCCTGGTTTACAACAACGCTGCCGCCACCTACGGCGGCGGCATATACAACCTCTATGCCCCGCCACCCTCTATCATCAACTGCACCATCACCAGCAACACCGCCCCGGCGGTTTACGGGGCCGGGATTCGCGTCCGCTTTGCCTCCCAGGGCGCGGGGCTGCGGGTCTGCAATTCAATCATTTATTCCAACGCCTACAACGCCGACCTGCTTTCGGATATTTACACCAATTTCTTTTTCACGAACACCTGCATTTTTTCAACCAACGACCTGGTTGCGGAAGCATGCGACGGCAATTTCACCAACAGCCCGAGGTTTGTTGATTTTGCCGGCGAGGACTTTCACCTGGCCCCCGGCTCGCCCTGCGTAAACGCCGGCATTAACCAGGATTGGATGACGAACGCAGTTGACTTGAACGGAGAAAGGCGCATACGCTACGGCACGGTGGATGTCGGCGCCTGCGAAATGATCCTGGATTCTTCGATTTACAGGTTCCACTGATTATGAAAACAGGCAAGAATATTTACGGCTAAACATATTGACTGGAAAGGACTTAGTTCTGAGATGCTAAATTTGCTGTAGCGCCGCTCGTCCGTGCGGTGGTCCGATCCGGAGTTGCGCCACGCTTCCCCGTTTCGTCATCGCTACTGCGCCAGGCAGGCAAGGCCTGGCGCACTACAGTAATAATTTGCACCCAAGATGTTTGGAGCATTGCATTGATTGATAAACATCTGCTAAAAGAAGAAAATCATGAATAAAACAAAATGGATGGCAATTGTGTCTTTGGCAGCATTGACAGGTTTAACCGCGCCGGCAGTCCGGGCCAAAACCTATATCGTCCGGGACGGACAACCCAACGCCCAGATTGTGACCGCGGAAAAGCCGACCCGCATGCAGAAGCTGGCGGCAGCCGAGCTGCAGAAATACATTGAAAAAATTTCCGGGGCCAGGCTGATCATCACGAACGCGCCCGGCGGCGATTTACCCGTGAAGATCTGCGTGGGCAAAAGCCCGTTTACCGACAAGCTCGGCCTGGACGACAAGGACCTTGACCATGGCGCCTATATCATGAAGTCGGGGCCGGATTATCTGGTCCTGCTGGGCAAGGACACGGATTATTTCCAGGAAAAGCCCGGCAGCGGCGGGGAAGAATACCCAAAGGACCGGGCTGACCGCACCCGATCAATAGAAGCATGGACCAAGAAGCACGGCACCCGGTGGGGGTCGCCCTTCCTGTCTTCATTCAAGGGCTACCATGCCGGGCTGGGGCTCTGGTCCAGCGACGAGCACGGGTCCTTGAACGCGGTCAACGATTTCCTGCGCTCGCTCGGTGTGGAATGGTACATGCCCGGCGACTTCGGAGAAATATTGCCGCAGATGAAATCCATTCCCCTGCCGGAAGTTGACCGGACTGTGCGCCCGGAGGTCGCATCGCGCTGGATGGGATTTTACGGCAACGCCCCCTTCCAGACCTCGACCAACGAGTTCCTCTGGCACCTGCGCCTGGGGCTCAACCCCAACGGCGGCATAGGCGGCCACGGCATCATGTACATGCTCGAGCCTGAAACTGTTAAAAAAGAGCACCAGGATTACTTCGCCCTCTACGGGGACAGGCGCGAGACAGAAGCCCGGGGCGGCAAACCCTGCTGCTGCTCCACCGGGCTCCTGGAATCCTCGCTCGGCTTCGCCCGCGTGATGTTCGACGAATACAAATCGGAATACGTATCCCTCATGCCGACCGACGGTTACGGGGGGTGCAACTGCCCGCTCTGCAAGGAAATGGCCACCCCCGGGCGCGGCCCGCGCGGGTCAATATCGGACTGTGTCTGGAAATTCATCAACGACGCCGGCCGGGCCATCGAAAAGACACATCCTGCCAAAAAAATCACCTGCATGGCCTACGGCGCCTACTCGCTGCCGCCTGAAAAGATCGAAAAGCTCAGCACGAACGTCGCCATCGGCATCGCTCAGGGGCGCGCCTCATTTTACGAGCCCGAAACACGCCAGCAGCACCTGGAGCTCCGGAAAGGATGGATGGATAAGATAGACCCGAAAAAATTCAGCATCCATGAATACTACCTCCACGCCCGGCCGGACCGGAACTGGGCGGGCATCCCCGTTTATTTCCCGCATTTGATCGCCGAGGATTTCCGCTCGCTGAAAGGCATGCTCAGGGGCGAATACATTGAAGTCGCCCGCGACTTCTCATCGTCCTCGAAGCCGGACGAGCCGGATCCCGCCCTGGCGGCCAGCCACCTCAACTGCTGGCTCACGGCCCGCTACTGGTGGGATCCAGACCAGGACATTGACAAGCTGCTCGAAGACTACTACAGGAAATTTTACGGGCCGGCCGCGCGGCAGATGAAGGAGTTCATCGAACACTGCGAAAAGCACTGGCCGGTGATGAACAATGAACAGGATAAGATCGAAAAAGCGCTCGAACTACTCGGCCGCGCCCGCAAGGCCGCCGGCGACGGCAACATTTACGCCCGGCGCGTGCAGCTGGTCGAGGATTACTCCAGGAAGCCGCTGGAGCGCATTGTCTACCGCATGACGGTCAAGCGCGCCGACCTGCCCTATACCCGCCTGGGAGATTACTGGGGCGGCCCCGGGATAAAAGTTGATGGCAACCTGGACGAGCATCTATGGAAACACACGTCCTATGCCAATGCGTCCTTGGTTGAATGCCAGACCGGGCGCGAGCCGGTCCAGGCCACCCGCATCCAGGCCGTCTGGGCGTTCGGCGCGTTGCACTTTGCCATCCACTGCCAGGAGCGCGACACTTCCTCCCTCAACTTGCCGACCGCAAAGAACGACGACCCGGAAATCTTCAAGGGCGACCATGTGTCAATCCTGCTGGAATCTCCCTGCCACTCTTATTATGAAATCGCGGTGGCCCCGAACGGCACCATGATTGACATTGACCGCGAAAATGGCGGCACCAACATCGCCTGGTCCTCGAAGGCCGAAGTCGCCACCCGGTCCGGCGACGGGTTCTGGACCGCCGAAATCCGCGTGCCGGTCCTGGATGAAACGGCGGTTGATGTCGACCCGGACCACACCGGCCTGGCCGGCAGCAAGCCCAACCCCACCTACCCCTGGTTTTTCAACTACGGCCGGCAGAGGATCCGCCCAAATGAAACGGAAACCTCGGCCCGCTACCCGACCGGCGCGCCGGGCTTTTACAGCACTTATTATTTCGGCAAACTGCATGTGCGGAAGTAAAACTATCCCGCGGCAAAAATAACGAAAAAGGGAAGACAGTGAAAAACAAAATACAAGCGATCAGCTCCCCGAAAGCCTGGGCCGGGGCGATCATCTGCATGCACCTTTCCGCCGCTTGTCTCGGAGCCGGCGAATTCATAGCCAGGGATGGAAAACCCGGGGCCGACATTGTCATCGCGGCGCAGCCAACCCGCTCGGCCAGGCTGGCGGCGCTGGAGCTGCAGGCGAACATTCAGAAAATTTCCGGGGCGAAGCTGGAGATTGTCACCTCGCCCCTGGCAAACGCCGCCGCGCACATTTATGTCGGCCGCAGCGCTTTCACCGACAGGCTGAAAATGACGGATGCGGACCTCAAGGACGGCGCCTTCCGCATAAGCTCCGGCAAGGATTACCTCGTGCTCTTCGGCAACGACGCCGATTTCCAGCCGCCCGCGGCCTGGAAGCTCAGCCGCGAGGAACAGATCAAGCAGTGGGACGCGCTGACCGGTGAAAAATTCGGGCACCCGAACCTGGGCCCCGGGCGCTCATACAACCCCGCGCTGGGCATATGGGAGGCTGACGAACGCGGCTCGCTCAACGCCGTCTACGAGTTCCTGCGCGGCCTGGGGGCGCGGTGGTATTACCCGGGCGAGATCGGCGAATGCCTGCCAACCATGAAAAACATAGAGCTCCCTCAGGCTGAAAAAATAATTCGCCCCGACTTCGCGTGCCGCCACATGTATTTCTACTACAACACTTATGCCGCGGCCTCCGCCGATGAAATGAAGTGGCAGCTGCAACTTGGGCTTAACCTTTACGACATGGGCGGCGGACACGGCATCGTGAGCGTGCACAGCCGCGACGAGGTCAAGCAGGCCCACCCGGAATACTTCGCCCTCTGGGGAGGCAAGCGGGCCGTCGGAGGCGGTGAATGCCTCTCCTCGGAGGGCCTGTTCAAGCAGAACCTCAAGTACGCGCGCGCCGTCTTTGACAATTACCCGCAATGCAAGCTCCTTTCAGTCATGCCCGCCGACGGCTACATCGCCCTGTGCCAGTGCGACCTGTGCCGCGGCAAGGACACCCCGGCGCGCGGCTGGGAAGGCCAGCTTTCGGACTACGTCTGGGACTACGTCAACCGCGTCGCCATCGAGCTGTACAAGACCCACCCCGACAGAAAAATCACCTGCTGTGCTTACGGCGCCTATTTCCTGCCTCCGGAAAAAATAGAGAAGTTGAGCCCGAACGTGGTTATCGTTGAATGCCGCTGGCGGAGCGACTTCCAGACCCCCGAAAAGCGCGACTGGTTCGCGAAAGCCCGCGCGCAGTGGATGGAAAAGCTGCCGTCGAAGGAAATGTACGTCTGGGACTATTATCTCCACACCCGCCCCGGAGGCCCGCTGGCGGGCGTGCCGGCCTATTTCCCGCGCGCGATTGCGGACGACCTGAAATCCTTGAAGGGCGTGTCCAAGGGCGACTTCATCGAGGTTCACCGGAGCTGGGCGGCGGACGGGCACAAGTGGGACGCCCTCGCCGCAAGCCACCTGAACTGCTACACGACCGCGCGCTACTACTGGGACGCCAGCCAGGACATCAACGCCATGCTGGATGAATATTACGAAAAGTTTTACGGGCCGGCCGCGAAGGAAATGAAGGCGTTCGTCGGGTACTGCGAGGCGAACTGGGCCAAAGCCTCAAAGGAGGTTGCGGTCATAGACCGGATTTTTGAGCTGCTCGGCGCCGCCCGGGAAAAAGCGGGCGGAGGCATTTACGGCCGGCGCGTCGGCCTGCTCGTGGAATACGTCCAGAGGCTCAAGGAAACCCGCGAAAAATTATCGCAGGGCCGCAAGGGCGCGCCAAGGGCCGAAGCCGCGGAGCGCGACCTGGCCGGCTTCAAGCCCGATGGAAAACTGGACGAAGCCTTCTGGAAGGACGTCCCCGTTTACGAGCTCAAGAGTTTGTCAACCAACCTTCCGCCGATTCACAAGACAACCTTCCAGGCCGCGTGGGGCGGCAACACTCTCGTTTTCGGCATCAGGTGCAGCGAAGACGACATGAAAAACCTGAACATCGCCTCCGCCAAGGACGAGGATTCCAACATCTGGAACGGCGACTGCATCGAGATACTCCTTGAAACGCCTGTCCACTCCTACTACCAGGTCGCAGCCAACCCGGCCGGCGCCGTGACCGACCTGGACCGCAAGAGCGGATTCAACACGCGCTGGTCATCCGGCGCCAGGGCCGCCGCACAGCGCGAAGAGGGCGCCTGGACCCTGGAAGTCAGCCTGCCGGCCGCCGGCGAGAACGCGGAGTCCATCGACCCGCTCAACGGGATCGCCGGCGCGAAGCCGACCCCGGAATCCCCCTGGTTCTTCAACCTGTGCCGCCAGCGAATAAGGGAAAAGGAAAGGGAGCTTTCCGCCTTTTCCCCGACCGGCACGAAGGGTTTCCATGACTTGTTGAAGTTCGGCGAGTTGATTGTTAAATAGTTCCCTGTTGCACAGTTAAGAATACCCGGA
>JBAYWJ010000181.1:0-7537 GCA_041674125.1 Kiritimatiellia bacterium
ATCGGCGGGATTGCCATGAAAAACCCGGTCATGGCGGCCTCCGGCACCTTCGGCTACGGGAAGGAGTACGCCGGCCTGGTTGACCTGAACGCACTGGGCGCCATCGTCGTAAAGGGCATAAACCTGGAAGGCGCCAGCGGCAACGAGACCCCGCGCCTGGTCGAGGTGCCCGGCGGGCTGATCAACGCCATCGGCCTGCAGAATCCCGGCCTGGATGGATTCCTGCGCGACTACCTGCCTTTCCTCAGGAAATTCAAGACGCCGGTGATCGTCAATATCTGGGGGCGCAGCGCCGGCGAGTATGCGGAAGTGGCCGCCGGCCTTGACGGCGTCCGGGGCGTGCGCGGGATCGAGGTGAACATTTCCTGCCCCAACATAAAGCAGGGCGGCATCGCCTTCGGTACCGACCCGCACCTGGCGGCCAGGGTCGTGGCCGGGGTGCGCCGGAGCACAAAGCTGCCGTTCATCGTAAAGCTTTCGCCGAACGTTACCCGGCCGGGCGACTATGCCAAAATTGCGGAGGCGAACGGGGCCGACGCGGTTTCGCTGATAAACTCGTTCCCGGCCATGGCGATAGACGCAGAAACACGAAGGCCCGTGCTGGCCAACGTGGTCGGGGGCCTGAGCGGCCCGGCGATTCACCCGATTGCCCTCAAGATGGTCTGGGAGACGGCCAGGGCGGTGAAGATACCGGTCGTGGGCATGGGCGGGATAACCTCGGCGAAAGAGGCCCTGGAATGCATAATCGCCGGCGCCTCCGCCGTGGCGGTCGGCACGGCCAATTTCACCGACCCGGCCACCATGCGGAAGGTCATTGACGGCATAGCCGCTTACCTTGTGCGGCACGGGATCAGGTCGGTTTGCGACCTGGTCGGTTCGCTGAAGGTCTAGGGCCAGGCTGGCATGCGGCTGGTCAGGAGCGCGCCTTCCCGGACACCGGCGCAATTTTTTTATGCAGACGGCAGAAAGGACAAAATGACGCGCCGCATATTGGCCTGGCTGGCGGTTCTGGCCGGCATCGCAACCTGCCTTTGGATCCTGCGCGCGCACTTCTCGCAAGCCTTTCCCATAGTGGCCCTGCGCATCACAGCCGACCGCGCTTCGGTTCTTAAGCAGGCTGAAGAGATGGCCCTGAAATACGGGTGGGGGCCGCAGGGCGCCAGGCTGGCGGCGACTTTCCGGAACGGCGACCATGTCGTGCAGTTTTTCACCGAGCTGGAGGGCGGCGGCAAGGGGGAGTTTGCGCGAGTGCTGGGCGAGGGCTTGTACCATCCCTTCCAGTGGCAGGTCCGGCTCTTCCGCCCCCTGGTGACGAACGAGACCACTGTTTCTTTCACGCCGGCCGGCGAGCCGTACGGTTTTGATGAAACCATTCCGGAAAACCAGCCGGGCGCAAGCCTCGAACCGGAGGCGGCGCGCCTCATCGCCGAGCGGGCGGCAACGAACGACTGGCGCGTTCCCATGGCCGCGTTCCACCTGGTTGAATCTTCCAGGGAATCCATGCCGGGAGGAAGGGTTGACCACACGTTTGTATACGAAAGGACTTCCGAGCGCCTTGGCGAAGGGCGCTACCGCCTGGCGCTCAAGGTCAGCGGGGACCGCCTGACGCACCTGCATAACTTTGTAAAGGTTCCGGATGCCTTTGTATGCCGCTACACCCAGATGCGGTCGGCGAACCATGCCATCGCGAGCGGGGCCGACTTCGTGATTTACCTCGGCTACGGGCTGGGCACAATATTTGCGTTTATTCTGCTGCTGCGCCGCCGCGCCCTGGCCTGGCGCAAGGCGCTCGCGTGGGCACTGGTGGTGTCGACCCTTGGGCTCATGGCGCGGCTGGCCTCGCTGCCGCTCATATGGATGCATTACGACACTATGCAGCCGGAGTCGGTTTTCATGGCGCGCTACGTGGCGGGGATAGTCTTTTCATGGGCCGCCTTAAGCATAATGCTGACCCTTATTTTTTCGGTGGCGGAAGGCCTGACGCGTCTTTGCCTGCCGCGCCAGCTGCAATTCTGGAAGCTCTGGTCGCCGGCGGTGGCGGCTCGCCCGGCGGTGTTCTGGATGACGGCCGGCGGTTACGGCATGGCGCTGCTCTTCCTTGCCATACTGACATTGATTTATGCGGCCGGCCAGAGGCACCTGGGCTGGTGGGCCCCGCTGTCGCAGCTGGTCAGCCCTGACATTGTCGCGCTGCCCTGTCCCTGGCTGGCGCCCCTGGCGGGCGCGCTCGAGGCCGGGTTCATGGAGGAGTGCCTGTTTCGCGCCATTCCCCTGGCGGGCATGATCGGCATCGGCAGGGCCCTGGGATTGCGGCGCGGATGGCTGGCGCTGGCGGTTGTTTTGCAGGCCGTAATTTTCGGCGCAGGCCACGCCGATTACCCGCAGCAGCCGGCCTACGTGCGCGTGGTTGAAATTTTTCCCATGGCCGTCGTCTTCGGCCTCGTTTATTTAAGGTTCGGACTTCTGCCGGTCGTGATTGCGCATTTTGCCTTCGACATGGCGCTGATGTCCTTGCCGTTGTTTGTAACCCGGGTGCCATACATCTGGGTTGACCAGGTGCTGGCGGCGGCGCTGGCGCTGGCGCCGCTGTGGGTGGTGGCCGCGGCGCGCCTGCGAAAGGGCAGCGTTCGCGAGCACGGAGAGGACTGCACCAATGCCGCATGGATCCCGCCCCCTGTTTCGCCCCGGCCGGCCGCGGAGGCCGCCCCGGGAAACATAGCCGGCCGTTCACTGACCAGGTTGCATCTCGCCACGGCGGCTGTGCTTGGCGCGGCCGGCCTTGCGGCCTGGGCGCTGGCGGCGCGTTCGCCTTCCTGGAGCGGCAGGCTTTGCCCGGGCCGGACGGAAGCGGTCGCCATCGCCCGGGAGGCGCTTTCGAAAAACGGCATGGCCGTCGGCCCGGACTGGCGGGCGCAGGCCGAGGTTGAAGGAAGCGCTGGGCTGGCCGAGCGCTACGCCTGGCGCACGGCGGGCACGAACGGCTTCCGGCTGGCCCAGTCGCTCGATTATCTCGATTCGCTCGCATGGAGCATAAGGTTTGTGCGCTTTGATGAAGCGATTGACGTGGCCGAGCGGGCGGAAAGCTTCACCGTCGGGATCTCAGGGACCGGGCGGGTGACGCGCATCAGGCATTCAATCCCGGAAAAGCGTCCCGGCAAAAACCAGGTCGAAAGCGAGGCGCGCGAAACCGCCGGCCGCGCCCTGAAGGGAGTGTGGCCGGAGCGGTTCCCGGCCGTGAAGGAAATATCCGTCAGCCCGGACAAGCGGCCCGCGCGCACCGACTGGTCATTCGTTTTCTGCCAGACAAATTGTCCCGGGTTCACCAACCAGGAGCTGCGGCTGGGAGTTTCCGTGGTGGATGGCGGTGTCGCCGGCTACGGGGCGTATTGCAAGGTGCCCGAAGATTGGGCCGACCGTGAAACCAGGGAGCAGGCGCAGTACATTTTGGCGGAGATGATATGCAGGTTTATCCTGATCGCCCTGGGGGTGTTCATGCTGGTTGTGATGCTCATAACCGTGAGCCGCGGCGCTTTCCGGTGGCGCCCGGCGCTCGCGCTGTTTTTGATCGCGGCCGGGCTGGGCCTGGGCGATGCCGCCAATTCCTGGATATCGGAGCTGGCCGGCTTTTCGCCGGTCCGGCCCTACAGCCACCAGGTATTCACCGCGTGCCTGGGCGGCTTCGTCGCGCTTCTCCTGCCGGCGCTGGGGGCCGGGTTCCTGGGAGGTTATGTCGCGGGGACAATGCCGGCGCCCGAACGCTCCCGGCTGGATATCCCGGTTGCTCTCGCCTGGAGCGCGGCCCTGGCCGGGTTTGATGACGCCCTGGGACTGATCGGGCCTTCGCTGGAGCCGGCCTGGTCTTCGGCCGCCGCGCTCGAAAAGTATTTTCCCTGGGCCGTTCCTTTCACCTCGGATATTTTCGCCTTGTTGCTGGGATCGTTGATGCTCATGGCTCTCCTGAGCCTGGCTGCGCCGCTTGCCCGCGGTAAACGTAAGTGGATTGTCGCGGCGCTGATTGTTCTGTTGAGCATCGCCTCCGCCGGAAGCTCCGTTGAAACGTGGCGCCAGTGTGCCGCCGAGGCCGCCGGCAGCAGCCTGCTGTGGGTTGTCGTTTACTTCCAGGTGCTGCGCCGCCGCCCGGACCTTGCGCCGCTGGTATTGGCCGGAATGCTGGCCATGAATTTGATATCCAATGCGGTGGATGCGCCCTATGCGGGAGCGGCATCTTCAAGCGTTTCGGCCGCGGCGGCTGTGCTTGGCCTGGCCCTTGCCTGGCGGCTCTTCCCGGCCCGGGCGCCGCGCACCGGATCAGGCCCTGGTGCCGGCCCTTGAACCGGCGCAAGAAAGACAGTTGAAAATTACCGGACAATCTGAAAAAGTGCCCGCTCAGGTATAAACATGGCAAATGAATTCAAAATGCGGGCGGTGACATTGATCCTTGCGGCTGATCTGGCTGTCCTGGCCGTTGTTTGTATTTTCTGGGCGCCATATGATCCGGCGCGCCTGCTGCGCCCCATCCCGGCCGCGGCTTCCGCGGTTACCCTGCACGACAACCTCGGCCCGCGGCTGGAAACCCTGGCGACCAACGTTTTCCTGGAGCCGCTGCTGGGGCCGGACAAGGCGATTGCAAAGAAGCTTGCAAGCAGGCGGTGGCTTCTGCGGGTCCTGGCCTCGCGCGCGACCGCCGTGGCCTTCATCCCAGGCTTTGACCGCTTTACCGCGGGCGGGGCGCCATCATCGGCCCCTGCGCTGGCCGTTACATCCTGGGCGGGCGCCTGGACGCCGCTTCTGCGCTGGGCGCTCTGGCTGCGCGCCCCCGAAGAAATACTTCCGGCCGGCACCTGCGACGGGCACCGCCTGTGGGCATATCGCCGTCCGTTCATGTTTTGCGGGTCGCCGGCTTATTTTACATTTGCCCTGGACGAGGGCCTCTTCATCGGGTGCCTTTCCCGCGAAGGCAACGGGGTGGCAAGGCTCTTGAGGATTGCGGGATTAAAAGGGGAATCCATACCGGTCGCCGAGGCCGTGAAAATGTTGAATGAACACCCCGCGCAGGACCGGGCCATTATCAAGATAAATCCTGCCGGCGGGAAAAGCGGCCGGCCTTTTTTGGCCGCCTGCGCGGTCGAAGAGCTTGATGGCAACCGCCTCTCGGCCGCGATCAGGTTCAGGCCCGCGATTGAATCGAAGCCGGGCGGCATGCCGGCGCCGGCCATGGCCACGGCCGGCAAAATATGCGGGCGCGGCCCGGCGATCATTGCCTGCGCGCCGCCGGGGCTTGTCGTGGAAGCCATCGAGGCGCTGGGCGGATCAAGCTGGCAGCAGGCGCTCAAGCCCCTCATAGCCCAGCGGGACGCTGCGAACGGCATGTGCGTCCTGTCGGTTTTCACGGGCGATCTCGGAGGCAGGTTTGGAACGGACCCGTTCCGGATTACCGTGCCGACCTTGATGCTGTCCGTCGCGGGCATACGCCCGGACCAGGCCAGGGCCGCCGTGCCGGTCCTGCTTGGGCTCATCAATGCCCGTTACCGGCTGGCGCTGGCCGTAAATACTTCGCTGCCGCCGGCGGGCAACTGGCAGCTTTACGGGATTGAGGCCGCATCCGGGAAATGGCTGCGTTCAATGCCGGCGGACGATTTGCCGGCATATGCGTTTTACGGGGACTGGCTCATGCTGGCCAGCAACGGCGCCGGCCTCAGAAAGCTGCTGCTGGAGATGGAATCCGGCGCACCCTGCGGCCCGGGCGCCTGGCCGCTGCTCCCTGACGGCCAGCCCAGGCAGGCCTTTCTCAGGATCGACCCGGGCGAGGGCGGCAAGGCGCTCCGGTTCGGGCTCATGCTTGCATCCGTGATTCTGGAAGGGGAAGGGCGCGGCTCTTCCGGGGCAGCGCGCGAGGCGCTCAGGGGCGCCCGGGCCTGGCTGGAGGGATTGAGCGGGATGCAGGATATTTCGGCCTGGCCTGAAAATGACGCCGCCGAAACAGTCATGCGGATTGAAATTGCCGGCAAAGGTATGAAAAAATAGAGGAGGTGCCATGTCCGCCAAAAAAAGAACGGTGAAATCAGAAAAAACAATTTTGCGCTGGGTTGATGCCCGGAAGCTCACGGTCGAAGGGAAGGGATGGAAGGACACGCACTGGCCTTATTCCCGTTTCCCGCTGCGCGCAAGGAAAACCATCCCGAAACCCGTCTGGGGGCTGAGCCATTGCTCCTCGGGAATAGCGGTGCGCTTTGTGACAGCCGCCCGAGAAATCCACTGCCGCTGGAAACTAGAGGAGGCCGCGCTCGCTTTGCCGCACATGCCCGCGACCGGCAAGAGCGGCGTTGACCTATACGTGCGCCTGCCGCGCCTGGGCTGGCGCTGGGCGGGAATAGGCCGGCCGGCTTTGCAGAAGAACGAAGGCTGCATTGTCTCGGGTCTGCCGGCCGGAGTGCATGAGTTCATGCTTTACCTGCCGCTCTACAACGGCGCCAGGTCGGTTGAAATCGGCGTGCCGCGCCGCGCACGCATCACCGCCGCGCGCGCGCGTCCGATAAACAAGGCCAGGCCGGTTGTGTTTTACGGAACTTCCATCACCATGGGCGGCTGCGCCTCCAGGCCCGGGATGGCATATCCGGCCATGATCGGCAGGTGGCTGGACCGGCCGACCATCAACCTGGGCTTTTCAGGCAACGGCCGCATGGAGCCGGCCCTGGCCGACCTGCTGGCCGAGATTGATGCTGCGGCGTACGTGATCGACTGCTGCCCGAACATGAACGCCGAAATGCTCCTGGAGCGGGCCGACGCGCTCGTAAGGAAACTGCGCCGGGCGCATCCTTCCGTGCCCATCATCATGGTTGAGAACATCGACCACCAGGCCTGGGCGCTGCTGGCTGGCGCCAAGCGCGATGTTGCCTCAAAAAACAGGGTTTTCCGCAGGATATACCGGTGGCTCGTGTCATCGGGAGTCAAGGGCTTGTTCTACGTGAGGGGGCCCGCGCTGTATGGCCGCGACGGCGAGGCGACGGTGGACGGAGTCCATGCCACCGACCTGGGCTTCATGAGGATTGCGGAGCGCCTGGCGCCGGTCATCCGTAAGGCGCTCAGCGCAGGACAGCGCGCATAGCCTTCAGGATTATTTGCTCGGCGCCGGGGCCCACCTGCGAGGCGGCGGAAGTCTCGTATCCGCCCTGGGAGTAGGCTTTTTTCGTGCCGACATATCCCGGCTCATAGTTGCCGTAGGAAGCCACGAGCACGTCCTTCCCGCGGGCCATTTTCTGCGCGGCAATCTGGTACTCGATGAACAACTCGCCCGGCAGGAAAATGGCGCGGCTGCGCCCCGCGGCCAGGCATGCCAGCGGGGTAAGCGCGCCCGCCTTCTGCCGCCGCATGAAAGCAAGGCCAAGCGCGGCCCATATCCTGGCGCCTGTCTGCTCGCCGCTGCTGTTGATTTTTTGCAGGAGCTCCTTTTCGGTTTTACCGGCGATGGGCCGGTTGAAGGGGAGCCTGAGCCCCGCCGAGCGCCAGCGCAGGTCTTTTGCCCGGAGCGGGTGTTTGC
>JBAYWJ010000182.1:0-7499 GCA_041674125.1 Kiritimatiellia bacterium
AGGCCATCCAAATCGGTCCGGCGGTCATCCTGGCAAACCCGGCGGAATATTTCTGCCAGTACGGCCTGGACATCAAGCGCCAATCCCCGTTTCCTTGCACGTTCGTGGTTGAGCTGGCCAACGGCTGCTGCGGTTACGTGCCGACGGCGGACTCGTTCGACCCGGAGCGCGGCGGGGGCTATGAAACGGTTCTGACCGCCTATTCCAATCTTGAGCCTGCCGCCGGGCGCGCCATCATGGATGCGAGCCTGCGGCTGGCGAAATCGCTCGCGCCCGGCAAGGTGCCTGCCGGGGAACTGGTGGAACCATCTTCCGCCGTGTGGGCATTCGGATCGCTCGGGCCGGAGTTGGATTGACGGAATTATTCTTCTGGCGCGAATGAGCCGAATCATTACGTGAGGAGCGGGGCCATGGAGAAGCAGATGCCGCTGTTGTCGCATTACCGGTTTCCGGCAGACCAAATGGTCCTGTTTGAAACCCATGTTCAACCCCCGACGCCCGAGCCTGTTTTCGGCATGCACCTGCCGCCGGAAATCGGCGTGGTGCTCGATGGATGCGCTGCGCGCTACAGCGGCGGCATCTGCCATAAATTGCCCCGGGGCGGCTTGTGGATAAGCGGCATGCTCGAGCCGCACGGTTACCAGGGGGTGAACGTTTCCGTCAGGACGGCTGTTTTTATTTTGAGGCCGGATTTCCTGTTTAGCATCCGCGTGCCCGGCGTTGATAACCATGTATGGCGGGCTCCCTTCAACACCCTTCCCAAAGACCGTCCCGCTCTGGTTGACGGGAGGTTCGCCCTGATGGCGGAAGACCTGATAAGCTCCTTGAAAGCCGGCGGCAGCCGGGCGTTACAATCGGCCAGAATCCAGCTGACGCTGCTCAATTTCCTGCTCCTTGCCAACACGCTGGGAACATACAAGGCCGGCAGGGACGAGCGTTTGGCTTCCGTGGAACGGGTGAGGCCGGCCATCGAGTTTATTCACGCCTCCCCGAAACCTGTTGCAACCGGGGAAGCGGCGCGGCTCTGCAAGCTTTCCCCTTCGCGTTTTGCGCAGCTGTTCGTGCGCGCGACCGGGCTGTCATTCGCGCGCTACTCGCTGCGCTTCCGGCTGGAGCAGGCGGCGCACGACCTGGCAAGCACTGATATTCTCCTGGATGAACTGGCGGACAAGTGGGGGTTCAGCGACAAGAGCCATCTTGTCAACCGTTTTCAAGAGCATTACCGGGTAACGCCCGGCGAATATCGCGCCCGTGGAAATAAGCAGAGTCATTGACTTAATATATGCGCAATAAATACAACTTTTTCTTTGTCGTATCCAACGATAACCGGTTGACGCCATAGTGCATATGCAGATAATAAACAACTGTAAATTGATAGTAGTACATACAAAAGGCGCTTTGGGACAAGATTAATGCGGAAAAAAGTTCAACGTTTTATGGGGATATTTTCATGAGTATCAACGTCCGCGGATTACGAGAAGGGGAAATCGAAGCATTGAAAGTTCTCGTGGCGCGGGGGTTCGCGGAGAAGGGGACTTCCGCTGCGGTTATCGGCGGCATTAAAGCCGATCCCGTTTTCAAGCCCGAATTGAACCGCGTGATTGACGTGGATGGCCGCCTGGCGGGCAGGCTTTGCATCCATGACCGCGCGATGAATTTTGGCGGCGATACCCTGCGGGTGGGCGCCATCGGGGGAGTGTGCGTGGATCCGGATTTCAGGCGCAGGGGTTTCTGCGGCATGCTCCTTGACGACGCGACCGCCTTCATGGAAAAGAACGGTTTTGACGTCTCCATCCTTTTCGGCGCACCTGCCGTTTACGGCGGCAGCGGCTGGCAAGCTCTTGTTTCACACAATATCTCAACCAGCCTGCCCGTGCCGGACCTGCCGGGAATCATGACAAGGGCAGGGGACTTGGAAGCCGACGGCGCCATTCTCCAGTCTTTACACCAGCAGTTCAATGCCGCCATGACCGGTTCATTTGTCCGGTCGCCTGAATACTGGAACCGCTGGGTAAGAATGATATTCAACAGGGATAATTCACTGCGGATTTGGATTATCAGCGGCGTGCCGGGAACATTGGGGTATTTTATCAACCGCGCGGGAACTCCGGGCATGGTAGTTGAAATGGCCTGGGACCGCCGGAATGAGGAAGCACTGCCGGGAATCTTGAGCGTAATCGCGCGCCAGGCGCCAGGGGCGCGGCTCGAGTTTCCTTTTTATTCGCCGGAACTGCGCGACGCCTTCCTCCATGGCCGCGGCGCAATTTCCTTTGAAAGCCTGAACGACGGGGAATATGACCTGCGGGCCGCGGCGCGCTATTCGGGCTTGTTCAAGCTCATCAGCGCGAAGAAAAAATTATTGCAGGGCATTAACGCCACGGAGGGGCTGCTGCAGCTGCTGCTGCGCCGTGATTATACTTTCTGGTGGCTGGATCATTTTTAACGCCAGGCCGGGATATGCGCGGAAGATAACAGAAAGGCAAAGCCATGAAGGTCATCCAATCATTTGCCACCGAGTCGGCGGGCTGCTCGAGAATCCACGATTTGATCAGGGAATTTGCGGAATATCTTTCCGCGCGGGGTTTGAAGGGCAATTTTCATCTGACGGGCGATTTTGCGCGCGCCCTGCGGCGGCATGCGCGCACGGATGTGATCAAAGCCTTGGCCAAGCATGAAATCGGGTATCACTGCAATCACCACGGCGGGCGGCCGTTCATGGCCGGCTATTGCGAGCACAAGCCCTGGCGGGATGCGGTCGCAACCTGGCTGGCCGAGGAACTGCCCGGGATCAGGATCATCGGGGAATTGTTCGAAAGGACGCCCGCGTATTATACCAGCGAATACCAGAAGGCGCCGCAGGTGGTTTACGGTTCGTGGCTGGCGGGGATTCCCGTCACCGGCGTGCTCCTGGGGCAGGGGCCGGCCGGACAGGGCGAGCCGCTCCCGGATGGCGGGCAGGGCGCGGCCTGGTATTGCAACAGCTTCGTGCCCACCAGCCGGTTCCTGTTTGCGGTCGATCACCAAATTAATGATTTCGAGGAAACAACCCGGAAATATCTTGCCGTTGTTGACGCCGAGCTGGCCAAAACACACGGCGTTCTCCGTTCATTCACCCATGAATATCCGCTTGTCATGGATGCCGGGAAGCCGATGAAAGCCTCATCCTACGAGGATACGTATTACGAGGATATCGTCTTCGAATGTCTGCCGGAGCCTGTTATCAGGGAAAACATCGAAAAAATGAAAGCCTATTTTTCCATCATCGCCGCTTATCCGGGCGCGGACTTTGTGAGTTATACCGGCTACCTTGAAAAAGATTATTATCCCGGCCATGGGCATTGGCTGAAAATAGAAGCCCTTGACGCGGTGGCAAAAAAAATGGCTGCCGCCGTGGATTTTATCCTGGTGGGAAAAATTTCCCTCTCGCCCGCGGAAGCATTGGGGCTCCTGGTGCGGGCGCTCAGGCATTACCGGGAGGCGAAGAAATGGCCGGAACGGATTGCCATGCGGGGCCTGCTCGGCCCGACTGAAGAATATCCGCCTGCGCGCCCGCCTTGCCGGGTCGGCGCTGAAAGCATGCTGGAAAGCCTGGCCGGCCTGGACCGGGCCATGGATGATGAAGGTTGCATCCCGGGCGAGATCAATGCCGGCGGGAAAATACTCGGGCCGGGCCAGTGGCTGCAGGGCCTGGCACAGATTTTCACCCGCTTGCGCGCCGGTGGGGAGCCGGATGGTGAAATTGACTGTCCCGCCGACACGATGCCGGCGATTGTGCAGGATCCTTTTTTCAAGCAGAAAGTCTTTACGCGGCCCGTGTATCCGAAGGGATTTACGGGGGAGAAAATATGCCGCCTCTGCCGACTGCAAACCTGGTCGTGGAAACCGGCGGTGCTGCGTTACGGTGGTGATTGAACAGTGCGCTTAGGAAATGGTATGCATTAAGTTTGAAGGTGGTGTATTCTATCCCGATAAATCGGGATGGAGTAGACAGGTTACAGGCTGGTGATCAACGAGATCTGGCACATGAACGAAGGGATAAAGAAGGTGTAAGAAGTGCTCAAGGAACATGGTCCCAGACTGCCTGGCCGGGAGAACATAAAGAGTATTAAAGCGCATGAAACATAAAAACCGGCGAAGAAGTTGACAATCATCACAGGAAAATAAAACATGCTGAAAACCAGCGCCGAAAATAACTTTCCGGAGGAAAGAAAGAATCCATCCCGTAAAAGCGGCATTGAACAAATGAAGCATTGCCGCGCCGTCTTGAAAATTATCATCATGGCGATATTGATTTTGCCGCGGCCGCTATCCCTGCCGGCGTTGGAACAAAGCGCCGATATACAGTCCGGCGGAATAACGGAAAATCTTGTCGCGTGCCCCATGGCGGCCGCGGAAGTGCGGCGCGCGCTTCCCGTAATCAGCGGGCGCGATTTCGTGTTTTTTCTTTCAGACAGGTTTCACCTGATGCAGGGCGTCAGCGGCGAGGAGTTTATCAGGCGCGCCGGGTGGCTGTTCGATACGGACCTTGTCCGCGACGGCAAATTTTCATGCTCGGATTACCGCCAGGAAAAACCGGCCCGCAAAGTCGCAATCGGCGAAATTGAGATATATCAGGGCGATGAAGATTCAAATGCCGCCTTGAAGTCAAAATTCTCAATCTCATCCGACGAAAAGGCGACCGTTATTGACGGGATCGGGAATCTTAACGACGGCAATAAAGCAACCTTCGCGTTCATAATCGGCGACCCGCGCAATGCATTGAAACGTTACCAGGGAGTCCATTTTGAGATAAAGGCTGTCCTGCCCGATCCCGCCCCGGTTTCATTGATAAAACTCCGCGCGGGATATGATGGCGCTTACGGCCTGGAGGATGTCACGTTTCTCGGCGAAGACGGCGGCGTTATCAAGCCGATATCTTGCCAGGTTGAGGACGGCGCCGTGGCCGCAAAATTTAATAATGCGCCCGCTTCAGGAATCATCACGCTCAAATGTCTTTCGCCGACGGCGAAAGTCGCGATGAAATTGCTCCATCCCGAAGCCATGGGCCTTTATTCGAAATCACCAGGTCCCGTTATCATCGAACACGGCCCCTTGCGAATGAACACAGGCTATATGCTCGGCCTTGAGCCGGGCAATATGGATATGGATTCCATGCGAAGGCTTGCCGCTATGTTCGGCGATAATTTGGTCGGTTTTGAGATGGGCGAGTACGATTCAAACTTTTACCAGATTAGGGCCATGAAGGGCAATTACAACCGTCCGGACCTGGCGAAGTACGTGCCGCTTTACGATGACGACAAGTTCGATGCCGAACAGAATCTACGCTTGAATTTCGAGATGCAGAAAGGCTTTTGTCCTGAGGACATGAAACCGTTCGGGCATTCCGGCGGATTGAAGTCCGCCCAGTACGGATACGAATGGGGCGGGGAAGCGGCGGTAACGCAATTCGCATCCGAGCGGACAACTTTGAACAAACGCCAGCTGTTAATGTTCACCCGCGGGGGCGCGCGCCAATACGGCATGAAACCGTGGATAATGCACCTGGCGCAGGAAGTCGGCGGGGCTGGCGGCAAGGCTACCCCGGACTCCCTGGTGAAAAGGACGATCTATTACACATATTATCAGGGCGCGTTCGGATTCAAGTCCGAGAATTGGCCGCAAAATGCAGTTGAAAAAGTTGACGCGGACACATGCAAACTGAACAAGCAGGGCGAACTGATCCGCAGCGCGCACGAATCTCTTGAAAAGCCGGAAATTAAACGCGGTGATCTCTATACCCCGGTCCTCCTGCTCGTGGATTATTTCCATGGGCACTTCGAATACAAAAGGGACAAGGAATGGCTGCAGTGGCGCGTTCTGCCGTTCGAGGACGGCAATTACATGCTTGAACATTTCCTCCAGACGATCGCTCCCACCGGGGAAAAATCAGGTTCTTCGCCACAGGAAGTTCTTTCGGACCCCAGGCGCGAACATACCCTCTGGAACTCAAAACACGCGGCCATTTACGACATCTTTTTTGCGAACCCGCCTTCGGGCGTCGTGACGCCGGAAGAGCTCGGTAAATATCCCGCGGTCGTCTTGGCGGGCGATATCAGGCTATCGCCGGAACTCGCTACAAACCTCACGCAGTATGTGGGCGCCGGCGGCACTTTGCTCATCAATTCCGCCCAGGCGGATATTTTCAAGGAAGATACGGAATTTTTGGGCGTTAAAATGCTCGCCGGGCACAAGACGGCAGACAATACGAAAATCCGCGAGATTGAGCTGGCCGGGGCCCGGCCGGTTCTGAAAGGGCCGGACGGGGATATCCTGATGACGAAAAACGCCTATGGGAAAGGAAACGTGCTTTTCACCACGCCGCGTTTCATGCTCGTCGAGGGTGACAAAAAAGCAACCAGCAAACTCATCGATAAAATTCTGACAAAGATTCATGACGAAGTCCTGCCCGTGAAAGTCGAGGGCGATATTCTCTGCCTTTTCAACCGGATGCCGGACGGCTCCTGGAAGCTGGTGTTGATCAACAACAAGGGCAGCTCTAAAAATATTACCCCGAAAAAAGTTGATTACTTGCAAGAATTTGATGAGGAAAAGCTTTTGCCGGAGTTTGACGCTAAGGTAAAAATAACCGCCGCGCCCGGGATCACCGCGGAGGAAGTTTTCCACAAGTTGCCGGTAACCCGGGACGGCGCTGTTTTTTCGTTGAAAGTTCCCGCGGGGGATCTTTGCGTCGTCAATCTCAAGGGGGTTGAATTCTCCGCTCCGCCGATCAATCAGGATAAACCTGCCCCGCGCTTTGTCAGGGAAACAAATCTCAACCAGGGGCTTTTGGCGGAATGGAAGTTTGACGAAGGTTCCGGCGAAGTCGCACTTGACACTTCCGGGAACCGCAATGACGGCAAACTTTACAAGCCCGAATACGTCAAGACGAAGACCGGCTTCGCGCTGAAATTCGGCAAGGAGGGCACTTGGGGCTATTGCAACGCCAAAATACCGTTGCTGCCGCTCAGGGAAGGAACTTATGTCCTTTGGGCGAGCATGGACCCGGATGAAAACAAGGGCACCCATCACGTGCTGTCGGGAACGTATAGCACTCCCTGGATCACTGCCAACGGCGGTTTTTGGGGGGTGACGCTTCCGGTTGTGCCGGGCAGGATCGCGCTCAACGGGCCGAAAGCCGGGAAAAACAAATGGACGCAGCTTGTCCTGACGTGGAAGGATTTCACCGCAAAATTTTACATTGACGGCAGGGAAATCAAACGTCCGGAAGGACCGCTCGCCTATCAGTTTCCATCTTTGGGCAATAATATCTGGGGCAATACGGACGCGTTTATCGGAACTTACGGCCACAATTCAGGTTCCGCGCTCAACTTCAACGGATTGATTGACGAAATCCGCCTGTATGGCAACAGTTTCACCGATGGCATGGTCGCCGAAGCTTACGAGCGGGAAAAGAGCATTCGATAACCTGCCGCGTAACGGAGTCAGAATGCGTATAACTC
>JBAYWJ010000183.1:0-7491 GCA_041674125.1 Kiritimatiellia bacterium
GCTCGGCGGGATCCGCCCAGGGAACGTTATTTGAATACACCTTGACCGCGTCGTATGCGGCGGCGTAATCCGCGCCGGTGATATCCGGCGGCTCGGGCAGGCGGAACTGGCTGCTGCCGTTCATGGCAAACGGCATCAGCGTTCCCCAGTGCGGCATCATGGCCGCGCGGTAGTCGGGGGGGGTGGGGCGCCAGTCGCCGGCATTGGTGCCGGGCACATAGGGGTTCATGCCGGCCATCATCGCCATGTCGTTTGTGCGCCATTTTATGATCTGCCCGCCGACGTATTGTCCGAGGAAAACGGCATTGCTTTTGGCCGTGCTGTCCGGCTCGGCGGCCAGGGAGTTTGTATATGCGCTATAAAGCGTGGCGGTTGCGTTGGTGTACAGGCCGCGCAGGACCGTGTATGCCGCGGCCGCGGCGGCGGCATTGGTGGAACAGGGGCGCAGGGGGGTGGCCCGCACATGGAAGACTTCATGCTTGATGTCAACGGCGTTTACCGCGTCATAAATGGCGGCGTGCACCATGGCCAGGGCGCGCGAGGCCTGGATTGCCATCTGCTGGCTGTTGGTGATCATGTTGAGCGTGATATCGTTCCAGTCGGTGACGATGTCGGCCGCAGCCGGCTTGGCGGCTGCGCCGGCCAGGATCAACGCCGCGATTGCCATTGCGTATAAATATTTATTCATGATGTCGGCCTTCCATTTCCGTGTTATGGTGAGAAAATTATATCATCGTCGTTTTCATCAAGCTCGATGCGGAAATATGCGTGGCTTGCGTCGCCCGGCATGATATCGGCCGTGTTCAGCGGCTGGTCCGCGGGCAGGTTGGTGGAGATCAGGCTGTAACCTGTGCCATCCAGCGCGCCGGCCCGGCTGATGCCGTAGCGCTTTCCCCACACGCTCTGCCACTGCAGGCGCATGGCGCCGCCATCCAGGAGTTCAAACCCGAGTATGCGCAGCAATGATTCCGCATCTTTCGGGTCGGTGCCGGCCCGGTACTCGTCAATATCGCGGAACAGGTCGCCATCCGCATCCGAGGTGGATGTTATGGTTATGCCGTAGGTTTGTTCCCAGTAGTCCGGGATGCCGTTGCCGTTGCCGTCAACGTATTCATCGGCGCCGATATCGGGGGCGGCGCCGGTCGGCCGCGCCTCGCCGTCGAAATCCCTGTTAAGCATGGGGAATGAGCCGAGATAACGTCCCGCGCCCTGCCCGATCGCGGGCGAAGCCGCCTTGAGATGATAATCGCCGCGGATGCCGATGGGGTTGATCTTGACAGATATGTTGTTGCCGGCCTCGTCGAGTATGGTCGCGATTGTGAGCTGATTGAAGTAGCTTGCGTACAGGCGCGGGTTGCCGGAGCGGTTCGAGGCGTCATAGCCGGTCGGGTCGGTCATGAGGCAGTTATACGCGCGCAGGCGCGCGTTGGGCAGGCCGGCAACCTGCAAATCCCAGTAGGGCATGGCGGTGTTCGTGGCCAGTCCGCCGGCGTTGTTGTTGAAAGAGGCGTCATTATAGAACGAGCGGTTATGCCGGAGGATGCAATCATCAATCACCGGGTCGGCATAGGCCTGGTCGGAAGCATTGGTGATTGCGGCCGAATGAAGATGGGAGACAATACCGGCGCCCTGCGGCGTGGAATTGAGAGAGCCCGCCTCGAAGGCCAGCCGGGCCGTTGCCGTGCTGTCGTTGTTGACGATCGTGTTGTTGACGATGAATGAACGGCACACGTCCTGGAGCGAGATGCCGCCCCCGCCGTACCCGGCCACATTATTGACAATCATGTTGTTCAGGATGTAGAGCGCGTGCCAGCTGCCGGTCGCGCCGGGATTGCCGATCACGTCCTGGCCGTTAAACCGCTCGGCTGCAATGCCGCCGCCGTTATTGCCGCCGGCCAGGTTGCCCTGGATAAGGTTGTTGGCGATTGTCAGGGTGCCGGCCCCGGCCGAAATGCCGCCCGGAACGAGTTCTCCCCCGGCATAGATTCCGCCGCCGGCGCCGTTGACGTTGACGCCGTAGAACACTTCATTGGCGGCAACCTGGTTATTGGCAATTGTGGAATTGGTGCAGAGTCCGTAGTGGCAGATTCCGGCGCCGTTGTTGCGCGACAGGTTGCCGACAATATAATTATTGGTAATGACGTAATTCGGGCAGCCGTTGAAGATTGAAATGCCTCCGCCTCCCGATATGCCGCCGTTTTTGACAATATAATTATCGTGGATAAGGAGGCCCGCGTTGTTGCCGCTGACGGCCGTGTCGGGTTGCCAGGCCCCGATCCCCCCGCCGTATTCGCCCTGGTTGCCCTGGATGCGGTTGTTGCCGATGTGCAGGTTGGTGACGTTCTGGTAAACGTAAACCCCGCCGCCCATGAGCGAGCCGTAAAGCGTGAACCCGTCAATGCGGGCGCTGCTGGCCGGCCCGAATGGATAACCGGCCACCGTGCCGAGCACCAGCACGCCGGGACACTCCATGGCGGCAAATGGATCAGTGCCGGGAGTTCCCAGTAAGCCCTGCACCTTAGTGTGCCAGGCCGTGATGCGCTCGGACGGTGCCGGATTAGCATTGATCAACGTCGAAGGCGACCCGCTGCCCTGTAAACGCACCGGTTTCCAGAGAACCACGTTTTCATCGTAGGTTCCCGGATGAACCAGGATCAGGTCGCCCGGCGCGGCTGCGTCGACCGCGTCCTGGATGGGGTGGGCGGGGTAAGAAGCGGGAAAAACGTGGCGGACGGTTGCCCCGCTCTCGTTTACGGTCAAGATAACTCCCATGCGCGATATCAGGCCGCTGTCGGCGCGCCGGACCCTTAACTGGCCGGATGGAGTCCCGGGTGGCACCCGGGCCTGGATGACCCCGTCCGCCCATGAAAGAATGGTTAGCGGCGTGGTGCCCACGGTCGCAATTCCTTGAACTATGCCGAAACCGTAATCGCGGATGATATAGGCCGGTTCGGAATTGGTCGTCGTCAGGTAATAATCCGGATTGGGAACCGAAAGCGGCCCGACCGACACGATGGTCACGACATCCGTCGCGCTTCCAACCACCGCGCCGCCCGCGGGCCCGTAAACCTCGTGGATGAGAGGCGTTCTGGTGGGCGCTTCAATGTCCAGCACGCGGTAGCGGTCGCCCACAAATGAGGCGACCGGCACAAGGGGGGTGTCGAGGTATGACACGGTAGCCGGGTAATAATGAAATGTCCACGGGGTCACGCTGTAATTTGGATTATGAAACGGATCCATGATGCGCTCCCCGGGATGGTTCGGGTCGGGCATGGTCGGTTTATTGAGAACAAGCGTAAGCATGTTGGGGGAGACCCCGCTCGGGCTTGGCACATTGACCGTGAAGGTGGAAGGCAGGAGGGCGTTATAGCCGCCGAATTCGTCCGTGTAAACGCGCAGGATTTCATTGCCGGCGTAATCCTCAAAGGCCACCGGCAGCCAGGCCGGCGCGGCCTTTTCACCGAAGACCGGGCTGGTCGGGTCAAATTCCGCGGCCAGGTCGTTGTTCACAAATCCGACCGCGCGCGCCGCCTTCGGCACAGGCGTGAAGAGGAAGAAATTAACGCCGGCGTTCTTGCCGTCCTGCAGCAGGATATGCTTCCGGTCGGGCATGCGCAAGGTCTGCCCGGCCAGCGGTGCGGCAACGCCCGGAAAGAGCGAAAGCTCGGCGGGGACAACATAAGCATCGCCGACGCAGGTAGGAGAGGCGACCGGTGGGACAAGCTGTTTCGAGGGCTGGTAGCTGTCGCCAAAATCGACGTTTTTATCCTGCGACTTGAAATGCTCATAGCTGGGCGGGGCGGCGGCCTCAACTATATAATAGCCGGCCGGCAATCCATCCACTTCCGCGGCGCCATTGGTCATGCCTTTGGGAAAATATGAACCAAAGGCATAGCCGCCGTCAAACACGCCCGGACGGACCTGGTTCCAGGTGCCGAACCCGTCAAAACCCGGGGTAACGCGCTGGCCGTGTATGACCGGAGCGTTGGTCATAATGCTGCCGGTGGGTGGAGAATCGTCCCAGCTGTCGGCATGGACTATATTGATGGCGTCGCCGGGGTCGAACACGCCGCTGCCGTTGCGGTCCACGTCTTCCGGGCCCTTTTCGGTTTCCCCGGATTGCCAGCCGAAGGGGTAATTGTCAATGTCCGCTAGATCCACGATTCCGTTGCCGTTGATATCATCAATCACGCCGTTGCCGTCGGCGTCGGAATAAAGATTCACCTGCACGCGCGGCACGCCCGGTTCCCACGGCTCGCCGACGGAGTCCGTCGGGTCGTCTTCGGCGCGGGTGGTGTCATAATATACGATGCCGCTGATGCCGCCGTTCTCCCCGGGCGCATAGTCCTTCTTGCCCCATTCGATGACGTTTATCTGGTTTAAAAAGAGCATCATGGCCTGCGTCAGCACCGGGCCGGTCTCGGTGCGCGAGAGATTGTTGCCCGTGTTGGGATTGATCACCGGCTGGCCGTACGAGGCCGAATTGGTGTCCATGTCAACCTGGGGCTGGGGTGTGAGCTTGTTGCGCGAGGGCATGGCCCAGCCGTTGTCAGGGAGCACTTCGCCGCCATCATCTGTCACCGCGGTCATGCCCGTGGCCTTGTAGCGCGCGAAATCAACCTCGGCGACAAGCCATTTAAAAAACGGGAACACTTCGCTGAAACTATAGCTGCCGTCGGGTTCGGTCAGGCGGGTTTGATACATGGTGCCGTCGCGGAACCGCAGGTTGATAGCCTGCCCCATGATCCCGGCTTCGCCAGGGTCACGGAACCCGTTTTCGTTCGTGTCGTAAAAAACATATCCTTCCAGGGCGCCAAACCAGCGGAAACAAAAGACGTTGCCCAGGTTGAGATCAGCGCCGTTGGATACCATCACGGTGTTGATGCCGAACAGGGCGTCCAGCGGCTTGTCCCAGGTTACCAGCTGATATTCGCCCGGCGGAACGTTGGTGATGATGAACGAGCCGTCCATGCCGCATTCGGCGGCATATAAACCCTTGGTTGCAGCTGCCAGGTCATTGAGGCCGATCCATCCGTCGGGAACAGCCTCGCCCGGATAAAACCCCTGCGTTTTCGGGGGCTTGGAAAAATGATTGTAGACCAGCTTGCCGCGGATGCGGCCGTTGGAGGCCGCGACCGGCGGCGGGTTGGTGGCCCAGACTGTTTGCGTTGGACTCGTGAAGCCGAAGACCACGTGCTTGAATCCGCCGCCGAATCCTTCGACGAACACCGAAGGCTCATTGGCCTTGACCCAGGCGTCGATGGTCGGGGTGCCCTCGATCGTCGAGGTCTGGACCCAGTCCGTGCCGGGCGGGGGAGCCACGGTCACGCCGTATTTGCCGGGCGCAAGGTATTTGACGATCGCCTCGCCGTTCGTTCCGCTGCTGATCACGCCGCTGCCCATCATGGCAACGGCGTAATTGCCGTCGGCATCCGTGATGAAGTTGCCCTCGGCATCCTGCTGGTAAGTCGTGCCGAGCGGATTGCCGTAGGCATCTGTCGAGAGCGAGCCGCCCAGGTCGGCCAGCATGATCTTGAATCCGGCCAGCCCCGACTCCTCGGCGTCGTACACGTTATTGATGGGATTGTGGTCGGCGAAAACCAGGATGGAAATCTGCGCGGTCGGCACGGGATGGGCGTTGACCGTGACCGTTACGCTAGACTGCCCGTTTGTAATTATGGCGGCGCTAAGGGTGTGGCCGCTGTCGGGCAGCACGGACACAATGTAACGCCCGGCCGGGAGATTGATTGTTGCCGAGGATGAATCCGTGTGGCCGTTCGTGACCACCGGCGCGTAGCTTTTGTGGATGACGAGCGAAACGCTGTCGGCGACTTGCGCGCCGGGCGTGGTGATGGTGGTGGTGTCCTCTTCCACCAGCCAGCGGAAGCCGCTGACCGGGTTCCCAGCGCCGTCAACAACGGAAATTGAAACGGCCCGGCCGGATCCGGGCAGCGCCAGGGCGGCGATCAAAAGAACTATGCCCGGCAGCCACGGCCTGCAAAGGGCGGCCAATTTATATTGATTAAAATATTTTGTCATAGGGTGCTCCTTTTTGTTGATAAAAATAACCGAAACCTTTTTTTTGTGTAATCGGGTAAAATCTTAGCGCGCCCCGCTAAAAACCTTAGGCCCCCCGCGGGGCGTCTCGGGGATTGCGAAGGTGAAAATAATATTCCGCCCAATATGCTTTTTTGCCGCGCGGTGGTATTTTACTTCCAATAAATCAAGAATATCTTTTTTCCGGAAGGAGGTATGCCATGGCGCTAACATCTTCAACAATGCTGAAGCTCGGGACGCCGGCTCCGGTTTTCTCGCTGCCGGATGTCACGACGGGGAGGCTTATAACCCTGGGCCGTTTCGCGGCCCGAAAGGCATTGCTGGTGATGTTTATCTGCCGCCATTGCCCCTATGTGAAGCACGTCCAGCATGAACTGGCCCGGCTGGGGTTGGATTACGCCGGGAAGGATGTCGGGATCGTAGCCATCAGCGCCAATGACGCCGAGGCTTACCCGGAAGATGCTCCGGAAAGCCTGAAGGAAATGGTTCGGGAGCTGTGTATTAGTTTTCCGTTCTGCTACGACAGGACCCAGGAAATCGCAATGGCGTTTACGGCGGCCTGCACGCCCGATTTTTTCCTTTTCAACCGGCAGCGCAAGCTGGTTTATCGCGGGCAGCTGGATGACAGCCGCCCCGGGAACAGCGTGATGGTAACCGGCCGCGATTTGCGCGCGGCCATTGACGCGGTTTTGAATGATTTGCCGGTAAGCCCGGTGCAGAGGCCGAGCCTGGGGTGCAATATTAAATGGAAACCCGGCCGTGAGCCGGAAACAGGAGCAAAGTAATGGGCGGCGTTCGCCCATCAAAAAAAAGGAGAGGGCAGTATGAAAAAATTAACGGCAGCTGTAATAGTATCCTTGCTGGCAGGTGCATTTGCCTATGCCAATTGCGGTTTCTGCGGGATTGGCAAAAAAGACAAGGAGGCGGGGAAAGTTAATGAAGCGACAGTCAACACGTCCGGTCTGGCGGCCTTGATTGCCGCCAAGGTGCCGATGGTCATCATTGATGCGCGCAGCGGGAAATATGATGATGGGAAACGCATCCCGGGCGCCAAATCCTTGAATGCCGGGTCAACCGACGAGGAGATAAAGGCCCTGCTTCCGGACAAGTCCGCCCTGATCATTACTTATTGCGCCAACCTGGAGTGCCCGGCCAGCCACCAGTTGGCGGAAAAACTGATGAAGGCGGGATATGTAAACCTGATTGAATATCCTGAAGGGATTGAAGGCTGGCAGAAAGCCGGCCACAAGGTCGAAAAAGTAAAATAATACAAGAATTGTTCCGTCTGACCGGTTAACGCTGGTCATTCCAGGAAAACACGGCAGGGGCCCCGGAAAGCGCGTTACCGCTTTAGCCGGGGCCCCGGTGTTTTTCTGCCATTATTTTCCGTCAAGCAGGGCGCGCATAACTGTAATGTCGGATGTCGGCCTGGAA
>JBAYWJ010000184.1:0-7484 GCA_041674125.1 Kiritimatiellia bacterium
CTTGGTGGTGAGGCCCAGGGTTGTCAGGAAGGCAATCTGGAAATAAACGTCATTGTCCATGCCGCGCAGGCTCGAGGCCGCCACGCCTCCGATCACGCCCAGCGGCAGGACCAGCAGAATTGAAATGGGAATGCTCCAGCTCTCGTAAAGCGCCGCCAGTACCAGGAAAATCACCAGGATCGAAAAGGCATAAAGGATGCCGGCCTGCGACTCCGACATGCGCTGCTGGTAAGAAAGGTTGGTCCATTCGAATCCTATTTCCCGAGGTAGCTTGGCGACGATCTCTTCCATGGCGTTCATCGCTTCTCCGGAGCTGTGCCCCGGCGAAGCCTCGCCCTGGATGTTCATGGCCGGGAAGCTGTTGTAGCGCTCGAGCCGCGGCGAACCGTAAACCCATCGCCCCGAGGCGACGGATGAAAGCGGCACCAGGCCGCCCTGCCGGTTGCGCAGGAAAAGGCGGCCCATGTCGCCGGGCAGCATCCGGAATGGAGCGTCGGCCTGGGCGTAAACGCGCTTGACCCGGCCGCCCTGGACAAAATTTCCAAGGTAGGCGCTGCCGAATGCGGCCGCGATGTAGTTCTGGATTGATTTGACCGAGACGCCCAAAGCGCCGGCTTTTTCCCAGTCAATGTCCACCTTGTATTGCGAAACGTCCTCCATGCCGTTCAGCCTTACGCGCGCCAGCCGCTTGTCCTGCGCCGCCATCTGGAGAAGCTGGCCGCACGCCTGCGAAAGCTTTTTGTGCCCCGCGTTGCCGCGGTCCTGGAGCATCATGTCGAAGCCGGTGGCGGTGCCCAGTTCCATGACGGCCGGGGGCGGGAAGGCGAAGATGATTGCGTTGCGAATCCCGGCCAGCGCCATGGTGCCCTTGTTGGCCACATCCTGCGCCTTCAGTCCCGGGCGCCGGCGCTGGTTCCAGTCCCTCAGCTTGACAAACAATATGCCCTGGTTCTGCCCCCGGCCGGCAAAGCCCATGCCCGATATCATCATGCAGGATTCCACGGCCTCCTTCTGTTCCTCCAGGAAGTGCTTCATGGCGATTTTCTGCACAGCAATGGTCTGCTCAAGGGTGGATCCCACCGGGAGCTGGATCATGGTTATGATGCTGCCCTGGTCTTCGTCCGGCAGATAGCCGGTTGGCATGCGCAGGTACAGGTATGCCATGGCCGCAAGGAGCACGGCAAAAATGGCCACGAAGCGCGCTTTCCTCCCGAGGATGTGGGCAACATAGCCCTGGTAAAGGTCACGCAAACGGAAAAAACCGCGGTCGAATCTTATGAAAAACGGGCGCAGGAGGCGGAAACCCGTCTCGGCCGCCTCGTGGCCCTTCTTGACCGGCTTGAGGAAAGTGGCGCACAGGACCGGGGTGAGGATCAGGGCCACCACGACCGAAAGCAGCATGGCGGCGATGACCGTGATGGAAAACTGGCGGTAGATGACCCCGGTGGAGCCCGGGAAAAACATCATCGGGGCAAAGACCGCCGCCAGCACCAGGCCGATTCCAATCAGGGCGCTCGTAATTTCCTCCATCGATTTCCTTGTGGCTTCCTTCGGGGGAATGCCTTCCGCGCCCATGACGCGCTCGACGTTTTCAACCACCACGATGGCGTCATCCACCAGTAGCCCTATGGCAAGCACCATGGCAAACATGGTGAGCATGTTGATGGAAAACCCGAAAGCGCCCAGCACCGCAAAAGTTCCAAGGATTACCACCGGGACCGCAATGGTCGGTATGAGCGTGGCGCGCATGTTGCCCATGAAGAGATACATCACCAGGAACACCAGCACGATCGCCTCGATCAGAGTCTTGACAACATCGTTGATGGCGACGCGGATGAACGGGGTGGTGTCGTGCGGGTAGATGACCTTCATGCCGACGGGAAAATAGGCCGAAAGCTCTTCCATTTTGGCCTTGATCCGCCGGGCGGTGTCGAGCGCATTGGCGCCCGCCTCCTGGCGCACGGCCAGGCCGGTCGAGGGCCGGCCGTTGTAGGAAACAAGGATGTCAGGAATTTCCGTCGCCAGCTCGGTCCGGCCTATGTCGCGGATGCGGACCACTGAGCCGTCGGCGTTGGTGCGGATGGGCACGGCCGCGAATTCCTCAGGCGTCTGGAGCATGGACTGGATTAAAATGGAAACATTGAGCCTCTGCCCGGGCACCGCCGGCGCGCCGCCGAACTGCCCGGCCGAAATCTCGACGTTGTAGGTCTGGATGGCGGCAATCACTTCTTCCGCGGTCATGCCGTATTTGGCGAGCTTGTCCGGGTCGAACCAGATGCGCATGGAGTAGCCGGTCCCAAAAACCTCAACCTCGCCGACGCCTTCCACCCGCCCGAGGGGCGACTCGATGTTGGAGACGGCGTAATCGGTCAGGTCGGCCATGTCCATACTGCCGTCCTCTGATATAAGCCCGATGATAATCAGGTAGTTGCGGGTGGACTTGCTGACCTGCACGCCGCGGCTCTGGACCACGTCCGGCAGCGAGGGCAGGGCGAGCTGGAGCTTGTTCTGAACCTTTGACCAGGCGATATCGGGGTCGGTGCCGGGGGAGAAGGTGAGCTCCATCATCGCGCTCCCGGAAGAATCGGCCGTTGAATGCATGTAGATCATCTGGTCGAGCCCGGTCATTTTCTGCTCGATCATCTGGATGACGCTGTCCTCGACCGTTTCCGCCGAAGCCCCGGGGTAGGTACACCGGATCGATATCGATGGCGGAGCGATGGGGGGATACTGGGAAATCGGCAGGCTGTATATGGCAAGCAGCCCGGCGAGCATGATGATTATGGCAACCACCCATGCAAAAACCGGACGCTCCAGAAAAAATTTTGACAGCATCGTGTTCTCCGTTATTCCGTTTTCCCGCCCGCCTGCTCCCCGGACCCCGGCTGGGCCGCCTTGCCGGGCGCTTCGTAAGGCACCGGTTTGACGGGCATGCCGGGGCGGATTTTCTGGAGCCCCTCGACAATCACACGATCGCATTCTGCGAGTCCTTCGGAAACCAGCCAGCGGTCACCCAGGGCGCGGTCGATTGCAATTTTGCGCTGCTCGACCTTACCCCCGGCATTCACAAGCAGGGCGTAGGCGTTGCCCCTGGCGTCGCGCGTCACCGCCTGCTGTGGCACGAGGATGGCGCCCTCGTTGACGCCCTCGTTGACAACGGCGCGCACGAACATGCCGGGCATCAGGACCTTTTCCGGGTTCGGGAACACGATTCTCAAAATGACCGATCCGCTGGCCGGGTCAACCGTTATGTCGCGGAACTGCATCGCACCTTCATGCGCATAAACGACCCCGTCTTCCATAATGAGATTGACCTTTTTGTGGCCGGCTTCGTCGCGCTGGAGGCGCCCGTCGGCCATCCGGCGCTGCATGCGCAGGAGGTCGGAGGTTGACTGGAGCACGTCCACGTAAATCGGGTCCAGCTGCTGGATCACGGCCAGGGCGAAGGGCTGGTGCGCCGTCACCAGGGCGCCGATGGTCACCGATGATTTACCGATGCGCCCTGAAATGGGCGCGGCAACGCGCGTGTAAGCCAGGTTGATGCGCGCAGCTTCGGCTGCGGCCCGGGCCACCTCGATCTCGGCCTCGGCCTGCTTCAGGGCCGCGAAGGCGTCATCGTAATTCTGGCGGCTCACGGCGTTGATGGCCACCAGTTCCTTGTAGCGCTCAGTTTTGAGCCGTATGGCGGTCAGGTTGGCCTCCGCCCGCGCGAGCGCCGCCCTTGCGCCGGCATAGTTCGCCTCATAGACCGCCGGGTCAATCTGGTAGAGCAAATCGCCCTCTTTGACGTCACTGCCCTCCTCAAAAAGCCTTTTCTGGATTATGCCGCCCACCTGCGGCCGGACGTCGGCCAGAAGATAGGCCGCAGACCTGCCGGCCAGCTCGGTGGAGAGGGTGATTTTCTCGGGGCGCATCGTGACAAACGCCACCTCCGCCGGCGGCCGCTGGATCGGACCGCCGCCCTTGCCGCATCCGCTCAGCCCGAGTCCGCCCAGGATTATCCCCGCGGCGGCCATCAAGCGGCAAGCATGTTTCGTATTCTTCATGTTATTTTCCCCTCGATTGTGATGGTCCAAGCCCGCGCCAGAGCATGCCCAGCTGCCGGCGGTAGTGGCGTTTAAGGCTCTTGCTCCTGCTGAATTTGATCGCAATCAGCGTGCCGACCATGATGCTCATGAGCGTCAACACCGTGTCGTTGATGTTTACGGCCCGCGGCAGCTCTCCACATGCCGCCGCGCGGCGCAGGCAAATCTCCATGAATTCCTGCATCAGCAATGTTTTTTCATTCTCGACGCCTTTCAGTTCCGGGAAAAAGAGGCGCTTTTCCAGGGGCGATATTTCTATTTTCCGCACCTTGCCCTGGCGCACCACCATCGTGGCAATAACTTCATAGGTAATGTTCACCTTTAAAAATTCATCCGCCAGCTCGTTGAAAAAAGAGTTTATCAGGGCAATTCCTCCGCCCCGGCGCGCCTTGCGCCGCGCGTTCCAGATGAACTTCACCGTCATCAGGCTCACGAAATAGTTGAGGACATTGATTTTTTCAGGGAAGTAATTGAAAAAGGTACCCTCCGAGACCTCGGCGCTCCGGCAAATGTCGCGTATGGATATGTCCTCGAACCGCTCGCCCCGCATGCGGCCGATAAAAGCGTTCATCAGGGCGAGCCTTGTCCGGGCATGCTTGATGCTTCGCAGCGAGTCTGTTTTTCCCTGCATGTCGTTTTTCCTTATATTTATGGCATTCAGTAATAATGTAGTATACTATATAAATAATGTCCACTTAATTATAAATATATTTTTTTTCGCCGCGGCAAAAGGCGCGCCGGCCCGGAGGGGCTTCAGGCCGAAGGGCGGGGGACAACCCTCAACGCTGCACGATCCGCGCGGTTGCGCTTTTGTTCGCGGCGTCGCTCACGGTCAGCACGTTGGTGCCGGTGTTGGTGGTGCTGTAATAAAGGACCGCGGCCGTGTTGGTGGTGGTAAAATAGAGCGCGCCGAGCGCGTTGCTGCTCTGGGTCCAGGTAAAGGCATATTGGCCGCCCACGGCCGTGAACTCAACTATGTTTGTTTCGGCGGCCTCAAGGAAGACCGAGTCCGGTACGATTTTCAGTCCGGAATCATCCGGGCCGCTGATCTCGTTGTCGAATTCGCAACCGCCCGCCAATGCCAGCAGCAACAAGAAAGCCGGCCAGTATTTTATTCTTTTCCGCCATGAAAGCATAGTCTTACCAGACCGGCAGGTAGCCTTGCCCGCCGCAGACGACCGTGAAGGTTGCATAGGAGAGGCTGGACTGCATCATGTACCAGGTGGCGTTCGCATCCTCGAAGACAGCCGGGTCGGTTTTGGCGTCGCCGTCAAAGTCGGCCGGCACCGCCCGGAATCCCGGGCCGCCGAAGTAGGTCGTGGCGAGCGCATAGCCGCTGCCCGAAAGCGGAACGCCCCACCAGCCGCTGGCCTGGCAATATAAAGCCGGGTCAAACAGGCCGTCGCCGTCGTAATCGGAAGGAATGGCGCGGAAGCCGAGGCCCCCGAAGTACACCGTGACATGCGCGTAGTGGGAGGCGGAAGCCAGGAAATCCCATGATCCAAGCGCTTCGTTGTAAACCGCCAGTTCTGCTTTGCGGTCGCCGTCATAGTCGGCCGGAACCGGGCTGAACCCGGGGCCGCCGAACCAGGCCTCCGCATAGGCGTATTGGCTGCCGGAAAGGAGCGCGGCCCACTTTCCGGTCGCTTCTTCGTAAAGGGCAAGGTCGGCCTTGTAGTCGCCATCCAGGTCGCAGGGCACGGCGCGGTGCCCCGGTCCTCCGAAAGTTGCGGTGAAGAGGGCGTAGTCATAGCTGGAGAGCAGTGCCCCCCAGAACCCGGAAGCTTCGCAATAGGCGACATAATCGAGCTTGCTGTCGCCGTCAATATCCGCAGGCACGGGCGCAAACCCGGCCGAGTTTACTTCAATGGCCGAATAAAGGATGTAACCGCTCCCGGATTTGAGCACCAGCCAGGTTCCGTTGGATTCTCGGTAAACGGCCGGGTCGGCCTTGCCGTCATCGTCATAGTCGTGGTCGTTGAAAGCCAGGAGGTATTGCCCGGAAACGACCGCATCTTCGTCATCGGAGATTAATATCGAGCGGGCCGCCGGTACGCGGTAATGGAGGAGGGGGGCCCAGGTTATAGTGTAGCGGCCGATGGCGGCCACGGTTGCGGGGAGCGGTCCGGTTCCCGAGGCGGGGCCGGTATAGCTTTCCGGATGCTCCGTGACCTGCCACACGCCGCCGGCGGGCGAAACGTTTATTGCCAGCGTGCCGTAAAGAAGTGTCCTGACGGGGACGGAGTGGTGCCAGTTGTAGCCGTTGCCGAGCTCGCCGCAGGTGTTTTCGCCCCATGTAAGAAGCGTGCCGTCATGCAAGAAGGCCATTGAGAAATATTTCCCGGCGGCTATGGCCGCCGCGTTGGAAATGCCCGGTATCAGAGCGGGGGCATTGGTGTTTGTGGCGGTGCCCAGCCCGAGCTGTCCCCTTGAGTTATTGCCCCAGGCATATACATTGCCGCCGCTCTGGAGGGCGAGGGTGTGAGAATGACCCGCCGCAACCGCAATGATGCCGGTCAGGCCTGATACAGGCGCGGGCGAGCTCGTGCTGTTGTGGCTTCCGATTCCGAGCTGGCCGTCCGTGTTGCAACCCCAGGCAAAGAGTGCGCCGTCGGTGCGCAAGGCCAGGGAGTGCGCGCTGCCGGCGCAGACGTTTGTTATCCCGGTGAAAAAGGGTATGACGGCGGGCATATTGGTATTGTTCAGGTTGCCAAGCCCCAGCTCGCCAAATGTGTTTTCACCCCAGGCATAGACCGTGCCCGAACCGGAAACAGCCAGTGAATGCGAGCCGCCGGCCGCTATTCCTGTGATGCCTGCTAATCCGGACACAAGGACCGGGATGTTGGTCTTGGAATTTGAACCGTTGCCCAGCTGGCCGGAAATGTTTTCACCCCAGGCCAGGACTTGGGCTGAGGCCGTCAGCGCAAGCGAATGCGAGCCGCCGGCCGATACAAGCACCGCATTGGTTATTCCCAGGACCGGCACCGCGGAAGAGGCGTTTGTGTAATTGCCGTTGCCGAGCTGGCCGGAATTATTTCTTCCGCAGGCGATGAGCGAGCCGCCGTTTCTCAGCGCCAGCGAATGATTCGCTCCGGCCGAGAGGGATGCGATGCCGATGTCGCCGCTGACCTGGACCGGAACATTGGTGCTGTTGGTGGTGGAATTTCCCAGCTGGCCGTAGGCGTTGTAACCCCAGCTGTATAAGTTGCCGGCGGAAGTCAGGACGACGGCATGGTTGGCACCCGCGGCCATTGCGGTCACCGGGCTCAAGCCGCCGACCGCGGCCGGCACGGTGCTGTAGCTCATCATGCCGTTGCCGAGCTGCCCGAGGTTGTTCAGGCCCCACGCAAAAATGGTGCAGTCGGATTTCAAGGCGACGGCATGCATCTTGCCGCAGGC
>JBAYWJ010000185.1:0-7465 GCA_041674125.1 Kiritimatiellia bacterium
CGATCAGTACCCGGTTTCGATAGGGTTCAGCTACTACGGGCCGATGCACAACGGCCCGGTCTGGCCGCTGTACCTCGAGCCACGGCGGTTGAAGCTTGGTGGCAACTGGCGGCCCGATCCGCCCGGCGGCGACATCATCGGTGGCTGCACCGGCTATCACGCTCTGGCCGAAGTCATCAAGCTCTGCGAGCGCATGCGCGATAGCTGGCGGCCCGGGGTCCGGCTGATGGAGTCGCTCCGTCCGGCGGCGGGGGGGAATCCGGAACGCCTGATGCAGATCGCCCTCGCGCAGGCCTTGGAGCTTCACTTTGAGAGCGGCGTAAACATCCTGACCTTCTACGCCCTGCGGGAGCGGCTGGCCCGGGCGCGGCCCGGGAAGAGGCGGGCGCTGTTCGGCAAAATGAAAGCCATTGTGAACCGTGAAATTGAGGTGGACCGCCGGCTGCTGCCACTGGCGGAAAAATTCCCGCGCCTGGGTTTCTGTCCGGAAGCCAGGATACACAAGTACTTCCCGGCCCAGATCCGCTGGCGGATGCGTGAGCTGAGGACACTCCTGGCGAAGGAATTTCCACGCGTGGCCGCCAGGCTCGGCAATAATGCGCCGCTTTTCCCGGCCTATACCGGCGAAAAACCGGAGGGCTTTGTATACCGGTGTAAACGTCTCGCGCTTCCGCCGCGGCATAACGGGCGTCCGGCCGGGGGCGCGTGGGATATTCTGCCGGAGTCGCCGCCGCTGCATACCGCGCCCGCGCAGGCGAAGAACGGGCGGGTCACCACCTGGAAAGCCGGCCATGACGGCAAGGCGGTTTATTTCGGGCTCATGTGCCGCGAGCCGCGCATGGATAGAGTGCGCGCCGACCCGCGCGATCCCAACGACTTGGGGCCGGACGACCAGGTGCACATAGTGTTCCAGCCCGGGCAGTTCGAAGAGACCCGCGCTTTCCTGGTTAACGCGCTGGGCGCGCGCGAATTCTATGCCGGGCGCGCCATGAACGATATCAATCCCCGCGGCGGCGGGGAGCGGCTGCGGAGCCTGGGCGCGGCCCGTAATCAACGCTGGTCGGCACGGGCCTCGCGCGGTGCGGATTACTGGTCACTTACCGTGCGCATACCGCTGTCCGCCCTCGGCCTCAAGCGCGGGCACCTGCGGTCTCTGCGTTTCAGCCTGGCCCGCGCGGCTGATTTACTGGGCAATCCCGAGAGGCAGACGCTGCTTCCGCCCGGTGCGGACCCGGACGGCGACCGCATGGGGTGGCTGGTATTGGAGTGAAGAACCTGTAGGCCGCCATAGTATGGCGGCGGGATTTGGTAAGAATGCCCGTCAGTCTTGAGGGATGATGTCATTCCCGACTTGACTCGCCTCGGCGAAGCCTCCGGCGCAGCCCGGGTCGGGAATCCAGATGATCGGAAGGACTGGATTCCCGGTTCCGGCCGAGACGGCCATCCCGGGAATGACTGCGTTGTAGTCGCAGGCTCAAGACTTAGGATTTACAAATATCAGGGGAAAATCCTTCCCTGAGCGGCCGTCATGGTTATTATTCTGTGCTTTAATGCAAAAAAGCTGCAACAGATATTGAAAGGCGGAGGGATATGAAAAAACAGTCAAGCAACGAATTGAAAATCGGGTGGGCGGCGGCTGATATTACACCGGCCAAGCCGGTATTGGTTTCAGGCCAGTTCCACGCCCGGGTTTCAGAGGGCGTGATGGACCCGGTCACGGCGACGGCTTTGGCAATGGAGTCCGTTCGGGACGGCAAGCCGGAAGACGCGGCCATCATGGTCAGCTGCGACCTGGTCAGCATTCCCGACGGGTTCCGCGAGGCTGTCCGCGCGGGCGTGAAAAAACTGCTGCCGGATTTCGATCCCATGAAAATTTTCCTGAACGCCACCCACACCCACGCCGCGCCGGAAGTCCGCGTGGAAGGCGACTCGCTCCAGACGGGCGGCGGCAACGTGCCCGCGCGCATGGGGGTCGAGCTGCCGGTGATGGACCCGGCCGATTATGTTGCCTTTGCCTCAAAAAAGATCGCCGATGCGGTTAAAAAAGCCTGGAAAAAGCGCGAGCCTTCCGCAATCGGGTTCGGCCTGGGGACCGCCGTGGTGGGGCGCAACCGGCGCATATCGTATTATAACGGCGAAACAAAAATGTACGGCAAGACCGACGATCCCCAGTTCAGCCACATTGAGGGCTACGAGGATCATACACTGAACGTGCTCGCAGCCTGGAACAGAAAAGGCAAGCTGACGGGATTGATTGTCAATTTGGCATGCCCCTCGCAGGTAAGCGAAAATTCATTCAAGCTCAGCGCGGATTACTGGCATGACACGCGCCGCGAGCTGCGGCGGAGGCTGGGCAAGGGTCTTTTCGTCCTGGCCCAGAACAGCGCCGCGGGCGACCAGTCGCCGCACGTGATGCTTCAGCGGCCGGCCGAGGCGCGCATGCTGCGCCTGAAGGGGTGGATCAAGGAAGTTGCGCCGAACCTGGACAGCAACCTCTGCGCGCCGGAGTCGCTGCGCCGAGAAATCGCGGAGCGCATTTCCAATGCCGTCACGGGCATTTTGCCGATGATCAAAAAGGAAAGGGAAACAAACCCGGTCCTGCGGCACCGAATTGAGACCGTGCAGCTCACGCGCCGTCCGCTCACGGAGCGGGATGTCAATGACGCCCTGGCGGAAGCCGCCAAGGTGCGCGAGAGTTATGAAAAGCAGCTCGGAGAACTTAAAGCGCACCCGGAGAAGCGACGGCAGCCGCGCTGGTATGTGGATATAACCCACGCCTACCGCCGGATGAAATGGTTTGAGGGTGTGAAAACGCGCTTTGAGCTCCAGAAATCCCAGGCGAAGCTGCCGGTGGAAATCCACGTCCTCAGGCTGGGTGACCTGGCGATAGCCACCAATCCCTTCGAGTATTACGTGGATTACGGCATGCAGATCAAGGCCCGCAGCAGGGCGGTGCAGACGTTCCTGGTCCAGCACGTCGGCTCCGGCACATACCTGCCGACGGAGCGCGCGGTCTCGGGAAAAAGCTACGGCGCCGTCCCGGCCAGCACGCCGGTCGGCCCGGAGGGCGGGCGCGAGCTTGCGGAAAAAACAGTGGAATTGATCAATGCCATGTGGGCCGGATAAGCGACCCCAAGGCCAGGCTGTCAATGCGATGAATTTGTTCGGAATAAACTTTACGTCCCAGGATATTACCCTGATCGCGGTGGTGTCCGCGCAGTCAACCCTTCTGGCCTACCTGCACAGCCCGAAATGGAAGGCCCTGCTGCTGACGATCCCGCTGCCGGGCACTTTTGCCATACTTTCGGTGGCGCAGCCGGTGGATATCACCAACGTGACGGGGCTGGTGCTTTTGCTGGTTTACACGCACATGGTACGGCTGCTCAACTGGCATCTCAAGGTGCCGGTGGTGCCGGCCATCGCGATATCGGCGGCGGCCTATTGCGCCATCGGGGTGCTGCTGGCGGATGTCCTGCCCGGGACCGAAACGGCCTTCTGGCTGGCGTGCGCTTTTGTTATGGCCGTTGCGTTCTTGTTCGACCGCGCTCTTCCGCCACGCGAAGAGCCCGGCCACCGCAGCCGCCTGCCGGTGGGGCTTAAGCTGCTGGTGATCGTGGCCGTGATAACGTTCCTGATAGCCATAAAGAAGCAGCTGGGCGGATTCATGACCGTGTTCCCGATGGTGGGTTTAATCGCCTGTTACGAGTGCCGCCACAGCCTGTGGACCATCTGCCGCCAGATCCCCATCATGATTTTCGCGGTGCTGGCCATGTTCATGGCCATGCGCCTGGCCCAGCCGCACATCGGGTACGCCTGGGCGCTCGTGCCGGGATGGGTTGTTTTCCTGGCGGTCCTTGCCGCTATCCACCCCCTGGGCGAATTAATCAGGATTGAAACTGAAGAAAAATCATCACCATAAAATGGAGATAAATAATGAGTATCAATGTTGGATTCGCGGAAATTGATATCACGCCGCCCGCGGGAACAAAAAAAGGCGGCTGGATGCAGGACCTGGAAGCGCGTAAATTCCTCGACCCGATCTTTGCCCGGGCGGCCGTGTTCCAGGATAGCCATGGCGGCAGGGCCGCTTTCATCCAGCTCGACACCCTCAGCGTCCGCTGGAGCGACACCGACGACCTCCGGCGGCGGGTTGCCGCCGCATGCGGTTTTCCGGCGGCCAATATCATGGTGTCGGCCTCACACAACCATGCCGGGCCGGCCATCGCCCGCCTGGCGCCGGTCAAAAAGGCGGCCAAGTATGTCGAGGACTTGAAGATCAAATGTGTTTTGCTGTTCAAGCAGGCCCTGGCCAACATGGAGGGATCCGGGCTTGGCTTCGCTTGCGCGCGGGAATTCGAGGTGGGATTCAACCGGCGCATCGTGATGCGCGACGGCACGGTTAAAACCCAGGCATATTTCAAGGATAATCCCGATGCCCTTTACACCGAAGGCCCGGTCGACCCGGAAGTGGCGGTGGTCATTGCCAGGAACAAGGCCGGGAAGAAAATCGGCGCGCTGGTGAATTTTGCCTGCCACCCGACGCACCACGGCGGGACCGATGAAATATCCGCCGGCTATCCCGGCGTTCTGGCCGCCGAGATGAAAAAGCGGGGCTGCCCGGTCACATTGTTTCTCAACGGAGCCTACGGCAACGTGATCACCGTTGATTTCCAGCGCGGCATTTCGGTTTCGATGGAGGATGCCGGCCGGCGGCTGTTTAATGATGTGCAGGATGCTTTCAAGCAGATGAAGTTCCGTGATGACATTTCCGTCTCGGTAAAATCGCGGGGACTGAAGCTGCCTTTCCGCAAGATAACCGCCGCCGAATACCACGGGCGCGTCCGTGGCGCGCAGCGCTTCCGCGAGAACTGGCTTTACGAGGGTGATATTGACATTCTCAAGGCAAAGGTAAGGAAGCTCGGCGCCCAGCCGGCCGAGGTGCAGGTTATCCGGCTCGGGCCCTGGCATTTTGCCGGGATCCCGGCCGAATATTTTGTCGAGCACCAGCTGCGCATCAAGACGGAAACCTTCCCGAAGCGCTCATTTGTGGTGGGCGGGGCCAACGGCATGGTCGGCTATGTCCCGACCAAGGCCGCCTTTGCGCGCGGCGGCTACGAGACCACGCTCGGGCCTCCGAGCCACCTTGCGCCGGAAGCGGGCGATTTGCTGGCCACGGCCGCCATAGGGCTGATTAAAAAAATGGCTTCTTCTAAATAATGTAAAACAGTGTGATTTGTATAATTATTCATCGACAAGATGTTATTTTGCGATGTCATTCCCGATTCAATCGGGAATCCAGCAGGTTGATAAATCATAGTTCATTAACTCACGATTAACATAGAAGGTTGAACGCATGAAAATCGGAATCCAGCTCTATTCGGTCCTGAACGAGTTCAAGCATGACCCTTCCGGCGTCCTTGCGGCGCTGGCCGGCATGGGCTACCAGGGGATCGAGTTTGCCTTTTCGTTCGGGGACCTGACGCCGGAGCGGCTGCGGGACGAATTGCGCGCCCTCAAGCTTTTCCCGGTGAGCTTTTATTCATCGTATCCCCTCGATGCAATCTCCGATCCCGGCCATGAGCTTTACCGCCGCGCCGTTGACCTGGGGATGAAGCACATCACCGTCGGCAGCGGAAGTTATGTCGGCGCCGGGTGGGAAGAAACAATTGAAAGAATTTCCACCGTGGCCCGCCTTGCAAGGAAGCACGGGCTTGCCCTCAATTATCACAACCACACCGAGGAATTCAAGCCGGTCGGGCAAAAACCCGCCCTGCAGCTCCTGGCCGAGCGCACCGATCCGGGGCTGGTCAAAATCGAGCTCGACACGCACTTTGCCATTAAGGCGGGCCAGGACCCGCTGGACTGGATGGGCCGCTTCGCGGGGCGCATGCCGCTCCTTCACATAAAGGACATAAACCCCGCGGACAAGGCGGTGATCGAGGTCGGCGCCGGAGGCCTGGACCTGGATGGCGTCTGGCGGAAGGCCGCGGCGTGCGGCGTCGAGTGGGCGATAGTCGAGTTCCACGGCATAGCCGGCCGGGCCCCCCTCGAGAGCGCGCGCATCTGCCTGGACAACTTAAAGGCGCGCGGCATGGCAACATCCATCTCGCCCTTGTCATTCCCGCTATGACAGTGGCCAATAGAGAGTGTCATTCCCGGAACACCCGTTGCGGGTGAAACCGGGAATCCAGATTTTCATTTGCTTATACTCTGGATGTCCGCCTTCCGCCGTCGCTCGCTTTGATTGGCAAGCCCACGTTCCCTGGAATGACCGCGTTGCAGTTCAAAACCTGCCAACGTAACAGGTAAGAACAATCCAGGAGAAAAAAAGATTGAACACGGCCGCCCGGGCTGGTATCGTTCAGACAATTAATCGCGTGGGTTTGTAATGTCCTTTGGGAGAGGAGGAACTGATATGAAAATCCTGAAGATCCTGCTGGCGCTTGTCGTGATCCTGATTGTGGCGGTCATTGTTGCTGCTCCTTTCATGCTCAAACACGCCATCATGAAAGCGGCCCCGGTCGTGGGCCAAAAGGTCATGGGCGTGCCGGTCAGCCTGGGCGGCACTGAAATTTCGATCCTGAAAGGCAAAATCCACCTGGACGATCTTAACATCGGCAACCCGGAAGGATTCAAGACCGACCACGCGTTCAAGGTCAAGTCCATCAACGTTGAGTGGGAGCCGAAATCGGTTTTGAGCAAGCTGATTGTCATAAAGGACATCACCATTGATTCCCCGGACATCATATTCGAGCAGGGCCTTTCCGGTAACAATTTCGGCAAGATTGTGGACAACCTCAACAAGGGCAAGCCGCCGGCTGAAAAGAAGGAGGCGGAGGAGCCAAAGAAGGAAGCCGCCGGAGACGACGAATCCAAGACAAAAGTTGTCATAAACAGTTTCCTGATCAAGGGCGGCATGATCAACCTCAGCCTCCCGGGCATGGGCTCGGCTGCCGCGCCTGTCCCGCTGCCGGAAATTCATCTGACGGACATCGGCAAGGAAAAGCAGGGCGCCTCCGTGCAGGAGGTGGCGACCCAGGTGTTCGGAGCACTGTTTGACAGCCTTAAGAAAGTACTGGCTTCCTCGCTGAACCTGGTTGGCAAGGGCCTCGAGAGCGCCGGCACGGCCGCCGTCGATGGCGCCCAGGCGGTGGGTGATACCACGAAGGACGCCGCGAAAGCGGCGGGCGATACCGCGAAGGACGCGGCCAAAACTGTGGGCGGCACGGCCGAGAAGGCCGTGGGTGAAATCAAGGGCATATTCGGAGGGAAATAAACATGCATGCAAGGATGATAGTGGTTTCTTTGGCGGCGGCTTTGTTTGTCATTTGCGGCCCGGCGGGTGCGCAGGAGAGGGGGCGCTCGCAGGAAAGGGAAGGCGGACCCGGCAGGGAGCGCACCATGGAGCGCGAGCGGCCCGGCCGCGACCTGGAGATGCAGCGCAAGCAGATGGAGCTCAACCAGC
>JBAYWJ010000186.1:0-7417 GCA_041674125.1 Kiritimatiellia bacterium
CCTGGCGACGGATGTCCTCGGCGCCCATAAAAATATCGCATTGCATCCCGAAGAGCGCGGCGGCGGTGGCGGTGGCCACGCCGTGCTGGCCCGCGCCGGTTTCGGCCATCAGGCGCCGCTTGCCCATGCGCCGCGCGAGCAGGGCCTGGCCGATGGTGTTGTTGATCTTGTGGGCGCCGGTGTGGTTCAAGTCCTCGCGCTTCAGGTAAATGCGCGCTCCGCCGTATTTTTGCGTCAGGCGCTTTGCGCAGTAAAGCGGCGAGGGCCGCCCGACATAATCTCGCATGAGCAGCTCAAACTCGCTCCGGAAAGATTTGTCCTTGACCGCGGCGCGGTAAGCCTTTTCAATTTCTTGCAGGGCCGGCATGAGGGTTTCTGAAACATATCTTCCCCCGTAACGGCCAAAATGCCCTTTTGAATCAGGTAATTTCATTTTTTACTTCCGATGCTTTCATTGTAGCAGGCGTGTTTTGCAGTTTCAATGAAAAAGCGGATTTTGTCCGGGTCTTTTTTCCCGGGCCGGGATTCAACACCGGAAGAAACATCGACGCCGAAAGGTTGAACAATCCTCACCGCCGTGGCCACATTGTCAGGCGTCAATCCGCCCGCCAGCATGATCTTGTGCTGCGCGGAGATTTTGGCCGCGGCATCCCAGTCCATGGCCATGCCGGTTCCGCCGTATAGTCCTGCCCGGGCTGAATCCAGGACATAGCGCTCGGCATTCCAGGCCGCCGGGTCCGGCTGCGGCCGGCCATCCTGCAATCGTATGACACGCCAGATTTCGGCTGAAACCGACCGGTATGAGCCGGGTTTTTCCGAGCCGCAGAGTTGGACGATATCAAGCCCGCAATCCGCCGCAATCCTGGCAACGGACGATGCGGGTTCGTTGACGAAAACGCCTACGGTCCTGATTTTTCCACCAAGCCTGTTGACCATGCGGCGCAGGTTTTCGGGCAAAACTGCGCGGGGTGATTTTTTATAGAGAACGAAACCGAGATAATCGGCTCCCGCGTCCATGGCGGCCCGGGCGTCATCAAGGTTGGTTATGCCGCAGATTTTTATTTCAAGCTTGTATGAATTCTTCATTTGTCTCTCACCCGCTCGTCAAGCGCGGCGGACTCGCTAGAGCTCACAGAGAATGCCGAGTATAAAGAAACGTGACTGGTATTTTTTGGCTGACGAAAAAATACCAATCACGCTCTCCTGCTGCCGTATTTCTCTGCGATCTCTGTGCGCTCTGTGAGAAATCTTGTTCCATGTTCATTTTCCGCCGATCAGTTCCGCCAGGTGTTTTTCCGGCGACTTGGATTTCAGGAGCGAGGTTCCCACCAGGAACCCGCGGTAGCCCAGCTCCGTGAACATTTCAACCTCGCGCCTGGTCTTGATGCCGCTTTCCACTATGGCCTTCCTGCCGGGAGGAATGGCAGCGGCCAGGCGCCGGGCGGTTTCCAGGTCGGTCTTGAGCGTTGCCAGGTTGCGGTTGTTTACCCCGATGATCGCGTCCGGGAACTGGAGGGCCGTTTCCAGCTCGGGCAGATCGTGGACTTCGATGATCGCCTCCAGGCGCGCTTCGCCGGCGGCGGCATAAAGCTCCCTAAGGAGGCCACGTTCGAGGGCAGCCGCGATGAGCAGGATGACGTCCGCCCCGAGGGCGGCCGACTGGAAAACTTGCCAGGGATCGACGGTGAAATCCTTCCTGAGGATGGGAATATTTATTGCCTTGCGCGCTTCCCTGATATCCTCGTCGCGGCCCAGGAAATGTGCCGGCTCGGTCAGGATGGAAACGGCCGCGGCCCCGGCCTTTTCATATTCAAGAGCGAGCCTGGCCGGGTCCAAATCCGGAAGCAATTCCCCTTCGGACGGGCTGGCGCGCTTCATCTCGGCGATGATGTTTACCCGGCCGGAAGGCGGGGCCTTAAGGCGGGCGGCGAGCGAAATGATTTTCCTGTTCTTGTCAACCGAGTTCCGAAGTGCGGACAGGGGCATTTCCTTGCCGGCCCTGCGGACGGCAAGCTTTCGCTCGGAGATAATATTTCTCAGGAAATCGTTCACCGGGGAATCATTTCAAGTGCTCGCGCAGGCCGTCCAGCGCCTTTTGCGCCCGGCCCTCATCAATGGATGCCTGCGCCATGCGGTAGCCTTCTTCAATCGAAGCGGCTTTGCCGCCGGCGACGATGCCGGCGGCGGCGTTGAGCAGCACCACGTCGCGCGCGGGGCCGGTCTCACCGGAAAGCACGCAGCGCATGATGGAGGCGTTCTTGGCAGGATCGCCGCCCAGCAGCGATCCGGCGGCATGGTATTCGCCGATGAGCGGCAGGGGATCGAATTCGCGCGTGCTGATCCGGCCCTCGTTGAGCTCGGTAATGCGCGTGGTGGTGGTGACGGTTATCTCATCCAGGCCGTCGCTGCCATGAACCACGAAAGCGCGCCTGCTGCCGAGCGCATGGAGGACGCGCGCGAAGGGCTCGGTGAGGGAGGCGGCAAACACGCCGAGTATCTGGCCGCGGGCGTTGGCCGGGTTGGTCAGGGGGCCGAGCATGTTGAAAATGGTGCGGATGCCCAGCTCCCGCCGCACCGGCGCGGCGTGCTTCATCGCCGGGTGGAGCTTCTGGGCGAAGAGAAAGCCGATCCCGACCTCGCGGATGGCTTCCTCGACCGCCTCCGGGGGGGCATCTATGTTAATCCCGAGTTCCGCCAGCACGTCGGCCGAGCCGCAGCGGCTGGAAACGGCGCGGTTGCCGTGCTTGGCCACCGGCACCCCGGCGCCGGCCACGACAAAGGCCGCCGCGGTAGAAATGTTGAAGGTGTTGCCTCCATCGCCGCCGGTGCCGCAGGTGTCTATTACCGGAAGCCCGCCGGCGTCTATCTTGAGCGCGTGCCTGCGCATGGATGAGGCGGCGCCGGTGATTTCCTCGACCGATTCGCCCTTCATGCGCAGGGTGGAGATGAAGGCGGCGGTTTGGGCCGGGGTGAGCTGGCCTTCCATCACGAGGTCGAAGACCGAAGCCGATTCGGCGGAGGTCAGGTCGTGCCGGTCGATTATTTTCTGGAGGTATTTGCGGATGTCGATGTCGCCTGCCATCACGGTGCCCTCATTGCGGTTCAACGGCGATGATGCCTGCCTTGAACTCGGTGTTCTGGTCATATGCCTCATGCAGCTCAAGGCCGGTTTCCATGAGCTGTTTGCCGGGAAGAACTTGCTCCGCGCTGCTTTCAGGGCCGACCCGCCTGACACGGTAATTCTTTTCAGGGATCAGCGCGCGCAGCCGCACGAGGCGGCGTTCCTGGCCGTCGTCCGGCATGTAGAAATGGAATACCAGGCTCTCCGTGGTCTCGGGCGCCTGCATTTGCAGTATGGTCCATCCGGCGCGGTCGTTCATCGGCCTGACGGGCGTCAGCAGGTGGCAGGCGGCATCAATGATGAAGCGGCGGCGCTGCTTGTAAAAATCAATAAACCATTTCATCCTGTTCCTCACCGGCTGGCTAAGGGACTGCAAATCGCCGCTGAAAGCCATGGCGCCGAACATGGCGCTGATGACCAGGAAATCCGGGTCCACGGTTTCGGCGATGCTCCAGGTGGCGCCGGCCGGGGAGAGCACGTGCTTTCTTTCCGGGGGACGTTTGAGCATGACCGGCTGCTCGATGCCCCGGGGCGTGATCCAGCGCAAGATCCTTCCGGGGGGCATGCGCAGCAGGTCGCCCTGGCCGATGCGCAGTACGTCCATCACCCCGGCGGTATCGCTGATAAAATGAAGGTCGTAGTGGCGGAGCAAGCCTATGTCGTGGCGCATCGCGCCGCTGGAGCAGTTTTCGAAGACCGTGGAGGGATGCTTCCGGCGCAGTTCGTCGAGCAGGCCGTACCAGGCGGAATAATAATGGTAGAGTTCGGCCCCGCTCCCGTCATATCCCAGCGAGGCGTTGTGGTCGAACTTCACCCAGGCCGCCTTGTAGGTTTCGATCAGGCGCGATATTTCGGAGCCGACGTAGGCGCGCGCCTCCTTGTTTTCCATCCTGATCCTTGTTGTGCCGGGCACGAACCATTCCGGGTGCTTTGCCCTTACCGGAATGCCGTCGGCGTAGCGCTCCGGCTCCATCCAGAGCCCGAACCCCAGGCCGCTTGCGCGGACTTCCTCGGCAAATTCGCGCATTTTGCCGCAGAAGGCGGCTTTTGTTTTTTCGCGCCAGTCGCCGGTTTTGCCCCAGCCCTCGTCGTCCCCGAACCAGCCGGCGTCAATGATGAATATTTCGCAGCCAAGTTCGGCTGCGGCTTTCAATTGCTTGCGCAGGTGTTCGGGATTGAGGTTGGAAAACCGGTCCAGCCAGGTGTTGTAGCTGAGCGGGGCCTCCCTGAAACCGGGCAGGGGGATGGTTTTGTTCAAGTGGCGGTGCAAAGCCGGGGCCGCCTTTTCCGGCTCGCCATCCGGAAGAGGCTGGAGCAGGATTTCCGGCAGGTCAATGCCTTCGCCCGGGCCCAGGGTCAGCCGCAGGTCCTCGTCGGAAAGGCCCGCATCCACGACCGCGGCCGGCAGCATGTTGTTGAAGATCCTTGCCGCGATGCGGATGACCCAGTTGCCCCGGGGCACGACGTGGAAGGCCAATCCGGCATGGCCTTCCTGTTCGCGCAGGCAGAAATAGGGCGTGGCGCCTTCCGTGCTGCGGCCCCATTCGGCATCCAGGGTGATGCTGCCCGCGCGCAGTTTCTGCCACTCCCCCTGGTTTTCATGGGCCCAGCGGCTCTGCTGGAAATATAATTCATAGTTGCCGGGGGGAAAGGCGAAGCGCGGCAGGCAGCGGAATATCGTAACCGGATCATTGCCGGAATTCACCAGGCGGTCACGCCGGCTTAAAACGCTGTTTTGAGCGTCATAGTTCCAGGCGGATTGCAGCCGCAAATCTGCCTTGGCGGCGCTCCATTCCAGTGCGGCCCCGGCTGCCCTGAAATCCGATGAGGTGAGTTTGAAGTCGTCGGCCTCACACCTGCCACGGGAGCAGGAGATTATCGCCGGACCCTCGGCTCTCCTGGTCGGCAGGAGGCTTGTTTCGCCGGAAAGGCACAGCATCTGCCAGAAACGTACAGGCCAGGCCTTTCCATCGGCCAGCGCAAAGACGATGTCGGAACTGTTCTTATAACCAAGAACGTGTATGTCCATGCCCGGACAATATGGCCGGGTACAAAAAAAGTCAAGCCGGGTGTTTATTCCCGCGCCTGCCACCTGCGCATGCAGTCCTCAGGCAGCGCCTGACATCCTGAGAGGTGCTGAAATATACAACAATATATGCGATGCATTCAACCCTGCGCGGTTGACATGCGGGAGAGCATGATGATATTATACAACCAATCAGGAATAGTTATGCCGTTGTAACGGCCGTGCGCGCCAACCATTGAGCGCGCGGCGCAAGCAGGGGGAATGAAATGAAAGTGTTCAAAGTCGGCGTGCTCGGGTTGCGCATGGGAAACAACTGGGTGAACGGCATCGTCCCGCGCGCCGACGCGCAGCTCGCGGCGGTTTATGATCCCGATTGTGACCTTGCCGGCAGGATTGCCGGCCAGCATGGCATCCGGGCGGCCGTTTCCGAGGACGACTTTTTTGCCCGGGCCCTCGATATCGTGGTGATTGCCACCCCCGACCACCTGCACGTGGCCCAGTCGGTCCGGGCCCTTGCCCTGGGGCGGCACGTGATATGCGAAAAGCCCATGGCGCCGACCGCCAGGGATTGCCTGGCCATTATTGCGGCCGTGAAGCGTTACCGGCGGAAATTCATGGTCGGCCAGGTCTGCCGGTTCACGCCCGCCTTTCGCGCGGCCAGGAAATTGATACGCGAAGGCAAAATAGGCGAAATTGCCTTCATCGAGAGCGAATATTACCACGACTACTCGCGCGTGCCCGGTGCCAACAACTGGCGCAAGGATCCAAAAATCCGGCGCGAGGGTTTCATCGGCGGCGGCTGCCATGCCCTCGACCTGGTGCGCTGGCTGGCCGGGAACCCGACCGAGGTGTTCTGCTACATGAACCACAAGTTCCTGCCGGACTGGCCCGCCAGGGATACCGGCGTGGCGGTCATGAAATTCAAGAGCGGCGCCATCGGCAAGGTTTTCGTCTCCATCGGGGTCAAGGCCGGCTATTCCATGCGCACCGTTATCCACGGCACCTCGGGATCGATCATTTGCGACAATACCAGCGATCATCTTGACTGGTTCGATGAATCCATGCAGGAATTTTCGGGCAGGAACCCGCTGCGGATCCCCGTGAACGTGAACCACCACAACGTGTCCGACGAGTTCGCTGATTTTGTGGAGTGCCTGAAATCGGGCCGCCATCCGCCGACCGACGAATACGAGGGCACGAACACGGTGGCGCTGGGCGAAGCCGCCCTCCGTTCGGCCGAAACCGGCAAGCCGGCGCGCGTGGTTTATGCCGCGCGTGAAAGGAAATAACAATGATCAAGGCCGGATTTTCTGAAGCGGATATAACGCCCTCCATCGGGATGGAACGTCCGGCGACTTATTGTAAACTTTTTCATTCAAAAATTCATGATCCCTTGAAGGCCCGCGCCTGTGTGCTTGACGATGGAAACATGCAGGTTGCCATGGTTGGCCTTGATGCAGGCGTCGTGACGCATAGAACAGCGGGCAAGGCCCGCCTGATGGTGAAGCAATCCTGCGGCATACCGGAAAAAAACGTTTTGATTGCCGCCAGCCATACCCATGCCGGCGGGCCGCTCTGGGGATTGAGCGAAGAAGAATTAAAGGATGCCCCGGCATTGATCAGAAGACTGGCGCTCGATGAAAGCTGTTGTATCAACGCGGACTACGAGCAACACGTCATCGGGCAGATTGCGAGCGCGGTTAACAAGGCAAAGCAGCGCCTGCAAACCGTGTCTTTGTCTATCGGAATCGGGCGGGAAGACAAGGCGGTGTTCAACCGCCGGTTTAAATTGAAAAGCGGCCGGATTGCCACTCATCCCGGGAAGGGCAATCCCGATATTGTATCGCCGGCCGGCCCGATTGACCCGGATGTGGGCGTTATCGCGGCGTGGAATCAGAAAGATGAGTTGCTGGGCTGCATTGTGAATTACGCCTGCCATGGCACCTGCTATGGTGACGGGGTATCGGCGGACTGGATATATTACCTTGAAAAAACGGTGCGCGGCGTCATGGGCAGCAATGCCGCGGTCGTCTTCCTGAATGGAGCTTCCGGCGATGTTACCCAGGTAGACAACCGGTCTTTGCGGCCCATGGAAAGCGGTGAAAAATGGGCGCGCCATGTCGGGACAAGGGTCGGGGCGGAAGTTTTGAAGGTCCTAGTTTCATCCGAAAAAGGAGAAGATTTCAAGCTGGCGGCGCGTTCGGAAACAATCCGGTTGAAAATGAGAAAACCGTCCCGAAAAAGCCTTGAGGATGCCCGGGAGCTGTGCG
>JBAYWJ010000187.1:0-7410 GCA_041674125.1 Kiritimatiellia bacterium
GCGGAAGCGCCCCGGGTCGCGCGGCGCGGCTCGCCCGCGCAGGAAAAAGTCAAAAAGGTCGCCCTCGGGCATGTCATCATAGTAGTAAGGCTGGCCCCGCGCGCCGTCCTGCCCGCGCCGGCCGGGGCCGCCCATGGTTTTTTCAACCTTGATGAACACGACCGCCGGGATCGCTTTTTTTGCTATGGCGGAAAAAGCTTTCGAGGTCTGCTTGAGGAAAGCGGCGTCGTCCGCTCCCGCGGCGGCGGCGCAAGGCGCGAGCGCCGCGGCGGCGAAGAGAGCGCCGGTTATGAGTGTTGCCGTTGCCTGCGGAATGCTGTTGTTCATGATGTTTCTGCCTCCTTTCCGGTCCCGGGCCGCGCAGGCGCGCGGCCATGATAAAGGTCAATGCATTAATTTTATAAAGGCGCTCTGCCAATGCAATATTTTTTTGGGTTTTCATTGCCGGCTTGATTTTTGCGCGCCCATCCAATAATGTTGCGCCTATGTATCCAGAAACAAAAGCCGCGGTCAGCTTCCCCGAAATTGAAAGCCGGGTGTTGCGGGAATGGTCAGAGAACAAAGTGTTCGAGCAGTCCCTGCGCCTTTCCGGCAAGGAGATTGTTTTTTACGACGGTCCCCCCTTCCCGACCGGGGCGCCGCACTTCGGCACCATCTTCGTGTCCATCCTCAAGGATTCGCTGGCAAGGTTTTTCACGATGCAGGGCTTCTCCGTGCCGCGCCGCTGGGGCTGGGACTGCCACGGGCTGCCGATCGAGAACGCGGTTGAAAAGAAGCTGGGCATCGGGGACAAGACGGAGATTGAAAAGAAGCTGGGTGTGGCCGCATTCAACGACGCCTGCCGCGCGCTCGTCGCCGACTGCAACGCCGCCTGGGAGGAATATATCCGCAAGATAGGGCGCTGGGTGGACTATAAAAACGCTTACCGCACGCTCGATCCGAAATACATGGAATCAGTCCTGTGGGTTTTCAAGCAGTGCTACGACAAGGGGCTCATTTACAGGGATTACCGCGTGACCCCCTACTGCTACCACTGCGAAACCTGCCTCTCCATTTCCGACATCCGCGAGTCCGACTCCACCCGCCCGCGCCAGGACCCTGAAGTCATCGTAACATTCAAGGCCATAGATCCCCCGCCCGCCCTGGCCCGGGCCGCGCAGGGCAAGCCGGTTTATTACCTGGCCTGGACCACGACGCCCTGGACCTTGATTTCCAACCTCGTGCTGGCGGTTGGCAAGGACTTCCGCTACGCCGCCTTTGAGCACGAGGGGAAAATATGCGTGATGGCGCGCGACCTCATGCCGCGCTGGAAGGAGCTTTTCGGTGCCGCGCCGAAAGTCATCGCCGAGTTCGCCGGGGGCGAGCTCGTCGGGTGCCGATACGAACCCATATTTCACCATTACCGCGACCTGGCGGCCCAGGGCTATTTCCGCATACTTGCCGCGGACTTCGTCACGCTCGAGGACGGCGTTGGCATCGTGCATTGCGCGCCGGCCTTCGGCGAGGACGATTACTGGCTCTGCAAGCGCAACGGGCTCGGGGTCAGGAACCCGGTGGACGCCAAGGGCTGCTTCGGGCCGGAAATACCGGAATATGCCGGGCGCAACGTGCACGAGGCCAACAAAGACATCATCCGCTGGCTCAAGGAAAACCATTTTCTGGTCAGCCACAGGACGATCGAGCACAATTACCCCCACTGCTGGCGCTGCCGCACGCCGCTCATATACCGCTCCATGGACGCCTGGTATTTCGCGGTGGAGAAAATCAAGGACCGCCTCCTGAAGAACAACGAACAGATCAACTGGGTTCCGGAGCACGTGAAACACGGGCGGTTCGGCAAGTGGCTGGAAGGCGCGCGCGACTGGAACATCTCGCGCTCCCGCTACTGGGGCACGCCCATCCCGGTATGGGAGTGCGCCCGGGCCGGCTGCGGCGGCCGGGTGGTGCTGGGCTCCGCCGCGGAAATCAGCCGGTTTGCCGGGAAAGCCCTGCCCGACCTGCACAAGGAATTCCTGGACGAGGTCGCAGTCCCCTGCCCGAAGTGCTCCCAGCCGATGCGGCGGGTGCCGGAGGTTCTGGACTGCTGGTTTGAATCCGGATCCATGCCCTACGGCCAGTGCCACTACCCCTTCGAGAACAAGGACTGGTTCGAGAGCCATTTCCCGGCCGACTTCATCGTCGAATACCCGGGCCAGCTCCGCGGCTGGTTTTATTACCTGCACGTCCTGGCCACGGCCCTCCTCGACCGGGCCGCCTTCAAGAACTGCCTCGTGCACGGCACGCTGCTCTCGGAGGAGGGCCACAAGATATCCAAGTCCAAGAAAAACTTCACAGACCCGATGGATCTCATCAGGCAATACGGCGCGGACGCCATGCGCCTTTACCTTCTCAATTCGCCCGCGGTGGTCATGGAAGATATGAATTTCAAGGATAGCGGTGTGCGCGACCAGGTCAAGCAGGTCCTGCTGCCGCTCTGGAACGCCTATTCCTTTTTTGCCACCTACGCCAACATTGACGGATTCACCGGCAACCCGGCGAATGTGCCGGATGCGGCCGGCGGCGCCACCCCGCTCGACCGTTGGATCCTGGCCGTGCTCTACAGGACAGAAAAGAAAGTCGGGAACGCCTTCCGGACCTTTTACCTGAACCAGAGCGCCGGCCCGCTCGTGGAGTTCATCGGGGAGCTCACCAACTGGTACATCCGCCAGTCGCGCGAGCGCTTCTGGGGCAACGGGCTTACGCCCGACAAGGAGCGCGCCTACGGCACGCTTTACTATGTTCTGGTTTGTCTCGTAAAGATGCTCGCCCCCTCCGCGCCATTCATTTCGGATTGCCTGTACAAAATGCTCACCGGCGGCGAGTCGGTGCACCTGGAGAAGTGGCCGGGCATTCCTGATAAATTTAGCAACGATATTCTGATCGAGGAGACCGCCGTGGTGCGCAACATCGTCTCGCTCGGGCTGGCACTGCGCCAGAAGGCCGGCATCAAGGTCCGCCAGCCGCTGCCCTCGCTGAAGATCGTCCTGCCCTCCGGCGTCGCGCGCGGTACGGTCGAACGGCAGCTGGCCGTGATCGAAGGCGAGCTCAACGTGAAGGCCGTTGAATTCATTGATGATCCCGCGGCAATCGCCTCCATTCGCGCCGTTCCCAACCCGCGGGTCATCGGCCCCAAATTCGGACGGGACGTGCAGAAAATAATCGCGGCCGCCAAGTCCGGCCGGGTGCGCGAGGCAGGCGACAGGGTCATTGTCCATGACGGCGGCCGCGAATGGGCGCTCGATCGCGCCGACGTTGAGATTTCCTACTCCGGCAAGGGGGGCGGCGTCCTCTGCGAAAACGGAATCCTTGCCCTGCTGGACGGGACCGTGTCGCCCGAGTTGAAGGAGGAAGGCGTCGCCAACGAGCTTAACCGGGCCATCCAGGTCATGCGCAAGGAAGCCGGCTACGCCGTCAGCGACCGCATCCTGCTCGACCTGGAAGGCTGCCTGGAAGACAAATGGAAAAACCACATCGCCGGGCTGGCGCTGGCAACACAGGTAAAAATGACGGAAAAAGAGGCGGACGCGACCAGCCGCCTTGAATTTGAGGGCCGCAATTTCCGGGTTTCAATACGGAAAAATGCCTGACGCCCGCCGGCCGCCGCCCCCCTCACTTTTTTGCATCAACTGCATGGATGACGACCGGCCGCCAGATGCCGGCATTGCCTCTTTCCTTGTGGACCCTGATTGCCAGCAGGTTTTTCTCCCCGCAGCGCAGGAGCTCCGCGGGAACCTCCGCGGCAAAGGGCTTGTCCCAGATTTGATCTATCGGCGCGCCTTCGGATTTTTCAGTGTGTTCCTTCAGAAGCGTGCCATTGATGTAAACCCACGCCTGGCCGTCTATGCTTCCAAAGAGCAGCTTGGCGGCCTTGCCCTTCCATTCCGCCGGGACAGTGAAGATCGCGCGGTACCAACCCGTGCCGAGGTAGCTTCCAATATCCGTCTCGGCCCAGAAGGCGGGCACGCTGACTTTTGTCCAGTTGGAATCATCAAATCCGGGTTTGAACCATTCCTCGCTCACGCCCTTGCCGGCCGGGTCAAGCCCGAACATCCAGGGGCCCAATGCCGACGGCAATTGGTGCGGCAGGCTTTTCCATTCGGGCGGCATTTCAAAGGTTGACCGGTACAGTTGTTCCCTTGTTTCGCGGACAGGATTTTTACCGGCGCTGGCAGCAGAGTTTGAGCCGGCGGCTTCAAATATTATCTCGCCGAATGCGTTCCGCTCGGCAAAAAGCCTGGCGCCGGATCCCGGGGACCAGGTTGAAAGCTCGGTTTTGTCGGGGCCGGCCGCGTGGATGCGCCCCGCGTTGCCGCACCAGGTTGAGCCCGCTTGCGGCGGTTCAACGCCCAGGGATTTGAAAGGGATCTTCAAAAACGCCAGCCAGCGGTTCTTGCCCGCCTCGATCTTGGCCTCATACGACCAGGGCGCGTTCCAGGTGGGATCATCCTTCATGTAGCGCGGATCGTCCGTATCGGCGATAAAGCCGTTGGCGGCCGAATATTTGGGCTCGGCCAGGGGGCCGACAATAAAATGGTAGAATTTTTCGCGCCGGCCGAACGGGTCTATGGCTATATCAAGCGATTCCTGCTTTGACCTTTCCTTTTCCCCGCCGGCCAGGGGCTGGAAAGCGCCCGCGCCGCCGGGCAGTGCGCATTCGATCAGCAGGTAAAAATGCTCCCTGTCATAGAGCGCCCGCAGCGATGTTTTAGCGTCCGGCATGCTTGCCGCCCCGGGCATGGCGCCGAGGGTTTCCGGCGCGGCCTGGTTCCATTCCGGAGCATCAATTGTCACCGGGCTACTGGCAGGCTTGGCCGCCAGGCGCTTGGCGCCCGGGAGGGGCGCATTGCGCAGCGCCTTGGTGTCCCAGCCGAACACGGTATCCTTGTAGCCGCTGTAACCCATGGCGGTCAAGTCGAGCCAGCCCTTCGGCAGGGCGCCGAGGGAAGGCATTTCGGGCCAGTCCGGGATAAGATCCTTTTTTGTCTTGGCGCAGGCGGCAACCCAGGCGCGGAAATCATCCAGCTCGTCCAGCAGCCGCGCGCGGGAATCGGCATCGGGCTTTGCCCGGAATGCGTTGTAAAGGTGCGCTATCAAGGCAACTTTTTTGACATATTCAAACTCGAATCGGACAAGCGCCACGCGCCGCCTGACTTTCTCAGACCTTGCTTTCTTTTCAGCCTGTGAAAGGATGTTGTCCAGCGTCGAGATGATGTCGGGCGTGTAAATGCAGCCCAGGTAATGGATCGGGTCGACAAGCACTTTACGGCTCTTGCCCTCCAAATCTATGTATTCGGTCCCGGCCGCAAAGAGTTCAAGGCGGTGGTAGAGCGTATTGAAAAAAATAGTCATCCACGGGGATGTTTCGCGAAACGCGCCGGCATAGAACTCATTGACCAGAGCCAGGGCCCGGTTGGTCGAGGGCTCATCCAGCATGCGCCCGTAGACATAATATGCCGGCCCCTCGAGGCCCATGAGGCCGAACAGCTGGTAGCCGCCATCCATGAAAAAGCCCTGGAAGTGGTTGGTGTAAAACATCAGCGCGGTCGATTCCATTTTGCGCGGCGTTATCTTCGGGGTGAATGCTGGCAAATGATACGGCCCGTATCCTGTGGTAAAGGTGGTGTAGCCGCCCGGAACTTCCAGCTTGTTCCACTCGGCCAGCAGCTCCGGCGATGCGCCCACCAGCTGGATGACGGTGTTTTCAGGAAACGATTTGATGCTTTTCGGCGGGTTCCTGGTCGGGCCGTAGGCGATGATCATGACTTTTTTGCCCGGACGCTTTTTCGCCACCCGCTCGGCTATCCTGCGGTTGAATATCCAGATTTTTTCGCCCCAGTCGGTTCCGGTATCGTAAAGCTTCCGGCAGCTGTCGCACTGGCAGCCTTGGAACCCGTCCGGCTGGCCCAGGTCGGCCATGGCGTAGCCCCGGTCGAGCCAGTAAATGACTTCCCGGCCGACCAGGTCCTCAACATCAGGATTCGAGATGCAGTACTGTTCTATCCATTTATCGTGAGCTCCCTTTATGTTGCAGCAGCGGTTGCTGTTGACCAGGGCGAAATATTCCGGGTGCGATTCGCGGTATTTTTCGGCCGGGATCGCGTATGGCCAAGTGTGGCATTCGAAGTGTAATCCTACCATGGGAAACATGTTATTGGCAATGTCATGGATAAGGTCGCGGGTAACGCCGCAGGTGTTATACATCATGGCCGGCGTTTTGGTGACGTTCAAGCCGGCGGGAACCGCGATGCGCTGCATTTTTAAAAATTCCACGCCGGTATCGCCGGGCAGCACGAAGCGGACGCCCGCGTATTGTTTCAGGAAGTCGGCGGCGCCCTTGACCGTGCCCATCCAGTAACCCGGCGCATGGGGCCTGTTGGTTTCCGGCTTTATGTTGTCGGGCCGGTCGCATCCGGCAATAACCAGGTTGCTTCCGACGGCCTTTTGAATGTAGGTCCAGCCCGCAAGGGCCGAAATGTCAATGCCGTTTTTGCGGGCAAAGTCGGTGTCGCCAAGGAAAATGCCGGGTTTGGCCGGATCCAGCTTGTCTTCGGGCACGACCTGGATGTCAAATCCGTTCGTTGCGAAAGCGGTCCTGGTCAGCCGGGCAATCTGATCGAGGCGCTTGCCGATTTCAGGAACAAGATTTGTGGCAGGCAGTACGATCTGGTAATCGGTCTTGCCCTTGTCGGCCAGGACCAGTTCGACTTCCTCGCCGGACACGCGGCAGCATGCCAGCAGTGCCGCAGCTGAAAGAAGAACGTGGCTCATCATCTTCATATTGCTCCTCATGTTATTACAATGAATACACTTTTGCAAAGAGATCAGTAAATCTTGAAAATTGTGCCGCCGTAAATAATCTCATAGGCGCCGATGTCCACGGTGCTGTAACGTATGCGCGTTCGGCCGTCAAAGTCAACCGCATTTGTCATCCAGTCCTGGTTAAAACCTCGGTTCACGCAGGGCGAGGCGGGCGTCAAACGAAAGTTCTGGCCGGCCCAATCCGCAAATCCCGGATTGTTGGTAATGTTTCCTGGCCCGAAAACCGCGGAGCCGGCCGCGTTGGTCGGGATGATGCAGCAATTTGTAAACCAAACGTTGGTTTCGGTATATGCGGAAGAGGCGGCATAATTATCCGGGCTGTTGGAATAAATGATGGAATTGCACGCCATGAACCCCGGGCCCGTACCTGCGGTGTTTTGTTTCGCATATATCCCCGCCCCGCCGCCGGTTGCCGTATTGCTGGCTATCGTGGAATTTATAAAATAAAGCGGCGAATATGCGCCCCGGTAGGTTACTCCCCCACCTATGCCGGGCGCGGTGTTGTTGCAGATCAGGCAATTGCGCAACCATGAAGCTCCCAGTGTGCGCCCC
>JBAYWJ010000188.1:0-7388 GCA_041674125.1 Kiritimatiellia bacterium
GGAAGTAGGATTATGGTGCATTTGGTCTTCGAGAGATTATTTGTTGGTATCTTATTCTCATGCGTATTGGGAGGTCAATGTAACGCAATGAAAACAAATGAAGTCAAGGGCGATATTGAATTTCCCGGGCGCTGGACGGTTTTTGCACCGCTTGAATTAAGCGATCCCGAGCTGCCAGCGGAAACGCTGAAGGCCGTCCTGGGGCAGATAAGCATTGCCGGTAAAACCATCCAGGCCGGTGAGGCCGTGGCCACGAACTGCCAGTTCAATTTCAGCGTTTATCTAGGGGAGATGCCCGCGGCTTTTAACAGGGTGGCTTATGTCTTTGTGCCCTTGGTTGCCGAAAAGGCGCAGGAACTCACGCTCGGCCTCGGCGCCGATGACAAGATGATCGCCTGGCTCAACGGCGCACAGATTATCGATACCACCGGAACCGGCAACGGACGTTTCCCGCCCTCGATTGATGATCATCATGTTGATGTTCATTTGAACAAAGGACAAAACGTCCTGGCCGTGAAATTCATCAGCGGCAAGGCGAGCTCCCTGCTTGCCATGGGCGGGCCGCGCGAGCTGATCGCCGGCGACTTCTGGTCAATCCTGCCGGATCCCGCCGGTGAAGATGAACGGTTGAATAAAACGGCATTGCAGGCCAGGCCCGGACAGAAACCCGCCGTTGAAATCGGATCAAGGCTGGAGCTTTTCATTGACAATTACCTCGTGGACGGCATGTCTGGCGGCGCGGAGCGGCGGCTGCATCACCCCGTGCCGCGCGAGGTTATCCTGGAGATGGATAAGCCGTGGGAAGGCAAGACTGTTGGATATTTTACAGTCCTTGAGGACGGAAAGCTGATAAGGATCTATTACAAGACCGATCCGAATTATCCTGCCAAAGGCACGCAGGCGGCATGCGTAATAGAGAGCACAAATGGTATTAATTTTACCCGACCGAGTGTTGGGCTTTATGAGTTCAACGGCTCCAAATCAAACAACATTGTCTGGCGCAAGGGGGCCTCGGGGCACAACTTCACCCCCTTCAAGGATTCTAACCCGGCCACGCCGGCTGACCAGCTCTTCAAGGCCATTGCCTACCATCCCAACGGCGGCGGGCTGGGAGCGTATGGCTCGCCCGACGGCATAAACTGGCGCATGCTGGCCGAAGAGCGTGTGATCGGCAAGCCCGGCGGGTTCGATTCCCAGAACCTTGCTTTCTGGGATACCGTGCAGAAGCGTTACGTCTGCTATTACCGGCACGAGGACCCGCGCGGCCGCCTGCGCGGCATCTGGCGGCAGGTGTCGGATGATTTCATCCGCTGGGGCGATCCGCAGCCCGTGGTTTACGAGGATGATCGCATGGAACACATGTACATCAACTGCATCAAGCCATACTTCCGCGCGCCGCACATTTACATCGGCACCCCCGCCCGTTACGTGCCGCGCCGGACCAAGGTGCCCTCTCATCCGGTTCCCGGCATAAGCGACGCCGTTCTGATGTCCAGCCGCGACGGCCTCCGCTTCCAAAGATGGGAAGAAGCCTTCATACGCCCCGGGCCTGAGCCGGAACTGTGGACCGACCGTAACAATTATCCGGGGTGGGGAATGGTGCAGACCTCTCCGGAGGAAATTTCAATCTACTGGACCGAGCATTACCGCCATCCCGGCATGCGCCTGCGAAGAGGCACGGTCCGCACCGACGGCTTTGTTTCCATCCATGCCGGTGGAACGCCCGGCGAGATGATCACGCGGCCGCTTGTTTTTTCCGGCAACCGCCTCGTGGTGAATTACGCCACCTCGGCCGTCGGCTCGATGCAGTTTGAGCTCTGCGACGAGTCTGGCGGTCCGATTAAATATTTTACGTTCGCCGAGAGCGAAGTGCTGTTCGGGAACGAGCTGGAGCACACGGTAACCTGGAAAAGAAAAAGCGACATAGGCGCGATGGCTGGCAAGCCGGTCCGCCTGCGCGTGCGATTGCATGACGCCGACTTATATTCAATTCGTTTTGCGTCCGGATCCGGGCAAAGTAATAATAAGCCATCAAAATAATTAAAGGACAAACGTGAAAAAGCGAGTCGGCTTTTTGATCATCATGATGTTTGCCGCATTGAGTCTTGCCGGCGCAGCTGAATACTATGTCGGCAAAAGTGGCAGCGATACCAATGACGGCTTGGGCAGGGAAAAAACGTTCCTGACAATCCGGAAAGGCGTGGATGCGCTCAAGCCGGGCGACACTCTCACGATCTTGCCGGGCGAATATTTTGAAAGCGTTCAACGCGATGGATTGGGAACCAACGAAGTTGTGACCACCATCCGCGCCGAAATCCCCGGCACGGCGGTCCTGCGCGGGGATATCCCGGTTGATGGATTCAGGAAAGTCGAAGGCACGCGTTTTACATATGCGGCCGATATTGCCGCCACGGGCGAGGTAGCCGCGGTGAACGAGGTGGATACTCTCAAGATTTTTGAGCGCATGCCGAACGTGGCGGAGCTGGACTATATGCCCGGTTTTTTCCACCATGACCGTGCCGCCGGCAAGCTGTATCTTTCAACTTCGGACATGAAGGCCGCAGAGGCTCACCGCTACACGGCGACGGTGATTCCCATGCACGGCCTTTATCTGTCAAACGCGCGGGGCGTGGTCCTCGATGGGCTGGCGGCAACCGGGTTCAACGCCCTGCAGGAAATCCGCGGGCTTACCCTGGGCAGCATCTGGGGCCTGTTCATTGCCAACGGCAAGGATTGCGTTATCCGCAACTGCTCCGCTTATTTGAATGGCAATGGCATTGGTATAAACTCCACGGCGGAAACAAGCGGCGATAACACGATAGAAAATTGCGCGGCCTGGGCGAACGCCGGCCACTTTGGGGTTGGGGACCGCGGCGGCATCACCCTGATTGAGACCCGGCGGGATACCGTCCGCGATTGCGTTTCGTTCCTGAACGGAGAATGGGGAATCAACATCCGGGGAGGGCTCTTGTCCGGAAAGGACGAAAAGTTCAAGAGCAAAATCGAGACGAGCCTTGCCTGGGGTAATGGGGTGGGTGAGTTTAAGATCAAGACCGGTTCATCTTACATCCATTATGTCGACCGTTGCATCGGGCTCGGTCCCTGGGGGCTTAACAACAGCGGCCGGTCGGACAATTGCCTGATCGGCCTTTTTGACGAAGAGCGCACGCCCGGCAATATAAAGCTGGCAGAAGAAAAAAATATCGATTTGCGCGCTGAATTCGCCGACCCGGATAACCGCGATTACCGTCTGCAGGCAACCTCGCGTTTCAGGAAATCCGCCCCGGGCGGGAAGGATCGTGGACCGTTCCAATACGGGAAGAATATTTTTTACGCAAGCGCTCAAGGCGACGACAAGGCCGACGGGCTTTCCGTGAGCAACGCCTGGAAGACAATATCGAGGGCGGCAAAGGAACTCAAGGGAGGCGATACGCTTTATATCGAGCCGGGGGTTTACGAGGGAGACCTTGAATTTGGCTTTAAGGGAGGCGAAGGTAAACTGATCAGCATCAGGAGCCGCGGGCTTGGCCCGGTAATTATCCGGGGGGGGATATTTGCCGGAGAATCCAGCCGGGTTGCGTTTGAACGCTTGTATTTCAAAGGCGAGGTGAAGCTTGTTGCTGGAAAGGATATTGCTTTCGAAAACTGCCAGTTCGACGGGGCCGGGACGGCATTGTCTGTGGAAAAAGTTGACGGGCTTAAGATTGCCCATTGCGCGTTTACCGGGTTCAAGAACGCGGCGGCGGATTTGAAAGAATGCTCGGGTGTGTTCCTGGAAGGCAACCTTTATGACAATCGCGATGGCGCGGCGCTGCGGCTGGACGACGCGGGGGCAGTAAGATACTCGGATTACAACACTTACCGTAAATCGGCTTCCGCCTGGGAAGCCGGTGGTAAAATCATAAATTTCCCGGAGCTGCAGAAGGCGCATGACCGGCAGTCGCACGAGCTTGCGCCGGAATATGCGGAAGAACAATCTGTCAGGAAACTTAAAAATGCCGCGCTGTTTGCGGCCTGCGGGCCGCTCGGACGGCCGGTTGGACTGTACCGGGACGAAAAGCGCGGTGGAGTGCTGGAGCTGGTTGAAAAGCCGAAGGTGCACTCGCTCAGCGCGACGACCGCCAATATCGAATGGATGACGTCGCTGCCGGCCACGTGCGAAATTGCCTGGGGAGACACGCCGGAGTGCCGTACCACGAATCACTATGATGTCAATAATTACGGCACATACAGCCTGACCGGGCTGGAGCCGGGGCAGACATATTATTTCCGCGTTAGTTCCATGTGGCCGCCGGAAGGATATGAATGGATGAAATCGATGTCGGACCTGCATCGCCCCGCCAACGCGACTGAGCTTAATGGGGAAGCGCTCTCCTTCACCACGCTGAAGGCAAGTCCGGCCGCAAAAACCTATTACGTCGCGCCGGACGGGAAGGATGCGAATAGCGGCCTGGACCGCCAGGATGCCTTCAGGACCATCCAGCGGGCGGCGGATAAAGTGAATGCCGGGGACACGCTCCTGGTAGCGGGCGGCATTTACCAGGAGCGGGTGCGGGTGCGGGCGACCGGGGATAAAAATGCCCCGATCACATTCAAGGCCATTCCCGGCGAAAAGGTTGTCATGGATGGGGCGGACAAGGCCCTGAACTCGTTTTTCATTGCCAGCGGCAAAAACCATCTGCGTTTCGACGGCTTCCATTTTACCGCCTCGAATCGAGAGCGGCTTTCCGGCTGGTTTCTCGGGCTTGCAGGGGAATTCAAGCTTTATGGCTGCAAGGACATAGAAATCACCCGCTGCTTTGCCGACGGGCGCGGGGGCTACACGGCCCATTTCATCATCGCCTGGCAGGTTAAAAACCTTCGGATCAGGAACTGCGTCCACATGAATAAATTCGGCGGGACATATTTCGCCCGCTGCCCGGGCCTCCTGATTGAACACTCGGTTTTTGCCCGGCCCATGATCAGCTCATTCCTCGTCAGGAACGAGACGAACGAGGCGGCCGCCATGAACCGCAACATTTTTACCGACAACCTTAAAAAGAAAGCGGACTTGAACATCATGTTCATGGCGGCCGATTACAAGCTGGACGCTTTCAGCCAGAGCAACAACTGCTACCTGGTGCGCAGCTTCCCGCCGGAGAAGCGGATGATGTTGAACAGGCTCACCATCGGAGATCAAGGGGCTTACATTCATGACCCTCTGTTTGCCGACCCTTTGTTTGCCGGGGACCCCAGTCCCACCAACACGGCCGGCTTCGCGCCCGACCGGATGATGGATCCCGGGCTCAAGCTCGATTTTAACTCGTTTTTTGCCACCAACCCCGAAGTGGTCAGGCGCGGCATAGGACTCCAGCCGGAGGCGTTCAAGGATTTCATTTTCAATAAAAATTCCGAAGCAAAAAAATAACCGGGATGAGTTGATAAATGTCAAAAGAAACATTTGCCGTGGCAGCCGTTTTGGCAATCATTTTCTCGTGCCAGTTTGATGTTCGCGGGGCGAGCGCCGCACTGAAGCCAAAAGGACAGGTCAACTGGCCGTCCGAATGGACTGCATTTGCCCCGCTGGAGCGCTATGACCGCGTGCCGGAAGGCGCGGAATTGAAGGCCGTGCCCTCAACAATGAGTTTTCCCGCCGCGCACGACCTGCCGGCCAGGGCCATCTCCGGGCGTAAATTCAAGGTTAATCCGGGGGAGGCGGCTGACCTGGCGCAGTTCTTTGAAACGGCCAGGGTCGGCAATGCGGCCATTGTTTATGTCGAGCTGAATTCTCCAAAAGCCCAGACGGTCACGCTGGGGATGGGGGCGGACTGGTGGCTCCAGGCCTGGCTGAATGGCGCACCGCTTTTTGACACGCTCAAAGACGGCAATGTCAAGTCGCCCATCAGTATTTTAAATCATACTATAGATGTGGAATTGCAGGAGGGCAAGAATGTCCTGGCGGTGCGTTTCATCAGCGGCGCTGCCAGCGCCAAGCTCGCCCTGGGCGGCCCGGGTGAGTTTGCGGCGGAGGAAAAGCGTTTGGCGGCGCACGGCGATATCCACCGCCTCAACGTCCTGCCGGCCACCCTGGCCGGAAGAATGGTTTTTCCCATGGAAGAGCAGGCCTATGCGGCGGCCGAAAAGAATATTGTTTTTCCCGATGCCGGTGTGGACCTCTCCAAGGGCGGCTTGGCCGGAGTTCAGCCCATGCCGGCCCGCCAGATGTATTACAACCGGCCCACCGGTGAGCTGCTCGATACCGAGGAAAGGCGATTCGCCGATCCGGTTAAACTATTGCTTTCCAAGTTCCGCTATCCATGGGAAGACCGGCATCTGGATGCTATCGTCTGGCTGAGCCCGCCGCCAGGTCAAGTTCCGGAAGGGGAGCTGGAGCTGGCGCTCACGGATGGAGACCGGAAAGTCCTGGCGCGGCATGTCATCACGAACTTATGCCCGCACGGCGTCTTTTTATCCCTGGGCTTTCCTGCCGGGCTGCAGGGCAAAAAAGGCTTGCTGGAGGCATCCTGGCGCTCTGGCGGGCAGGTGCTGGCAAGCACGCAGGCGGTTTTTCATGTTGATGTGCCGGCGATCGTGGCGCAGGCGGGCCGGATTCCCCTGCACATATTAAACGGCCCGGGCGCAGTCATTTCCAACGCCCCGATGACGGTCGGGGTCCCTTTTCCCCGCGGCGCGCTCGATAATGAAAGCCGCGTGCGGCTGTTGGATGAAAATGGCGCGGAAATGCCCTTGCAGACCCGCGTGACCGGGCGCTGGTCGCGGTTCGGACCGGTGAAGTGGCTGCTGTGCGATTTCACCGCTGACCTGGCCGGCCGGCCGCGCGGGCTTTTCCTGGAATATGGCCAAAATGTCGAGCGCAAGGCGCAAACGCCGCTCGCGGTAACCGTGCCGGAAAAGGGCTTTCCGGCGCTGGATGCTGGCCGCATCAAAATCTCCCCGGAGGGCCTGGGCTTTGACCCCGATGGCGGCGGAAATTTCCGGCCGGTACTGGCGCCGGATGCTTTGTACGGCGGCTTCGTCGAGCACGAAAACGGCAAAAGGTTCATTGTGCCCGGGGGCGCGCGCCACGCGGTCGAGGAGCTCGGAAGCGAAAAGGCGGTCATCCGCCGGACGGGGTGGTTCGTTGACGAGAAGAGCGGTGAAAAATTCTGCAATTTCGTGACGCGCTTCGTGTTCCACCGCAAGAGCCCGGTCGTGCGCATGTTCCACACCTGGATCTTCACCGGCAACGGCAACAAGGACCGGATCCGCGACATGGGCTGGCGGTTCGGCGCCGGGGGAAAAATCAAGCCCGAGGGCTTCCTGGCGTCATTCACCAACCGCGCCTGGCTCGCCGGGCAATACCTGGTCCAGTTCGACTACCAGGCCTACGACCTGGACGGCAAGGGCGA
>JBAYWJ010000189.1:0-7363 GCA_041674125.1 Kiritimatiellia bacterium
GGTTCAATTCCGCTTCGCGCCTCCAACCCGCACACAATTATGTTCTACGCCTACATTCTCCGCTCTGAACAGAACGGCCGGTTATACAAGGGTTCATGCCAGAATATTGCCATTCGTGTTCAGAAACATAATTCAGGCAAGGTCAGGAGCACGGATTGTTGCCGGCATCGGTTTCGCGCAGCATGGAGGCCCTGCCCGCGCGCGAACCGCGAGCCTGACATAACGCACTATTGCCGATGGCCAGGTCGCGGTCGCGGAGTTTTTCGAGGAGCCGGATTTTTTCCGCAAAAGGCAGCAAGGCCAGCCGGTTGCGTTCCAAGCGCTTGCTTTCCAGTATCGCTCGCATCTTGTCGTTCATTTTGATCGGCCCAGAAACCGTTGTTCAAAGCCAGCCCATTTTGCCGTCAACCCGTGCCGGGCCAGGATGGCATCCAGTTTCCCGGCATCCAGGACACCCGCGTCGATGAACTGAAGAATTCTGGCATGATCTTTCGCCCGGCCAAGTTGCAGGGCAAGCGCGACGAGGTGTTCCGCCGTCATGACCCGGGCGGGCACTCCCTCAACCTCCGTGTCCACCGCCTCGGCAATGGCTTCTTCGCCCAGGGCATCCGCCGGGGGCAGAAATTGAACCGGCCACCCGCCGATGATCGCGTATTCGCCTCGAAACCCGTACCCTTTGGCTTTCAGGTAGGAACTGATTGGAGCAAGCGAGATCAGGGCGGAGTCCGCCTGCCCTTTAAAGGAGACAAAAACGTCCACATCCATGGTGGCTAACGGCTCCAAATAGAACGTCGCGCCCACCGCACCGCCGATCGCATAGGCGCCGATGATGTTTTCCGCCTTCATCCCGCGTATTGCTTCAAGGGTTTCTTTCATGTTTTCTCATCGTATTTAAAGTAGCATGGTGCAACTTGAAAAGCCAGCTGAAAAAGCCAGCTGAAAAAGAAAGGAAGACGATTGCGCGTATAAGCTTTATCAAAACCGGATTGACAGTCAGCCTGCCTTCGGCAATGATGACCCAAGGAGGCGCTACCATGAACACCTTGCAGCAATACGGATGCTCTTTGATCATGTTTTTCCTGGCGCTGGCCGGAACGGCCCCGGCCCAGACCAATGATTCCTCCGTAACCGCGGAGCAGGTGAACGAAGCCTTCGGGATGCCGCTGTGGGCCGATGACAGCCTGTGGGAAAACAACATTGACGATGTTGCCCGGCGCCTTGGCGCACGCCTTGAATCCGAGGCCGGCGCCGAAACCAGCTACACCGCCCGCCCCGCCCTAGTCCTGGGCGTCCGGCCGGAAAACGTGCGCCTGACCGGCAGGGAGGGCAAGGCCTGCGCCGTCATGATCATGTTCGCCAACAAGGGCGACACCCTGGGAGTAAGACCGGATAGCAGCCGTATGCCTAGCATCGAGTACCAGAAGGCGCTGGCTGAATTCCGGAAAAAGGAGCAAAACCTCTCCAGGACCATCAAGATCCAAAACAGCCTGGTTGAAGATGCCCTGAAAAACCTGCTGGGCGAATACAGCAAGCAGCGCTTCGGCGAGGGCGATAAGACCAGCGAATGGGTCAAAACCTGGACCTGGAAAAGCCATGCCATCCTGCTGGCAGAGGCGGAAGGCGCCTCGCTCTCGCTGCGCATCGTGCCGCTGGAGGCGGCCAGGGCGCGGGGTAAAAGCGAAAAGACCAGCGACGCCGCGCTCAAAGCCCAGCTCAAGGCGCGCGTGCTCAAGCGGGACAACGGCGACGTGATCGTGACCGAAATCCCCATGATCAGCCAGGGCAGGAAAGGCTACTGCGTGCCCGCCACCTGGGCGCGCTACCTGCGCTACATGGGCATCCAGGCGGATGAATACGTGCTCGCCAACGCGGCCCAAACCAAAAAGGGCGGCGGCACCTCCGCCAGCGAAATCCTGGCGGCCACCACCGCGCTCGCCAACCAGAACCGGAGGTCGGTCAAGAAAATCTGCAACCAGATAACCATCCCAACCGTATCCGCTTATATCAACAGCGGCCTGCCGCTCATGTGGCGGATGTATTCCATAGGCCCGTTCGAGCTGTGCGACCGCCGCGCCGACCGCATGGGCGGGCAATCGTCTGAGGAATGGAAAGCCGCGCTCAAGCCGTACCGGAAGGCGGCCAAGGGCCTGAAGCTTGATCCAGAGCAGCGCCACATGTGCATGATCATCGGCTACAACGCGCTCACCGGCGAAATAGCCACCTCCGACTCCTGGGGCCTGGAGCACGCCGAGAAGTGGTACACCGTGGAGGAGGTCCAGGCCGTCACGGGCGGCGAAATGTACCTGGTAGCCTGGTAGCCGGCAATCCCGGCCGGATCAGCATGATTTGGCCAGGCCGCCAAGGGCGGTTTCCTTGTAGCTGCAGGACATGTCGCGGCCGGTCATGGCCATCGCCTTGACCGCATTATCCAATCCCACAATGTGCCACTCCGGGATCCCGCCGCAGGCGATCGTGTAGGCGGTGTAGGCCTTGACGGCCCCCATGGCGTTGCGCTCGATGCACGGAATCTGGACGTAGCCCCTGACCGGATCGCAGGTCATGCCCAGGTGATGCTCGAGCGCGGTCTCGGCGGCGTTTTCCATGATAACGAACGGCTGGCCGTAGGCGCCGGCCAGGAAGGCCGCGGCCATGGCCGAGGCCACCCCGATTTCGCCCTGGCACCCCACCTCGGCCCCCGAGATGCTGGCGCCGTGCTTGATAATAAAACCAAAGGCCGCGGAGGCCAGCAGCGCCTCCCGCAGAACCTGCCGCGGCAGATCCTGGTGATGCTGCAAAAAATACAACACGGCCGGCATGACGCCGGCGGAGCCGCAGGTCGGCGCGGTAACGATCGTGTGGCCGGCCGCGTTCTCCTCGGCCGCGGCAAAGGCGTAGGCGCTCAAGTAAACCAGGAAGCGCTCCGGGCTGCGCCCCATTTTCCGCGCGCGCTGGAAGAGCAGCGCTCCCTTGCGGTGCAGGCGGATCGGGCCGGGCAAAAATCCCTCCGTGCCAATCCCGCGCTTGACCGCCGCCGCCATGGCGTCCAGGATGGCGTCGAGGCGCTCCCGGATGCGCTCCGGCTCAAGGCCCGTCACGGCCTGCTCGTTTTCCAGAACCAGCGCGTGCAGGGAAAGATGGTGGCGTTGGAGCTGCGCCCGGAGCTGGAGGGCCGTGGCATAGGGATACTTGGGCTGCCCGCGGCGCGCCGGCCGGAAGCCCTTCCACTCGATGAATCCGCCCCCGACGGAGTAATATTCGCGCTCAAGAAGAACTTTGCCGGCGTCGCCCAGGAGCTGGATTAAGAGCGTGTTGCTGAAGGGAAAGCGCCTCGCCGGAAAGCGGGCGCCTTTTTTTTCGGTGGTGAACACAATATCTGCCGGGGTGACTGCCAGAGCTATTTTGCCGGCCTGGACGCTGATACGCGCCGCGGGGCGCAGTTCAATGCCATCCAGCATCAGCGCGGAGCAATTTTCAGGCTTGTGTCCCATCAGGCCGGCCAGCACGGCCCGGTCCGTGCCATGCCCGCGCCCGGTCCGGCTCAGAGAGCCGTAAAGCAGCACACGCAGCCCGCGGGCCTGAGCGAGGAGCGAGGGCGGGCTTTCCCGGAGCAGCTCGAGGAAATTATTGGCAGCCAGCATGGGGCCGATGGTGTGCGAGCTGGAAGGCCCGGGGCCGATTTTGAACAGGTCAAAGATAGAAGTGTTGATGGGGCGCATGGGCGGCAAGTCAGCCGTTTTCAAGCGGCCTGGTTTTCCAGCGACGGTGGAGCCAGATCCACTGATCGGGATGCTGCCGGACCTGGTCCTCGATGATTTTGGTGTAGGCCTGGGTGGCCGCGCGCACCGTTTCCGGCTCGCGGTCCGGTGGCGGCTCGATGGCCGGCATGATCTGCATGTCGTGCTTGCCGTCCGGCGCGCGGTGGATGAAAACCGGCACCACCGGGGCACCGGTCTGCGCCGAAAGGATCGCCAGCCCGGGCGAGGTGCATGCCGGGCGCCCGAAGAAATCAACAAAAATTCCGCCTTCGCGCGGCCGGTTCTGGTCAAGGATGAAGCCCAGCAGCTCGTTCTTTTTTAAAACCCGCAGTGAGGCCCGCGCCGAGTTGTGGGCGGGAATTATGTTCACCCCGAAGCGCTCGCGCAGGACCATCCACATCTCGTTGAGGGCCTTGCTCTTAAGATCCTTGGAGATGATGGTGAGGGGATACTTGTGCTTGACCGTGAACATGCCCAGCAGGTCCCAGTTGCCGAAGTGGGCCGCCAGGACCATCACGCCCTTGCCGCGCTGGAGGGCGGCATCTATTATTTCCCGCCCGGCGACCCGTATGCGGCCCTCGGTCTCATCCATGGCGCCGCCGGCCAGGCGTATGATTTCCACGAGGTTCATCCCGAAATTGGCGTACATCCGGTCAACGATGCTTTTGACTTCAGCAGGCGTTTTTTCGGGAAAGCTGCGGCCGAGGGCCTCCAGGGCATCGCGCCGGTGGTAGCGGACCGCTGAGCCGTAGACCCATCCCAGGCCCCTGCCAAAGGCCAGGGCCCGCTCAAGCGGCATTCCGGCCACGAAGCCGGCTATTGTTTTAACCAATTTTTTCAAGCCTTTTTTCCAATGGCGGGCATTGTAGCCTAATCGCGGCGGCCTGCAAAAGAATTTTAACATTTTTTTGCGCTTTTTTGATTTTCCGCCTTTTGTATTGACATCGTGCTGATTTTGGTTAACTTCAGATTCACGTTTACCAATGTAATAATCCTGAGATTCGCACCATGAATGCAGGTATAATTGTTGCTGGCGGCAAAAGCGAGCGCATGGGAGCCGACATGGACAAGGCCTTCCTGAGCCTTGGCACCAAGCCGGTAGTGCTTTATTCGCTCTTCGCCTTCGAAAAATGCCGCGACATAGACGAGGTAATACTGGTGGTGCGCAAGGAAAAGATTGATGCCGCCCGCCAGGCCGTCAGGATGTTCGGCTGCAACAAAGTGAAAAAGGTGGTTGGCGGAGGAGCCCTGCGCCAGAACTCCGTCATGAACGGCCTGGATGAAGTCGGCAAGGACGCCGAAATCGTGGTCGTGCACGACGGCGCCCGCCCCTGCGTCACTTCCGAGCTCATCAGCCAGACCGTGGCTTCCGCCAGGCAGCACGGCTCCGGCATTGCGGCGGTCAAGATCACGGACACGGTCAAAAGCGTCGAGAAGGGCATGATCATTTCGGAAACGATCGACCGCACCAAGCTCTGGCTGGTCCAGACTCCGCAGGCCTTCAAGCTCAGCCTCCTCCAGAAGGCCCTGGCCGCGGTCGAAAAGAAAAAAGTGAAGGTAACCGATGAAGCCTCGGCGGTGGAGCTGGTTTCCAGCGGTGTGCGCCTGGTGCCGGCAAGCTTCTCGAACATCAAGATCACCACCCCTGACGACCTGACCCTCGCCGCGGCACTGATGCGGCTGTTTTGAGGATTTCCATTAATGGCGAATGCCCCGATATACGCCGTCATCAGCGATATCCACAGCAACCTGGAGGCGCTCCAGGCCGTGCTCGCCGACGCCGTCTCGCAGGGCGTTACCAACTACGTCTGCCTGGGGGACATCGTCGGCTACAACGCCAACCCGGTCGAGTGCCTCGAAATCATACGCAAGCTCAACTGCGCCGTTGTCAGCGGCAACCACGACCACTACTGCTCTTTCGACGATGACCTCACCGGTTTCCACCCCATCGCCGCCGACGCGGTCGACTGGACCCGCAAGCAGCTCGCGGAAGAACAGCAGGTTTTCCTGGCAGAGCTTAAGCTGGTAGAGAGGGCCTCAAACTTCACCATAGTCCACAGCACCCTCGACATGCCGGAAATGTGGGGCTACGTCTTTGAAAGCCTCGAGGCCGAGGCCAGCTTCAACTACCAGATGACCACCATCTGCTTCTTCGGCCACACCCACGTGCCCCTGGCCTTCATCAAGGGTAACGACATCTCAGGCGGCAGCTACGCACGCCTCAAAATAGACGTGGAAAAAAAATATTTTGTCAACGTCGGCAGCATCGGCCAGCCGCGGGACGGCGACCCGCGCGCTTCCTATGCGATCTACAACATGGAAACCCAGGAAATCGAGCTCAGGCGCATCCAGTACGACATCGCCGCCACCCAGGACAAGATCCGCAAGGCCGGCCTTCCGGAGCGCCTCGCCGCGCGCCTGGCCATAGGGCGCTGAAGCCCCGGGCCGCGCATGCCAAGCCGCTCATGACTCTCTCGGTCAACGCCAACAAACAAACGAAAGGAACAAAGCGATCATGGCATATGTAATATCCGAAAAGTGCACCGCCTGCGGCAAATGCAAGGAAGTCTGCCCGGTCGAGGCCATTTCCAAGGGCGAGAAAATTTACGTCATCGACGAGGACAAGTGCGTCAGCTGCGGGCAGTGCGTGGATGCCTGCGAGTCCGGGGCAATTTCCGAAAAATAAGGCGCCCTTCCGCCAGGCAAGCATGAACAGCGCACCAGCACCCGCCCCGGAATCATCTTCCGACAACGAGACCCAGCGCCGCATCAACATGCAGGCGCTGGAGGCGGCCGGCTACCGCCCGTTCGCGTCGGCTTTCCGGCCTTCCGCCTCCATCGCCGCGGCCCGCGCCGAGTTCCAGGAGGGCGCCGCCGCCGCCATTGCCGGAAGGCTCATGGCCATCCGCGACATGGGCAAGAGCCTTTTCGCCGACCTCAGGTCCGGCAGCGACCGCCTGCAGCTCTTCGCCGGCAAGTCACAGACGGGCGACTTCGACCTGTTCAAAAGGCTCGATACCGGCGACTACATCGGCGCGGAGGGCGAGCTTTTCACAACCCGCGCCGGCGAAAAGACGCTCCGCGTCAAAAAATGGGCCCTGCTTGCCAAGGCGCTCAGGCCGATGCCGGAAAAATGGCACGGGCTCAAGGACGTGGAAACCAGGTACCGCCAGAGATACCTGGACCTCATCGCAAACGAGGCCGCCCGCAGCGTCTTCGACCTGCGCAGCCGGGTCATCAGGGAAATAAGGACGTTTTTCTGGGAGCGCGGCTTCGTGGAGGTTGAAACGCCGATGATGCAGCCCCAGCCGGGCGGGGCGCTGGCCCGCCCTTTCAAGACCCACTACGCAGCGCTCAACGCCGACATGTACCTGCGCATCGCGCCGGAGCTCTACCTGAAAAGACTGCTGGTGGGCGGCATGGAAAAGGTCTTCGAGCTGAACCGCAATTTCCGCAACGAGGGCCTTTCGAAAAACCACAACCCGGAATTCACCATGCTCGAGGCCTACCAGGCCTTCTCCGACCGCAAGGGCATGCAGGCCCTGGTGCAGGACATGATCTGCGCCGTGGCCGGCAAAACCCTCGGGACCCTCCAGCCGGGAGAGGGA
>JBAYWJ010000190.1:0-7361 GCA_041674125.1 Kiritimatiellia bacterium
ATGGGCGACATCGGCACCCACGCCGCCAACCTGGGCGAATATATCACCGGCCTGCATATCAAGGAGCTCTGCGCCGACCTGACCACCTTCGTCCCGGGGCGGAAGCTTGATGACGACGGCAACGTGCTCCTGCGCTTCGATAACGGCGCGCGCGGCGTGCTCTACGCCAGCCAGGTCTCCATCGGCGAGGAAAACCACGTTACCATCCGCGTTTACGGAGAAAAGGGCGGACTGCAGTGGGACCAGCAGGATCCCAACAGCCTGGTCGTGAGGTGGATTGACAGGCCCATGGAAGTGTTGCGGACCAGCGTGGGGCCTTTTACCGGAAACCTCGCCAGATTCAACACGCGCCTCCCGGCCGGGCACCCGGAAGGATTCATCGAGGCTTTTGCGAACATATACCGCAACTTTGCCCTGACAATCCGGTGCAAAATCGAGGGCGTAAAGCCGAAACCCGAATACCTGGATTTCCCGACCGTATCCGACGGCGTGCGCGGCATGGCCTTCATTGACACCCTTGTGGAAAGCGCCCGGAAAGGTTCGAGGTGGGTATCGTTCAAGAAATAAAACATAACGGAACGGCGCGTCATGTCATGCCACGGGCAGATCCGCCAGTGGCGGAGATGACGCCGCCCTACCTTCACCACGCGTTAAAAGCGGATGAACTGATTCTGTTCCCTGCGGTAGGGCGAGAGCACCCGCCTGCGTCAGCTGTGCTGAAAGCACTGCGGGCAGGTCCCTGCTCCGCCGCGCACTGAATTATAAATTACATCTATACACAATACTGGAATAATATGTTTGTAGACATTCATTCCCACACCTACCGCAAGCCTTGTCCTTTCCCGAACCGCTTCTGTTTGCCGGATGAACTGCTCGCCATCTATGAGAAGCTTGGAATAGAGCGCGGCATCTTGCAGCCGCTCGTAAGCCCAGAAGTTTATCTGCCGCAGTCCAACGAGGACATCATCGAGATGGCCGGAAACTCCGGAGGTAAATTCATCCCGTTCTGCAACATTGACCCGCGCGCCCTGGGTAATTCGCCGCGGACTGATTTTTGCGACCTGCTGAAATACTACCGCGACCGGGGCGTGAAGGGCCTGGGGGAATTTATGCCCAACCTGGCCTTCATGGACCCCAAGGTTTTGAACCTGTTCCGGCAGGTTGAAAAAGCCGGGTTGCCGCTCTGTTTTGACATGTGCAGGGCGCTCGGCAGCGGCTATGGACTGTATGACGACATGGGTCTGCCCCAGCTGGAACACTGCCTGCAGCTCTTTCCCAACCTGGTATTTCTGGGCCATGGTCCTCCTTTCTGGTCGGAAATCGGCCGGCTTGAAACCCCAAATGACCGCTTCAGCTATCCTGCCTACCCGGTGAAAGAAGAGGGCGTTGTCCCAAAACTCATGCGCCGCTATGGAAATCTTTACGGCGACCTGTCGGCCGGGAGCGGGTTCAACGCCTTGAACCGCGACCACGCCTACGCGGTCAAGTTCCTCAATGAATTCCAGGATAGATTGCTTTACGGCACCGACATCTGCTCCCCAGACGGCAAGGCACCCCTCGGCCAATTCCTGCTTGATCTTCTACGCGACGGTAAGATCAGCGATAAAGTATTCCAGAAAGTCGCACGCAAAAACGCCATTAAGCTCCTGAATTTGTAATTAGTAGCAACCTCTTGAAAGCCGGGATGAGGAAGTATTTGCCACAAAAATGCACAAGAAACACAAGTTTTTGTGAATTTTGTGTTTCCCTGGCCTGCGGCCGGGCAGGCTTTGTGAATACTTTTGAAATTATATCTGGATTTTACCATGAATCGACAACTCCTGATTTTTGATTTGGACGGCACCCTGATTGATTCGCGCCTGGACCTTGCCACCGGGATCAACCTCATGCGCCGCCATTATAACCTGCCGCCCCTGCCATCTGACACGATTGCCGGCTGGATCGGGGAAGGCATCCATAACCTTGTCAAGCGCTGCCTTCAAGGCCACCCGGCCGACCTGGAAGAGGCCGTGCGCATCAATTACGAAAGTTACCTGAAGCACATCCACGAAAAGACCACGCTTTATCCGGGTGTTGCCGGGGGGCTTGCCGCGCTGCATGCACACGGCCATGAGCTGGCGCTTTTCAGCAACAAAAGGACCGGGGCCAGCAGGATGATCCTTGAACATTTCGAGTTGATAAAGTTTTTCAGCAGCATAATCGGCGGGGACAGCAATTTCCCGCTGAAACCTTCACCGGAAGGGGTCTATGAATTAATGCGCCGCGCGGGCGCTGAGGCTGACAATACCTGGATTATCGGCGACAACCACACCGACCTGGCCGCCGCCCGCAACGCGAAAGTTAAAAGTGTATTTGTCAACTACGGCATCGGTGAAGCTCAGGGTGAAAAAGCCACGATTTGCTTCGATGATTTTAACTCCCTGGCCGGACATTTTCTTAGATAAACATTATCAAGCACTTACGCCCAATCCCGCCGCCAAACCTGCTTGTTGACTTTGTCATTATCCATACAAGCCTCAGTAATGTATAAAGATGAACTCAGTTTGTCTTTTTCAGTTCCGCTGCGTAATCACATAAACAATAAGTCAATAGGATCTGTAAGCAGGATTGTTCTTCATAAGCATCTAATTCTCAATGCTTGACAACTATCATTTGACCATATAAATTGCGGATAAAACATAGAGCAAACATTTGATATCTGATGTTGTGAGTTTGTTCCAATACACTATGTTCGACAGAAGGGATAACAGATACTTATGACTCCCGTTGTCTGGTTTGGTGCAGGTGCTGTCGTCGCCGGCATTCTCTACACCATCATCGTGCATCGATGGGGAAAGGACGAGCGCTGGAGTTGGTGGCACGGCTTTGTATCCACACTGATCTCCGTTCTGCTCGGAGTCGTAGTGGCCGTCTGGCTCTTTCAGTTCCAGCGTGTAGCCAACGACCGCGACACGCGTGCCCGACTGGTGGCGCTTCTCCGCTCAGAACTGGCGGACTCTTATCGCTACTTGACGGTGAACAACAACAACCTGAATGTGGAATGCTTGGACACCAATTTCGTATTTCAACTTTTTGTTCTCCAACCAATCATTCTTGAGGAGGCGGCCAAGAGCGGCTTGTTCACAGAGATCCAAACCGAGAACATGCTGGATGTTGCGAAGAAGATGAAGATCCGCAACCAAAAACTCGATTTTCTTTGCACCATGTTAACCCAAGGAGGGCTGAAACAAACGCCGGAGGAGGCGGTTGTCTACAGAAACAGAATACACACGCTGTGGGACCAGATCGAATGGACGCGGTCGGGTCTCACGAATGACATTGATCTCCTTGACCAGCAGCTTGGCTTGAAGTTCTTGAGAAGGATAAATTAGAAACCAAGCATGTCGAACCAGCAAATGCTGCCTATCGCGCTCCGCGCTCAGGCAGATTTGCATCGTTATAAAGCGGTGCTGAAGACGCGGGGCCATGAGCCGCCGATACGGCCATCGTGGAACCGCGTCTCGTCTTTTTTCAACGCCGCCGCCAAATCAACGGAGCTGCCGCGGAATAGTTGGCCGGCGCGCGTCACCACGCATTTGCCGGCGGCGGCAGGCGGAAGAATCGAAATAATACGGTCGGATTCCGATAAAGCCGCATGCCATTGAGCGCCCAGCCTGGCTGCATCCGGTTGTTCGATGTGAAAGTCCAGCGTGTCTACCTCCGCCTGGCTGTAGTGCAGGCGGCTTGCAGCCGCCATGAGGGAACGCGGGTTATAGCCCGGATCCTTTCCGCAGGCTGCCCAGGCCAGATAGCCGAACGGCTGAAGCGACGCATCGCATCGCAATACATCCACCCAATCGCGAACTTCGAGCCGGCCGGCCATTGCGAGAACCTTGTTTGTCGCCAGGTCAAACGGGTGCAAGGCCAACCCCATGGTTTCGTCAGTGATAAGCGGAAAAAACCGGAAAGCGCTTTCGCGCGCCCACTGCATGGCGGTGGTATCGCCGCCATGAACAATCACGGCCTCCACAAAGGATGGAGCTTCGCGTAATATCCGCACTTCCAGCCCGTTTGCCGAGAGAAGCTGCCTGTCTGTTTGCCAGGTCTTAGCCAGCGCAACATCCGTATCGTGAAACAAATCAATATCACGGGAACGGCGCGGCGCTGAGAGAAGGAGATTCAAGGCAACGCCTCCCGCCACGTAGCTTTCGCCGCTTTCGACCCGCTGCTTGGCAAGCAGTTTCAGAATCCTGCTTTGGAAGGGAGTTATAGCCATTGCTTTAATTCTTCCGCTCGTCTATATCCGGCCATGTCGCCATATCGCTCAATTAAATCAAGAACCCGGCGAGACTCTTGAGGGGTGCGGGGGATGTAATCCGGCCGCAGAAACCACAAGCAGCGGTCCCTATATTCATCAATTAGTTTCTTCAATTCCTGTTGGACATTTTGCATACGAGCAGGTTGCCACATCCGATGGCAGATGTCAAGCGTCCGGTAGAGGCACTTGAATAATCAATGCTTGAATATCAGTGTTAAAAAATGTAAACTTTTGCTAAAAAATAAGAGGAGGTTGCCATGGCATCGATAACGAAACAAAAACTGATCGAGTTGCTGAACAAGGATTTGGGCTTGGAATATACGGCCTGCGTGCAATACACGCAGCATCAGGGGGTGCTCAAAGGCGCCATGTTCCAGACAATCCAGAAGGAACTGATAATCCATGCCCAGGAGGAACTGGCACATGCCACGATTCTGGCCAGCCAGATTGACTATCTTGGCGGAGTGCCGACCGTGATAATGCCAATTCCTAAAATATCCTCCAAAAACGAGGCGATGCTCAAGCAGGACCTGGATGGCGAAAACGACGCCATTGCGCGCTACATAGTCCGCGTGAAGCAAGCCGAAGAGTTGAACCTCTATCACCTCGCGCAGCAGTTGAGAAATATTCTCGCGGTTGAGCAGGAACACGCCATGGACCTTGAGCAGGCCCTGGGGAAGTGAAGTTTTCCATGGCCGGAAAAGGGACTGCTTTTTAATCCCATACTGCCGCCTGCGCCGGTTGCGGCGTAAATCATTTCAATTCGCGGTAGAGCAGCAGGGCGGCGGAGGCCGCGCAGAGAGCGTCGCGCATGTCCGGCGGCAGTGATGGATCGGCCATGACACTCCCCTCGTTGACAACGTCGACGGCGCCGACGACTTTCTGCCCGAGGTAAAAGACATAGCCGGATGCTTCTGTGAGGGCAATCGGCGTGCCTTCGAGCTCCCTGGTGCCGCGCACGGTAATAGTGCGCGACCCGTCGCTCAGAACCCCGGAGAGGGTCATGTCTTCGCCCTTCTGCCCGGCCGCGATTTTCCAGGCCGGGGCGTTCGTCCCGTAATCGAACACGGCCGCAAGGGTCGTCGCCGGCATAAGGGTCATTTCGAGCCGGCCTCCGAGGAAACGGTCGAAATCGGCTTCTTTCCAGTCCATGCCGACGGCGCACTGCGCCACGCATGGCCGCTCGCCATCGGAGCGCTTCAAGGTAAACTCATACTGTTCCTTCGCCCAGCCCCGGCTGAGGTCGGCCTTGCCGATTATAATTCCAAAGCGGGTGGTTTTCTTCCATCCGCGGTGCACGTCCTGGACAAGGCATGGCCCGAAACTGAAATCGCCATCAAAATTAAACCCGGCGCGGCCCTGGACCTGCCACTCCGTTGTTTGCGCCCCCAGCCCGGCGGGGCGCGCCATGCGCGCGCTCTGGCACGCCGACAGGCAGATTAACCCCAGCGCCAGGAGCAACGCGTTCGTTGCATTCAGGTGATAATTTGTTTTCATCGGCTGTTCCTCCCGAAAATATGCAGTATGTCCTTGGCTTTTCCCGGCAAATTGGCACACTGGCGGCTTGAAATCAATATTGAATTGCACTTCGGAACATCTATCACGAATAAATAAGCCTTCGATCTTATAAGTGCGATATGCTCCAAACCTGAAGGATATCGAAAATGGCTATATATTTTGTCCAGCACGGCATGGCCCTGGCAAAGGAAGTTAACCCGGAGCGCCCCTTGTCCACGGAAGGAAGAAAGGAAGTTGAAGTTATTGCCGGTTATCTAAACCGCTTGAGGATTACGGCCGGTAAAATCTGCCACAGCGGCAAAACCAGGGCCAGGGAAACGGCGCAAATATTTGCGGGTCAAATCGGGGGCGGCAACATTTGCGAATTGCCCGGCATGAATCCCGGGGATGATGCCAGGGCATTCGCGTTGACTCTGAAGGAAGACGACGTGATGTATGTCGGGCATTTGCCGCACATGGAAAAGCTCGTTTCATACCTGCTTGCCGGCGATGAAAACGCGGGCGTGGTAAAATTCGTCAATGGCGGGGTTGTCTGCCTGGCAAAAGACGCCTTGGGGTATCACGTGGAATGGTTTTTGAAGCCTTCCATGTGCAAAGGCTGACAAAAGCAATATTTCGGTGCATCATGTCATCAAAACCAGTTATCCGCGCCTTGGTCCTGTTTTCGGGCGGGCTTGACAGCCAACTGGCCACGGCGCTCCTGAAAGCGCAGGGCATCGAGGTGACCGGCGTGGTTTTCAAGAGCATTTTTTTTGATGCGCAGGTCGCCATTGATGGGGCGCGGAGCCTGGGCATACCCCTCAGGGTGATTGAATTCAACGAAACGATCCTTGGCCTTATTGAGCACCCGGCGCATGGTTTCGGCGCTGGTCTCAACCCGTGCATTGACTGCCACACCGCCATGATAAAGATTGCGGGCAAAATAATGCGCGAAGAAGGCTTCCATTTCGTGGCCACCGGCGAGGTATTGGGCGAACGGCCCATGTCGCAGAACCGCAGGACCATTCCCCTGATCGCGCAGGAATCCGGGCTGGAGGGCTACCTCCTCAGGCCGCTCAGCGCCAAGCTCCTTGAAATAACCGAGCCGGAAAAGAAAGGCTGGGTTGACCGCGAACGCCTGCTGGCCATAGAGGGGCGCAGCCGGCGCCCTCAAATGGCCCTGGCGCGCGAGCTGGGCATAACCTCGTTCCCCCAGCCCGCCGGCGGCTGCCTGCTGACCGACCCGGGCTACGGAAAAAAACTGCGCGACATGCGCAAGCACGGAGAAATGCGAAACCTTTCCGCTATCGGCCTTCTTCAGACCGGCCGCCACTTCCGCCTCGGGGACTGCAAGCTGATCGTGGGCCGCAATCAGTACGAAAACAAAACCCTTGAAGAAAATGCGGGGAAAGACGCCGTGATCCTCAAGCCCCGGTCCGTGCCGGGACCGGTCGGGGCGCTTTACGGCAAGCCGGCTGATGACACTCTAATCCTGGCCGGCGCGATCTGTGCCGCGTATTGCAAATCAGGACCGGGACTGCCGGTAGCCTTCGATGTGTCATCCGGG
>JBAYWJ010000191.1:0-7347 GCA_041674125.1 Kiritimatiellia bacterium
ACAAAAGCCGCGATGCCCTAACGGGTTACGCCAGGTTTCGCGCGTGGCGGCGTTGACCGTGGAAGGACATACCTTCCGGGTATGCCCATTCCGCGGCCGCCTTGCCATGCGCGAAACTGAACATTAATCATGGTTCAAATTAATTTGCGGATATGCTCTAAATCATCCACTCAAATCCAGAGCGTTATGTCAAGCGTCCGGTATCCTTCGACTCCGCCCATGGCAGGCGAATCATCTTCTTATATCCAGAATTGCCTGTCTAAAGTTCTGTATTGAATTGCTTCGGAAACGTGCTCGCTTTCGATCTGTTCTTTCCCGGCCAGGTCGGCGATGGTGCGGGCCACCTTGAGGATGCGGTCGTAGGCCCGGGCGCTGAAGTTTAGCTCGTTGATGGCCATTTTGAGGATCGCCTGGGCATCGTCCTTGAGTGGGCAGAATTTGACCGTGTCCTTCGGGCGCATGGCTGCGTTGCAGTGGACCTTGCGCCCGCGGAACCTTTGCATCTGGATATTCCGCGCCGCAATCACCCGCCGGCGGATGTCGGCCGAAGGCTCGCCCGCCTTCAGGCCGGAGAGCTCGTGGTACCCCACGGCGGGAACCTCGATGTGGATGTCAATCCGGTCCAGGAGCGGGCCGGAGATTTTATTGCGGTAATTCCGGATCTGGAGCGGGGTGCAGCGGCATTCGCGCTTGCGGTCGCCGTGGTAGCCGCAGGGGCAGGGGTTCATGGCGCTTACGAGCATGAACTGGCAGGGGAATGTAAGGCTGGCCGCAGCGCGCGAAATAGTCACGGCTCCGTTTTCAAGCGGCTGGCGCAAAACTTCCAGCACGTTGCGGTGGAACTCCGGGAACTCGTCCAGGAAGAGGACTCCGTGGTGGGCCAGGCTTACCTCGCCCGGCATTGGGTGCGCTCCGCCGCCCAGGAGGCCGGCGTCGGAAACGGTGTGGTGCGGGGCGCGGAACGGGCGGTGGGTGACAAGCGCCTGGCGCGGGGCGAGGGCGCCGGCGATGCTGTGGATTTTGGTCGCCTCCAAGGCTTCATCCAGTGTCATCAGGGGCAGGATGGAAGGGATCCGCTTGGCGAGCATGGTCTTGCCTGTGCCGGGCGGGCCGATCATGAGGATGTTGTGGCCTCCGGCCACGGCAACTTCCACCGCGCGCTTGGCCTGCTCCTGGCCCTTGACGTCGGCAAAATCCTCGTCGTAAGACGAGGTGGACTCGAATATGTTTTTCACGTCTAGCAGGAACGGCTCGGGCCGCTTGACGCCGCCGATCAGGTCCGCCGCCTCGCGCAGGTTCCTTACCGGGAAAACCCTGATGCCTTCCACCACGGCCGCCTCCTCGGCGTTGTCGCGCGGGACTATGATCATCTTGCGCCCGTCTTTTTTAATGGCCATGGTGATCGGCAGCACGCCGCGCGCGCTGCGGACCGAGCCGCTCAGCGCCAGCTCGCCCACCATCCCGAACTGGGAGAGCGCGTCGGGCGGAAGCAGCCCCTGGGCGGCGAGTATGCCGATGGCGATCGGCAGGTCGAAGATCGGCCCTTCCTTTTTGATATCGGCCGGGGCGAGGTTGATGGTGATGCGCCCATCCGGCATTTCGAACTCGGAGTTCAGGATGGCGGTGTGGACGCGGTCCTTGCTCTCCTTGACGGCCGCGTCCGGCAGGCCGACGATAACGGTCTGGGGGTCGCCGCGCCCCTCGTTGACTTCAATTTCGACCGGATACGCATCTATGCCGTATACTGCGCCGCTATGGACCTTGGCGAGCATGGGTAGTCTGTTATTCTATTTTGGAGTGCTTCATTTTCTAAACAAAAAAGCGGCGTCAGGCATAGGCAAGTTGACGAGCATGCGGAATTTCGCGCTTGTGGACGGTCCTCAAATCTTCGGCAAGAACAGTGGTCACCAAACTGGTTTCTCCATCCAATGAAACAAATTCAACTTCAAACGTTGCGCCGTTTTTGTACACATGCACAACGGTTCCGATATCTCCGGCTTCCAATCCAAGTGTCGGAATATGCTTGTTTAATACCACTCGTTCATGTTCGTTAATCATATTGTTTCCCTCCTATGCAGGATGAGCCGTAATCAAGCGCGGCGCAGTTTCTCCCTTTTCAACAATCCATACCGTACGCACTCTCGGATTTCGTCCATCCGGCGACATTATTTTACCTTCCACAATATAACGGCAACCGAAAGGCGATTCGGCTGCATTCACTATATTGTTTTCCGAACCGTGCTGCCGTAAAGCATCTGCCAACGCAGGCCAATTATCAAGGGAAAACCCAAAATGCTGAAAGAACCTTGCTTTGCTGCCTCCGTCCGGATGTTCCGCACATAGAAGATAATCAACAACCTTTTCCCGTGTCACCTGCGCTTGCAAAGCATTCGGCAAATGTTCGGTTTTCATTTCTTCAATATAACATGGCCAGCCGGAAAAATCAACCGGGGAGATTTGATGCATGTAATTATTGCGCTTGTTTTTCGGGCCAGCCGGGGGTAAAAGCTTGCAGACGTTTCAAACAATGCCGGCTGCGGCATTTAAGCGGAAAGATTGCGCAACAACATTAAGAGAGGAACCCCGCCCATGATGCATAACCTGAATGAGCGAACGCTGCCCGGGCCTTTTCGCGCCAGCCTGGGAAGGATTCTCCTTGGGGTATTTATCGCGCTGGCGATCATGCGCCCTTCATTGCTCATGGCGGAGGATGCCATGAAGCTGACTATTCAAAACCAGAGCGGGTATCCCGACGACCAGGTTTACTTCATCATGATTTGCCAGAGCCCGCTCGGTTACCTCGATTTCAGGAACCACGTCCTGGTGCCAACCCCGACCTTCAGCCTCGATGTAACGACCATGGTCGCAACCCTGGCCCAGCTGAAGGAATACAGCGGCGACGGGACCTGCTCGATCCCGTGCCCGGCCATGGGGAGCTCCAGGGTTTATTTCTGCCTGGGTCAGAACTTCGACCAGATGGGTGGTTTTGCCGCTTCCGGCCCGGAGATGGGCACATCCAATCCGGTGCCCTGGGGCATGTTCGAGGTGAACCTTTCCGGCGGCAAGTTTGTGAACCAGAGCAACGTTGATTTTTTCAGCATTGCCTACACCCTGACCGTTGGGGGGGTGACGGTCGGAATCCCGGCGGCGTCGGAGACCATCTTCAGGGATTTTGAATCCATAACCTTGTCCGACAGCGCCCAGCAGAGCGGCAACACGGCAATTTTCAAGGCGCTGATCATAAAGAACAGCGCCAATGAAGCTGTCCGGGTCATTTCCCCCAAAGCGGCCGCCCTGGGCTGGGTCGGCACCGGCTCTCTTCCGCAGATGTTCACGCATTTCCTCGATGACTATGTCAACAACCAGTGCTGGAAGCCAAATCGCACGTTTTCGTTTTCAAGCAAGCTCGCATCCGACCCCGCCACCTATTACGGCAAAGTAAGCGCCGACGGGCTTACCTTGAACATATACACCGATGCCGCGATGACCGTTCCCTATGCCGCCGTTCCCTCCCTGCCGCGCCCGAGCAACAGCTGGGGCGGACCTGATTTTGCGAACAAACCCTATTTGTGGCACAACGTCGGCGGCTCCAGCGTGACGCCGGCCGATATTGACTGGGGCTATCTTGTTTACGGGCAGGATGGTTATGCCAGCGGACCGGGCGCGCATTGGATAACCGACCCGGTAGCCATGGCCATCCCGGTTTCAATCGTCCGCGGCGTCATGCACCACGATCAAGGCACGGTGGACTGGAAAGACAGCAATATATATTACAAGGGTGCCAGCGGCGCGAGCACCGCGGCTTTCCCGATTTTTTACTATGCCAAGATACTTCACAATTATGGCATAGCCGGGCGCGTTTACGCGCTCTCCTTCGATGATATTTATGGCAATGACTCCGGGATCGGCTTTTCCGATCCGGCCGTCACCATGACGATTTACCCCTTCAAGACGGCCGCAACGGCGGTAGAGCCGGCTCCGGGCGATTACGACGGCGACGCCAAGGCCGATCCGGTGGTTTATGACGACCAGTCCGGCCGGTGGAGCGTGAAGCTTTCGCAGGCCAATTACACCAGGGTGGATTTGAACGGTTTTCTGGGCTCGCCGGGCTGGATGCCGGCCCCGGGCGATTACGACGGCGACGCCAAGGCCGATCCGGCCGTTTACACTGAAACCAACGGAACATGGCACGTGAAGCTATCGAGCGCCGGATATGCCCAGTTCAACCTTGAGAACTTCCTGGGCTCGGTCGGCTGGACACCCGCATCGGCTGATTACGACGGCGATGCGAAAGCCGATCCGGCCGTTTACCATGCCGCCTCGGCCGGCTGGCAGGTAAAATTATCATCCGCGGGATACGCGCCGATCACGCTGGAAAACTTTGCCGGCGGCGCCGGCTACACCGCCTGTCCGGCTGACTTTGACGGCGACCGTGTGGCTGATCCGGCCGTTTACATGCAGGGCGACCCTTCGACCGGCTCAGGGCAAGGCGGCACCTGGATCGTGCGCTTCTCAAGCGGCGGCTATGGACAGGTTGTGCTGGCCGGCCTCCTGGGCGGCGCGGGTGCTTTGCCGGCCCCGGGCGATTACGACGGCGACCGTGTGGCTGATCCGGCCGTGATGGAGCCCATGACGGGCGACTGGAGCGTGATGCTTTCCAGCGGCAACTACGTGAGGGTCAACCTGGTGAATTTCCTGGGCGGTATATAGCCGGTATTGGGAATGCGCCTGGCGGGGGTCGAACCCACAACCTTCGGCTTCGGAGGCCGACACTCTATCCAGTTGAGCTACAGGCGCCTGATAAATTTTAGAATTTGGACCCTGCGTCGCTCAAGGAGCAATGCAGGGCAAGTTGCCGATTTTCGATTTTTCAGACAGAATCTGGCATTCCATTAATCCCAGAGGTTAATATTCCCGATGCCAATTGGCAAGAAGGAACGCTTGACAATCTTGGCTCCCGGCAAACAATATTTTTATCTTTTCTATTTGTGGATATTGTGCATCTTTGTGGCAAATCCATGAGCGAATCACTAACTCCAATGATGCAGCAGTACCGGCGGATAAAGTCCAAGCTGCCGCCGAACACGATCCTGTTCTTCCGCCTCGGCGATTTTTACGAGATGTTTTTCGAAGACGCCGTCGAGGCCTCGGCCATCCTGAATATCGCCCTCACCAGGCGCCAGAAAGCCCCGATGTGCGGGGTGCCATACCATTCCCATGAAAGCTACCTGAGCAAGCTGATCCGCGCCGGCAGGAAGGTGGCGATATGCGACCAGGTGGAGGACCCGGCCCTGGCCAAGGGGATCGTGCGCCGCGAGGTGACGGGGGTCGTCACGCCCGGTGCGGTCTTAAGCGACCAGCTGCTGGATTCGGCCAGAAACAATTTCCTGGCTGGCATTTACCGTTCAGGCGGCATGTACGGCCTTGCCTTCCTGGATTTATCCACCGGCGAATTCTGGATGGAAGAGACAAAAAGCGCGGAGACGGCGCGGGACAATATCCTGCGCTTTGCGCCCGCCGAGTGCGTGGCGCCAACCTCCTTGCTGGAGCAGGAGGATTTGCCGCTGAAGAGCATGGCAATGTGCGGGTCGCGCACAATCCTGACGCCTTGCGACGACTGGACCTTCGAATACGCAACCGCTTCAGACACGCTGAAAAACCACTTCAAGGTGCAGTCGCTTGAGGGCTTCGGCTGCGAAAATCTGAAGGCCGGCGCGGGGGCGGCCGGCGGCGTTCTGCATTACGTGAAAAATACCCTCCTTAACCCGGCCGGCAACGTGCGGTCCATCCGGATGAAGAATCCCGATGATTATCTCTTCATGGACGAGGCGACGCGATCCAACCTTGACCTGGTGGTGCACCGCGGCCCGGCATCGGAACCGGGCACGGCCGCGAGGGGCGTGGCATTCACCCTGCTCGGCGTGCTGGATGCCACTCGGACAGCCATGGGCGGGCGGCGGCTGCGAGAATGGATACTGCGCCCCCTGACCGATATAAGCGCGATAAAGGAACGGCAGGAAATTGTGGCGGCGTTCTGCGCCGACCGCATCCTGCTGAAGGATTTGCGTGAAAAGCTCGGCGAGGTGCGCGACCTGGAGCGCATCATGGGGCGCCTCGCCTCGGGTTCAGGCTGGGCGCGCGACCTGAGGGCGCTGGCGCATTCGCTGGCGGCCCTGGGCGAAGCGCGAAAAATCCTGGATGGCGCAGACGCAACGTCCATCGCATCCGGATGTAGAGCCGGCTTTACGCCGGCTAAGGCCGCTGTTACGCCACAAGCGGATCCGCCGATTGCGGCAAACGCGTCCCTGCCGCCGGCAGGCCGCCGCGGAACTGACAAGGCAAATGCCGGCAAAAAGATATTTGATAAATTGGCCAGGGGAATCAACCCGTTACCGGCGATCCGGGAGCTGGTTGAAAGCTCGATCGTCGAAGAGCCGCCGGCGCTCTTGAAGGATGGCGGCGCGATCCGCCAGGGATACAACCCCGAACTCGACGGCCTGCGCGATGCCGCCAGCAGGGGGCGCGCCTGGATGGCCGAATACCAGACAAGGGAGCAGCAGCGGACCGGGATCAAGACCCTGAAAGTCAGGTTCAACCAGGTTTTCGGCTACTACATCGAGGTCTCGAAAGGGCAGGCCGCCAACGTGCCCGCGGATTACACCCGCAAGCAGACCATGGTAAACGCGGAGAGGTTCATCACGCCGGAGCTCAAGGAGTTTGAAAACAAGATCACCGGGGCCCACGAGCGCGCGGTGGCGCTGGAATCCGAGCTGCTGGCCGCAATTCGCGGTAAAGTATTAAACGAGGCCGATTACGTTTTGAAAACCGCCGGCGCGGTTTCCGCCCTCGATGCGCTCGGCGCCCTGGCCGACCGGGCCATGGCCATGCGCTACGTGCGGCCGGTTATAAAGGAGGGGGATTCGATCCGCATCAGGGAGGGGCGCCATCCAGTCATCGAGCAGATCCCGGGCTCCGACCGCTTTGTGCCGAACGACACTTCCCTTGATTGCAGCGAAAACCGCCTGATTATAATCACGGGCCCCAACATGGCAGGGAAATCAACCTACATCCGGCAGGTGGCGCTGATCGTAATCATGGCCCAGGTTGGGTCGTTTGTGCCCGCGGCCGGGGCGGAAATAGGGATTGTCGACCGGATTTTCACCAGGGTGGGGGCGAGCGACGACCTTGTGCGGGGCCGGAGCACGTTCATGGTCGAGATGCAGGAAACGGCGAACATTTTGAACAATGCCACCAAAAACAGCCTGGTGATACTCGATGAAATCGGGCGCGGCACGAGCACGTTTGACGGCATAAGCATTGCCTGGGCGGTGGCGGAATTTTTGCACA
>JBAYWJ010000192.1:0-7298 GCA_041674125.1 Kiritimatiellia bacterium
CCATTAATGATGACTCTTGAACTCGTCATACGTCCTGGCGCCCATGGAGAGCGCGGCCGGCAGGGGCGCTTCTTCGTCCAGGTCCAGGCAGCGGAGTATTCCGGGGGTTTCCTCACGGTAGCGGTAGCCGCTCTCCGGGCAGCGGTAAAGCCCGTCCGCACCGGGCGCTAGCAGGCGGTGGCCGTGGCGGCTCATCCATCCCTTCTGGCGGGCGGGATTGCCAAGCATGAGCGCATAATCGGGAACATCCTTAGTCACCACGGACCCGGCCCCGATAAAGGCGTAGCGCCCGATTGTCACCCCGCAGACGATCGTGGCGTTGGCGCCGACCGTGCAGCCGCGCCGCAGGAGCGTTTTTTCATAGAGCGCGTGGCGGTTTACCTGCGAGCGCGGGTTGGTGACGTTGGTCAGGACGCAGGAAGGGCCCAGGAAAACGTCGTCCTCTATCACCGCGCCGGTATAGATGGAGACGTTGTTCTGGATTTTGACGTTGTTGCCGATGACCGCGCCGTTGTCGACGTTCACGTTCTGCCCCAGCACGCATTTCATGCCGATCATGGCCCTGGGCATCACGTGGCAGAAGTGCCAGATTTTGGTTCCGGCTCCGATTTGAGCGCCCTCGTCAACGTACGCGGATTCATGGACGAAATAGTCGGGCATGGTAATCTCCAGGATATAGGGATTAGGAACTAGGGGTTAGGCGATAGGGTTAGGGATTAGACATGAGGCGTGAGGGGTTAATTATCTTGGACTTGGCTTTAATCAGTCCGCCCAGCATGCGAGCAAGTTCTTTCCTTAATTTTGCAAAATTAAGGTCTTTACTTTCATCAAGCAACGGGTTCGCCTGAGCAGAAGAAAGCATTCCTACATCCTGAGCTATTTCAATCTGAGTCTGCAACTCCGCCAATGACCCCTTTGCAATGAACAGGAACTTAATCATGTCTCTTGCAGAGCCCCGCTCGTCACCTTCGGCTATGTTGGATGGCACGCTGACAGCCGCTTCACGCATCTGGCTTTGAAACCCGATATCGCGGGCAAATGCGGATGTCTGTGTTACCCGGTAGACTGCAACAGCCAAAGCCTTGGATCTCCTCCAAACCTCCAATTCCCTGAAACCACTGACGCTCATATCTTCCCTCTTCCCTATCCCCTATTCTGCAAAAACGGGTGGTAGTCGCCGGCCAGGGGCGCGGGCTTGGCGTGGCGGATGTCGTGTGCAATTTCAACGGAGGCGCGCGCATCCGCGAGGCCGAATCCCCGGCCCTTCAGGATTTCCTCATAGCTGCGGGTGTGGAGATCGGTGAAGCCCTCCGAGAACTCCAGCTCCTTGCCGTCAATTTTAATCGAGCGGAAGGTGCGCTTGCCTGACCGGGCGGCTTCCTCCGGCAGGTCGGCCGTGTCGAGCGAGAGGAACCAGCGCACGCGCGCGCGCTCCAAATCCAGATATCCGGCAGCCCTGCCCGGCTCCGACAGGTGCAGCCGGCTTGAGCGCGCCTTGCCGAAAATCCAGGTCAGCATGTCGAAGAAATGTATGCCGATATTGGTTGCCACTCCGCCAGATTTCTCGTCGTCGCCTTTCCATGAAAAATAATACCAGCTGCCGCGTCCGGTGATGTAGGTGAGCTCAACGTCGTGCGTTTTATCCTTTTGCTGCTTCAGGATCGATTCGCGCAGTCCGGCAATGGCCGGGTGGAGCCTGAGCTGCAGGATGGTGTTGATCTTCCGGCCGGTTTCCCTTTCGATTTCCGCCAGGGCCTCGACGTTCCAGGGGTTGAGCACCAGCGGCTTTTCGCAGATGGCGTCGGCCTGCACCCGCAGGGCGAAGCGGATGTGGGCATCGTGCAGGTAATTGGGCGAGCAGATGCTGACGTAGTGCACCCTTTGCTGCTCCCCTTCCCTCTTCAGCTTTTCGACGTGCCGGTCGAAGCGCTCGAACTCGGTGAAAAAAGAAGCGGATGGAAAGAAGCTGTCTATGATGCCGACGCTGTCGCTCTTGTCCACCGCCACGAGCAGGCTATTGCCGGTTTCCTTGATGGCCTTGAGGTGGCGCGGGGCGATGTAGCCCGCCACGCCGATTAATGCGAAATTGTTGAGGTTGTTTTTGTTCTTTTTCATTTGTTACTCATTTCCCAATCCTGCCGCGATCCCGACTCTCCGGGAGGTCGGGATGGCGGCCTACAGTAAACCCGCCGTCATGCCCTGCCAGACGCTCGGGCAGGCTATGACGGCCTACAGAAAACTTCCGGGCAGTTACTATCCCGCCGTGATTTCAATGTTTCGCAAAGCCAGGCAAATTATGGCGCCAATTCCGAAACAAGCACAACACGCACTCCGCCCGCCCGCTTCAAGTTTCGATCATTGGAAAGGACATAATCACAACCGCAGACCTGCGCCGTAGCCAACTGGATGGCATCCGGCGTTCTCAATCCCTGGCGGGCGCGCAAACGTATCGCCTCATCAGCCACGCTGACATCCAGCGGATAGATAGTGAGCTGATCGGAATTGGTAAAATAATTGCGATATTTGCCGCTCAAGAGGCGATTCCCGCTTTTTTCAGGATACGTCAACACCTCAATATAAGTTATCATCGAGGTCATAAGCGGGATTTGCTTTTCCGTTATTTCGTCAAAGAAAACAGCCAGCTTTTGGATATAATCCGGGTGTTCTTCAAACCAGTAGATCAACGGGGCCGTGTCGACGAATATCTTCTGCCCGGTTTTGAACGTTATCGCCATTGATCGCGTTCCTTTTTCAGGTATGCATCAACATCGTTAATGCGGCACCACGCCGCTTTGCCCAGGCCGCGCGCCTTGCGCCAATCCAGTTTTCCGGACGAACAGCGCGATGCTGTCTCGTCCACGGAAGTCAGCCTGGCAATCTGTTTTCCGGCGCGCTCGATGATTACATCGGCATGGGTCAACGAGACGATATTCAGGATACGCCCCAGATTAGTGCGGGCTTCAACGGCAGATATTGTTTTCATATTGATTGCCTGGTCAGTTGTTATTTCACGTTTCGCCAACAATCATATCAATTGATATGATCATGTCAATACCTTGCCCGAAAATAACTTTCAGCCTCCTGGATGCGCGAAAAAAACAGGGCGTACGGGCGTTCTGCCCGATCCTGCCGTGATATCCTTCTTCGCCGGAGAGCTTCGCAGGACAAGGCATTCGGCATTGTTCTTTCAATCCTGCCGCGATCCCGACCTCCCGGAGAGTCGGGACGGCCTACAATAAATCCTGCCGTCATACTATGATGGCCTACAATAAATCCAATCTTCTGCAAACACGTTATGCTTTCACCACGTTAGGATGGTTCCCGGGATATACATTGCGGGTATCAATCACCAGACGCGAGTGCTTGCGGATCATGTTGTAATCCAGGCCGTCGTGGTCGGTGACGATAACCACCGAATCATATCCGGCAACCGCCTTCGGTGTGAGCTTGATGGGCCTGAGGCAGAGCTTGTGCTCGCGCGTCGGGCGGACGCCCGGGATGTAAGGATCATAGTAGTCTATTTTGGCCTGCATGCGGTGCAGGAGCTCGTATATTTCAAAGGTGGGCGACTCCCTGTAATCGCCCACGTTTTTCTTGTAGGAAAACCCTAGCACCAGGATCCGGCTTCCGGCCACCGGCTTACCCCTGGCGTTCAGGGCGTCGGCCAGGCGGCGAACCACATAGGCCGGCATGGAACGGTTGATCTGGCCGGCCAGCTCGATAAAGAGGGTGTCCTCGCCCACCTCGCGCGCCTTCCAGGTCAGGTAAAAGGGGTCAATCGGGATGCAGTGCCCGCCAAGGCCAGGGCCGGGATAAAACGGCATGAACCCGAATGGTTTGGTCGAAGCCGCCTTGATCACTTGCCAGATATCTATCCCCATTTTCTGGAAGACGATCTTGAGCTCGTTGACCATGGCGATGTTGACGCTGCGGAAGATATTTTCCAGCAGCTTGGAGGACTCGGCCACCTCGGCCGAATCCACCTTGACGACCGTCTTGATGGCCCGCGCATAGAGGCTGAATGCCAGCTCGCCGCCCAGCTCGGTCAGGCCGCCGACCAGCTTTGGGATGTTGTGGGTGGAAAAGGACTTGTTCGAGGGATCCTCGCGCTCGGGGCTGAAGGCCACGGCAAAGTCCCGGTCGAGCTTGAGCCCCGTGGCCTCGAGCGCCGGCAGGACGTCGCTGCGGGTGCAGCCCGGGTAGCTGGTGGATTCGAGAACTATCAGCTGTCCCGGGCGCAGCTTGCGGGCGATGGCCTGGGCGCTCTTGACGATGAAGCTCACATCCGGCTGCAGGTGATGGTCGAGCGGGGTCGGCACGCAGATGATCACGGCATCGGCCTCGCCCAGACGCTGCAGGTCGGCGCTGGCCTGGTAGATTTTCTTCTTCCGGAGCTTGCGGATTCGATCCGAGGGAATGTACTCGATGAACGACTTGCCCCGGTTGAGCATGTCAACCTTGGAGCGGTCCACGTCAAACCCGATTGTGCGCAGCCCTGACTCGGCGAAGAGCAGCGCCAGCGGCAGGCCCACGTATCCCTGGCCGATGATCCCGACAACCGCATTGCCCTTGCTGAACAGTTCCTTGTTTATTTTTGCCTTCATATTTTATTTTTCCTGAGTTTGACGCGCCGTCATTTATTTAAATAAACACACTCCGTCCCCGTCAATTATGCGCCTGAACTCCGCCGGAATGCTCCCCGGGGCTTCAGGCACTCAATTGCGCAAGATATGCCCCGCAAGGAACAACGGAGACTGATTTAATGCACTGTTCCTGCCGCAAATTGTGCACGACCTGGACTGCACGGGCATCCGGGAACTTGCCGGCAAAATAATTCAATGCCGGCGAAACGGATGCATCTGAAAGTTTGACTTCGAGCAGGTCGGATAAACGGCCGGACCTGCTCAGGGCAAAATCTATTTCCTGGCCGTTCCTGGTGCGGATATAATGCAAACCGACATTCTGTCCGCACACATCCTGGAGATATTGGACATGTTTCTGCAGGCAGACGGCGCAGGTGTTTTCCAGCTTCAGGCCATCATCGCCCTGCACAAATCCGGAATCGAAAAAATAAACTTTCGGCTCCTTGAGGATGGCGCGGGCCACGTTGGCGTGATAAGGCCGGACCAGGAATACAATGTGCAGGCTCTCCAGGATATCGATGTATTTTCGCACCGTGTTGGGGGCTGTCTGCAGGTCGCCGGCCAGAGAGGCAATTGATAACGGCGATCCTACGCGCGCGCGCAGTAATTCCACCAGCAGACGCATAACCCGGATTTCATGGATGCGGCTGAATTCCAGTATATCTTCCCGAATCAGGTCGGTATAATACTGGTTGCGCCAACGCGCGGCCTCGGTTTCCGAACCTGACAAAAACGGCTCAGGAAAGCCTCCCAGCCGGTTCAAACCAGCCACGATATCGAAAGGTTCCGCCTGCCCCTGCAATTCCTTGACTGACAGCGGATGCAGCCGGATATGGAAATAGCGTCCGGCAAGCGAATCACCCGCCTGTCTGAACGTGTCCATCCTTGAGCTGCCAGTAACCAGGATTGATTCCCGATCAGGCCGGGTATCATACACTCCCTTCAGAAAGCGCTTCCACGTTTTCATTTTATGAATTTCATCAAAAATCAACAGGTCTGAATTAATCGCCCACTGGCGCGCATTAATAATTCTGGCATCATCAAGCGCATCATAGTTAAGATAGACCGGCCTTTTATATTCTGCCATTATTTCCCTGGCCAAGTATGTCTTGCCCACCTGCCTCGGCCCGGTCAGCAGAACCATTTTCTTTCCTAAATCCTTAAAAACCGCATTATGGAGATAGCGCTTCATGCCTGACTATTGTTCATGACTTTGCATTTTAGCCAAGACTTTTAATCAATCCAGTGAATAACAACAAACTACACTCCGTCCCCGTCAATTATGCACTGCCGCATGGCGGGCATGATTGTTATGCTGATCAGATACTTGGGAAATTGATATTAATCAATACCTTGCGGGATTCAAGGGAAAAATTGGATGACGCGCCACGTTTGAAGACGTGGCGCGCTACAGTGAAGCACCCCGCGGTCCCGACTCGAAGAGGTCGGGATGACGGCCTACAGTTCGGATCTGCTGTAGGCCTTGAGGCAGCAATTTTTGCATATCATGCAAATGCCGGCCTCAGGTCTGACCCGCGGGTGCCCAGCGGCAGTAAATCCCACACGGCAGGATCTTACCGTCGCTTTTGACGGGCAGGCCGATTTCGCCGCTTTCCAGGGCGCCGCCTTTTTGCCCCAGGATCCCCCGCACCATGTTGGCAAGCACGAGCGGGGAAAGGTTGGCCGTGTAGGCATTTATGAGCATAAAGACGGGATTCGCGGCAAGCAGCTTGCGGCATTCAGCCAGGAGTTCCCACAAATTATCCTCGAGCTTCCAGACCTCGCCGCGCTTGCCGCGCCCGAAGGAAGGCGGGTCCATGATGATGGCGTCGTATGCCCTGCCCCGCCTTATCTCGCGCCGGATGAACGCCAGGCAATCGTCAACGATGTATTTCACCGGAGCCTTTTCAAGGCCGCTCAAGGCGGCGTTTTCGCGGCACCACTCAACCATGCCGCGCGCGGCGTCAACGTGGCAGACCGAGGCGCCCGCCGCGGCCGCGGCAAGAGTTGCGCCCCCGGTATAGCCGAAAAGGTTTAACACCGCCGCCGGCCTGCGCGCCGCCTTGATGGCGGTTGCTATCCAGTCCCAGTTGGCCTGCTGCTCCGGGAACAGCCCCATGTGCTTGAAGCCGGTGGGCCTTACCTTGAACCTGAGCGCGCCGCAGCTTATGATCCAGTGCGGCGGTAAACTGCTGAAAAATTTCCAGGCGCCGCCGCCGCTGGAACTGCGCTCGTAGATTGCGTCGGGTTTTTTCCACAATTCCGGGGCGGACTCCGGCCAGATCACCTGCGGGTCGGGGCGGATGAAGACGTACTTTCCCCAGCGCTCCAGCTTCCGGCCGGAACCGCAGTCGAGCAGCTCGTAGTCAGCCCACCTGTCGGCAACAATCAATTTGGAAGACTGCATCATATAATTTCACCGCTCCACTGGGTAATGTCCCGTTCGTTGTTAAAATAAAGTGACGGTTTCCAGTCTGATCCGATACAATCGGATTGGGCATAAACAAAGAAAGAAAACCGTCATGGACACAGATATGATCAAATCGGTCTTGGAAGGGCAGGCGGGACTTGATGAATGCAAAGAGGACATGCACACGGCATTGCGTGGGGTTATGATAAAGGCATTGACAGATCAAATGTGAGAGGAAGTGGCGG
>JBAYWJ010000193.1:0-7287 GCA_041674125.1 Kiritimatiellia bacterium
CGGCTTCGGCCTCGTCGTGAACCTTTAATATGCCCCTCCCCATGAATGAAACCAGCGCGTGCAGCCATTCGGGATTGTCATACATGTCCAGCATGATGTTTTCGATCCCGCGGAAATATCCCAAATGGGTGGATATGTCGCCCGCGAAGGCGCGGTACAGCGGCGCGCGGTCCAGGTTTACGGCTATGATGTCGCCTATGGCGTCGCGCAGCCTGCCGAGCTTGGCGGCAGTCTTCTGTTCATCTATTTCATGCCGCGGCTCGGACAGCTTTTGGATGTCCTCTGGTTTTTTAAGCGCATAATCAACCTTGAAGGATCCGCCTTCTTCGCCGGAATGATTGAGGTTGAGATCTACGCCCCACCCCTCGCGGCTGAAAACCGCCCTGATTGTTATCCAGGGCTCGAAAACAGAGTCGTCTTTCAGCGAGTTCCAGAAAAGACGATAGCGGAAGAAATTTTCATACTGCCGGAGCTCCTCGTCATCGCAAAGGCACTTCGATTCCGGCATTTCATGCCATGCGAAAGCCCGCACATAAATAAGCGGCGGCGTGGCATGCAGGCTGTTGTGCCTGCGCCATAGGTCGCGGCGCGTTTTCATCGCGGGGTCGGCGCAAACATCCATGTAACGCTTTGCCAGCTCGCGCAGTATTGCCATGTCATTGCTCATCGGTCCTCCCGGTATCCTGTTCCTGATTCAAGCCGCTCCGGCGGGCGCCCCCGCCCCTATATTCCCGCCAGCCCGGCAAAGGTTGCGTAGGCCCACTGGTCCCACTCCGTCTTTACGCCGATGCCCTTCAGGTCGCCGTAGTTTTTTGCAATGAAGCGTCTGTTGCCGCAGGAAAACAGCTCCACCATCCGCGCGGCCGAGGACTCAATCAGCTTTTTATCTCCGGTCGGCATGACCTTCTGGATATCCACCGGCGACCAGAGGCAGACACCGATCTCTTTTAATTTGCCGGCCAGTCTCTCAAGTCCGTAGAGGCCGGGCTGGTCGAACTGGAAGGCGTTCACGCCCGTCTCGGCCAGGTCGTCGAGGATGGCCCAGTTGTAGCCGCAGGAATGCATCAGGACGCTCACGCCGGCCTTGTGCGCGGCGCCGCAGAGCCGCCGGTAAAGCGGCTTGAAAATCTCGCGCCACATTTCCGGGCTGATGAGCAGCCGGTCCTGGATGCCCCAGTCCTCGCAGAAGAAAATGCCGTCGGCGCCGGCGGCGGCATACTGCCGGATGACGCGCTCCAGCAGGCCGGCGACCATGTCGTGCAGTTTATCAATGTTTTCACGCTCCAGAACAAGATCCTGGAAATATATCTCCATTTTACGCAGGTAGCGCGAGATGGTGAAGGGGAATCCCGGCAATCCGGCCAGGTGGAACTTGTCGGGCTCCGCCGCGAAACGCTCCCGGGCCTGAGCGTAGCGTTCGGGGGCGTTGAAATCCGGGAGCTGCCAGTCCCCGAGCTGGCCCCAGTCCTGGATGGCCGGCTTGAAAATTTCGCCGCCGGCGCTCATGCCCACCAGGCGGTGCCATGTGTTGCCCCACTCGTCGGTCCGGTATTCCATGTCGCCCTCGGTCCAGACCTTGCTTTTCCAGGTGGAGGAAGGCCCCAGCCCCGAGCTGATGAAATCATTCTGCCGGCCGGAATCGAAGCTCATTCCGAACCTGGCGGGGGCGTCGCCCGACAAATTGCGCCTGATAATTTCGCGTGAGGTCATTGATTTTTGTTCCTTATTGTTTTTTGGTTCCTTCAACGGTGGGCAAGGCCTTTGAGCATGCGCGCGCCGACATGGTAGGCGCCGCCGACGAGGCGCTTTTTGTTGGGGATGTCGCGCATGATCCGTATAAGGCGGCCGGGCGAAAGATAGAAGCGGCGGTAGGTGCGGTTAATGTGCGCCTTCAACACGCCGTCCGGCACGTCGGAGAGGTTGATGTCAATCGTATGGTAGTTGGCGCCCTCGTAAGAGAGGGTCTTCATTTTATCGGGGAATTTTTCCTGGGCGATCCGGTAGAGCCCGGTGCCCGGGAAAGGGGTCACCGTGAAGACCAGGCAGAGGTGCAGCGGCGAAGAGCATAGTATCCGCGAGGTTGCTTCCAGGTCGCTTTCGGCCTCGGTCGGGTGGCCCATCATGGCGAACCCGCGCCCGTAGATTTTATGCCTGGCGCATATTTCCACCCCGCGCACGAAGCCCTGGATATCCAGCCTTTTGCCGCAGAGCTTCTGGATGCGCGGCGAGCCGGATTCCAGGGCATAGGAAGCCGAATTCATCCCGGCCGCGACCAGCGCTTCCACAACTTCTTCCGTCAGAATGTCGGTGCGGATGCCGTTCGGGAAGCCGAAATTGACCTTGAGGCCCTTTTGCCCGACCAGTTCCGAAAATTCAACCATGCGTTTCCGGTCGAGGTTGAAGACGTCGTCAACGATCTCAAAGCACTTGGCCCCGAATTCGCGGTTGAGGCGCGCCATGTCCTCCACCACCCGCGCGGCGCTCTGGGCGCGGTATTTGCGCCCGCTGATGTTGTGGCACCAGTTGCAGTTGTATGGGCAGCCGCGGCTGGTGGAAAGCACGGCGTAGGGGCCCGGCGCGGCCACGCCCATGGATTCGAGCTTCCAGTATTTTGGCAGGTCAATCAGGTCGTAGGCCGGGAAAGGAATGTCGTCCAGGTTTTCTACAACCGGCGTGGCACCCGGGTTCTGCAGGATGTCCCCGTTTTTGTTCCTCCAGGCCAGGCCGGGAATGGTGCCCAAGTCTCCCTGCCCGAGCGCGGCGCGGATTATCATTTCGGCGCTTATCTCGCCTTCCCCGTCAACCGCCGCCCCGGCCGCAGCGAGGTTGAGGGCTTCCCTGCCGCCCACCGCGGCCACGTGGGGCCCGCCGATCATCGTGGTTGCGCCGGGACAGGCCGCGCTGACCATCCCGATCACGCGCGCCATGGCCAGCGCGCTGTTGGTCAAAGCGCTTAAGCCGACGATATCCGGTTTGAAACCGATGATCCTGCGGGCGATCTCCTCCGCCGGGCAATTTTCCTCCCGCTGGTTGAGGAGTTGGATTTCCAGCCCGGGAATGCGGCTGCGGATCCAGGAGGCGATCGACATGATGCCCATGGGAGGCAGGGTGGAATTATCGTCCAGCGTCCGCCTCCCCAACAGGGCCAGGACTACGCGTTTTGCATTCATCTTATTTGGAGCAAATGATTAATTGCAGGATTTATAGGAATTAAAACCGTAAAACAAGTTTTATTTGCTGCAGCCCAGATGTTGAACGGTGCTGTTCATGCTTGCCGCAGCGGGGGCATGGACTCTTTTCCCGAAAATAACTGGAACCGGGGCGCAAAAAAAAGTATCATTCTGAAAAGAATTTGTCCGGCCATTGAAAATGGCGGCAAAGGAATGCCGCCGGGAGAAATAAATGAAAATCGCCACATTCAACGTCAACTCGATTCGTTCCCGTTTGCCGATTGTTCTTGAATGGCTAAAAGAGAGCAAGCCCGACGTCATGTGCCTGCAGGAAACCAAGGTCCAGGACCCCGAGTTCCCCATGCAGCCTTTCCTGGAAGCCGGTTACCAGGTCGCATTCCGGGGGGAGAAATCATACAACGGCGTCGCCCTCGCGAGCCTGCAAAAGCCGCAGGAGCTGAAGTTCGGCTTCGATGACGGTTCCGCCCCCGACGAGACCCGGCTCATAACGGCCAGGGTCGGGGGCCTTTGCGTGGTGAACACCTACGTGCCGCAGGGGCGCGAGATTGAACACGCCATGTTCAAATACAAGCTGCAATGGTTCGAACGCCTGCGGAAAATGTTCGCAAAAAGGTTCAAGCCCTCCGACCCGGTGGTATGGGTGGGAGATTTGAACATTGCCCCGGAAGCAATCGACATTTACAATGCGCCCGAGCAGGAAGACCATGTGTGCTACCACAAGGATGCCCGGGCTGCCTTTGAGAAAACAAGGCAATGGGGATTTGTGGATGTTTTCAGAAAACATCACCCGGAAGCCGGGCAGTATTCATTCTTCGATTACCGCACCATCAATGCCGTCAAGCGTAAAATGGGCTGGCGGGTGGACCACATCCTCGCCACGGAGCCGCTGGCGAAGAGATCGCTTGATTGCTACATCGACCTGAAACCTAGGATTGAGCCCAAGGCGTCGGATCATACGGTCATGGTCGCTGAATTTACATAAGGTAAGGCCACGTCTTAATTGGAGACGGCCTGACCACAGGCCGCATAAGACGGGACGAGGTCGTCCCGTCTCCATGCAAACTCAGATGGCTGAGGGGGTACTACCTATGCGATGCGGATTAGCGGATAAGTTCCTTAAACCGTTGGTAAGCCGAATCCCATGCCTGCGACATTCCGGGCTTGTAGACCTTGATCGGGAAGGATTTTCTGATGACCGGGAGGGCGGCGTGCATTGAACGGATGACACCCATCCCGAGCGCCTGGACCATGGTGTTGCCGGCGGCGGTCGCCTCGACCGGCCCGGCCACCACCGGCGCGCCGACGGCGTCGGCGGCAAACTGGTTCAGCATCTCGTTGCGGCTTCCTCCCCCGACTATGTGGACGATTTTCGTCGGCTGGCCGGATATTCTCGATATATCCTCGCTGATGCGCCGGTATTTCAGCGCCAGGCTTTCGTAGACCAGGCGCAAGATCGGGCCGCGCCCCGCCGGCAGCTTCTGGCCGGTGCGCCGGCAGAAATCCTTGATGGCTTTCTCCATGCCGGGCGGGTTGTAAAAGGACTTGTCATCGGGATCAATGAAGGCCGCAAAAGGCCTGGCGCGGCGCGCAAGGTCGTATATGTCCTTCCATTCCATTTCGCGGCCGTCCTCCTCGCGCCACCCGCGCCTGAGCTCGTGCGCCAGCCAGCCGCCCATGCAGTTTTTCAGGAGGCGTATGTTCCCGATGCCGCCCTCGTTGCTCATGTTGGCGAGGAAGGCCTCGCGCGAAGTCACCGGCTCCGGCACGAGCTTGCCCACCAGCGACCAGGTGCCCGAGCTGATGATCAGGGCCTCTTCGGGCCTGTCCACCGGCGCGGCGGCAAAGGCGCTGGCGGTGTCGTGCGAGCCCACGGCAACCAGTCCGGCCCGGTTCAGGCCTACCGATTCCGCGATGGACTCATGCAGCCTGCCGATGCGCGCGCCGGGGCTTACAATTTCCGGCATGACGCTCTCCGGGATCCCCAGCTTTGCAAGGATGGGCCTGCTCCACTTCCTGGTTTTGGCATCCATGAGCTGCGTAACGCTGGCCCAGGTGGAATCTACCTTCATGCTGCCGCACAGGTAGTAATAAAACAGCGCAGGCACCGGCAGGAACCTGCAGCCGCGGCCGAGGAGCCCGCGGCGGTTGCGTGCGAACCAGAGCAGCTGGTTGCTTACATTGAAGGGCTGGAAATGGATGCCGGTTACCCCGTAGATCTTTTCGGCGGAGATGAGCTTTTTGACCTCGGCGACCATGTTGTCCAGGCGGTGGTCGCGGTAGGCATACACCTTCCCGAGCAGGTCTCCATCAGGCGTGATGAAGACGCCGTCGGCGCCCCATGTGTCTATGCCGATCGAATCCAGCGCAGACCCGCATTCGCGCCGGTAGATGCGCAGGCCTTCAATGATGTTGGCGTATATGAAAGTGTCGTCCCAATACATGCGCTCGCCGGGAGCGGATGCTCCGGCGCGGATATAAAACGACACCGGCTCGTAGGCAAAGCGGTGGATTTCCTTCATCGTGAACGAGCCGCCCTTGAACTCGGAGGCGAAGCACTTGCCGCCGGACGCTCCCAGATCTATCGTAAAACAGCGTTTAATATTCATAGTCTCAATAACCCCGGCATTAAACTGCAGGTTTAACCCTGGATTCCCGCTTTCCGCCGTCGCTCATGGAGCTATGGCGGACAAGCTGCGGGAATGACTTTCTATTCTGACTGCTGACCGCTGACCTCTGACTTCTTCTTTAGCGCATTTCCTGCCCGCCGGTCACGTTTATGGCCTGGCCGGTCATATAGGATGACTGGTCGGATGCGAGGAAAGCGACCACGTTGCAGACGTCCTCGTAGGTGCAGGGCCGCCGCATGGGCACCTGGTCGATATACTTCCGGCGGACTTCCTCCTCGGTGATGCCCTGGTTGGCCGCGTACTGTTTAAAAAGGCTCCCGGTCCAGAGGGGGGAATCAAGCAGGTTGCCCGGACAGACCGCGTTCACGCGCACGCCCCTGTCGGCAACCTCGAGCGCAGCGCTCTGCACCAGGCCGATCGCGCCGAACTTCGAGGCGGCGTAGGCCGAATTTTTAAACGAGCCCTTTTTGCCGGACTTGGAATTGATCTGGATGTACGAGCCCCCCCCGCCCTGCGCCATCAGCTTGAGGGCGTGTTTCATGCAGAGCATCTGGCCAATGAGGTTGACCTCGATCACCTTGCGCCAGCGCGCGGCATCGAACTCAACCAGCGGGCCGGAGATGAGAATGCCGGCATTCGCCACGAAGATGTCCAGGCCGCCCCACTGCGAGCTGGCCCGGCCTACGAGCGCTTCCACGTCCGCCTCGCTGCTGACATCGCACTTAATGGAGCCGGCCTCGCCGCCGGAAGACTCCTGCAGTTTCGCGGCGGTTTGGGCTGCCTGTTTTTCCTGAAGGTCTGCCAGCAGGACGCGGCATCCCTCGCGCATCAGGCGCGCGGCAATCGCCTCCCCCAGGCCCTGGGCCGCGCCGGTTACGATCGCGCGTTTATCCTTTAACACCATGTTGCCCTCCAAAATATAAGAAACGTTCAACACTCAACATCCAACGTTCCAAAGCATTCATAATGTTGAACGTTCAAAGTTGGACGTTGAATTTTTTTCCCTAGATAATTAATAATTACGGCATAACGACAACCTTCAACGCGCCCGAAGCCGGGTCGGCCTGGGTGCGCACCGCCTCGCCGAATTTATCAAGCGGGAACCGGTGCGTCACAAGGGGGCGCGCGTTGATTTTGCCGGACACTATGAAATCGCGCGCCGCGATGTATTCCGCATAGGAGGAGCTGTTGGCGCCGTGCAGGTTGAGCTCCAGGTAGTGGATGCGGTTCAGGTCAATCTGCTCCACCGGGTTGGACTTGGGCATTCCCGCGAATATTGAAAGGTGCCCGCCGCGCCGGAGGATTTCCATGCCCTTGGCCACGAGCGCCTTGACGGAGGCGGCCACGACCACCGCATCCACCCCGCGCCCGCCGGTGTGCTCCTTTACCCAATCCTCGGGCTTGACGGAGGAGGTGTTGACCAGGTTATCGAAAGGCAGCCCCAATTTTCCAAGCAGGCCGAGCCGGTC
>JBAYWJ010000194.1:0-7276 GCA_041674125.1 Kiritimatiellia bacterium
CAGATCCTTCCGGACCGGCGCGAGCTGGCCGATGGCGGGTCGGGTCCCGACCCGCTCAACGAGAGCCGATTTGAGCCGGTGCCGGGGCTCATTCACCGCTACCGCAACAGGGCGGTGCTGATCGCCACGGGCGACTGCGCCGTGCGCTGCCGGCACTGCACGCGGAAAAACACGCTGGGGGATTTTTGCGAGGATGTAAAGTTTAAGATTAAGAATTCCATGGCTGAGCTGGATTCCCGCCTTCGCGGGAATGACAGAACATGCGTCCGGCTTTGTCATTCCCGACCTGATGCTACTCTGCGAAGTAAGACTTCGCTACGAAGCACGAGTCGGGAATCCAGAAAGGTTGTGGATTTGCCATCTCATTCAATTTTCCGGCGCCTGCCCGAAATCATCAGGTATCTCCGCCTGAATCCGGGAATCCGGGAGGTGATAATATCCGGCGGGGACCCGCTTTTGCTCGAGACGCCGGCTCTGGACCGGATCCTCGAATCCTTGCGGGCTGTGAAAACCGTGGAGGTTTTGCGCATCGGCACGCGCGTGCCTGTGGTCCTGCCGATGCGGATCGACAGGACCTTGTGCGCGTGCCTCAAAAAGCACAGGCCTGTGTGGGTAAACACCCAGTTCAATCACCCGCGCGAGATCACGGCGGAATCTGAAAGGGCCTGCCGGATGCTGCAGGAGGCCGGGTTGCCGGTATCGAACCAGGCTGTCCTCATGCGCGGCGTGAACGATTCATTACCGGTTTTGGAAGCGCTGTGCAACGGACTCCACCGCATCATGGTCCGTCCTTATTACGTGTTCCAGTGCGACCGGGTGCGCGGCACGGGGCACTTCCGGGTTGCCGACCGGAAAGCAATCGCGCTTGCACGGCGCCTGCGCACGCGGCTCGGGGGCCTGAGCATGCCGCTCTTCGTGGTTGATATTCCCGGGCGGAAAAGCAAGGTGCCGCTGGAAGCGGTTTGTAAAGCCGTGTGACAATCAATGGGTTTGATTTATAATTATCATTGAAGTTTTGATTAACATACGCCATGTTATTGTTGATATGTTGGGCCAACCGCTGAAAGATTATATCGGTATTTGGAGGACTTCATGACCGAAAAACATAAAAACAACCGCATCATTCCGGTTGAGTCGGCAATTATTACTCTCAGGGGACAAAAGGTAATTCTTGATACGGACCTTGCGCGTATTTATGGAATTCCAACCTTCAGGTTAAATGAAGCTATTAAGCGTAATCGCGATAGATTCCCTGAAGACTTTCTTTATCAGCTTACACTGCAAGAGGTTGATGGTTTGACATCGCAAATTGCGATTTCAAAGACAGGTCGGGGCGGTCGCAGAACATTGCCTTACGCTTTTACTGAACACGGTGCAATTATGGCCGCAACAGTGCTGAATAGTCCTCAGGCCGTTCAAATGAGCATTTTTATTGTACGTGCCTTTATTAAAATGCGCGAACAACTGTTGAATCGGGCAGAGCTTGAAACAAGACTGGCAGACATCGAAAAAACATTAATGTCTCACAACACGGCGTTACGAGACCTCTATCAGAAAATACGTCCACTCCTCCTGCCCCCGCCGGAGTTGCCTCGCAAACAGATCGGTTTCCATGCTTGCCAGTCGGAAGCCAGCCTGGCGGCGTCTGAAGCGGACGTCAAGGCCGGTCGTGTTCGCCGCGGTTCGGCCGCAACATTGATGGCGGAACTGCGCAAGGAAGTCTGACATGGCATCGAAACCAATTCCTCGTCCGTTCACTCTGGTCTGGACAGAAACTTTCCTGCGGACTGCGCGCAAGTTCTTTAGACGGCATCCGGAAGTGAAAGAACTATTCGCCGGCGTTTTGCGTCAGTTGGAAAATAATCCTGCGTCCCCGCGCTTGCGCCTGCACCCGTTACAGGGGCGACACCGTGGAAAGCACGCGGTCCAGTTGACTTATGAACATCGCATCGTAATAGTTCTTCGCATGGCGGCCAGGGAGATTGTCCTGTTGGATGTTGGCTCGCACGACGAAGTCTATCGGGGTGACCTGCCGAAAGAAGTTGTTAAGTATTAATCCGCCGTGGCGGATTAAAGTTAGGTTTGGCTTCTGATCTGCTTTGTTCATCATTTTTTATCAGGCTGCCGCCTGGCGCGCGGGCATTTTATCATATCGCAACCACCTTGGCACCAACGCGCTCGACAGGAACAGGTAATCCATCGCTTTTAAGCGCAAAAAGTAACATTGAATCCGTGAGTCAATTCCTGTGTCAGTTTATGGAGAATTAAAACTTTTGACAGCATCAATATTATCTTTCATTATGTCACCCGTCGTTTCCGGATGCTGCCTGCGGCGGGCCTTATGTCCATTTATAATTTAATAAGTTTCTCAGGTATTTTTTCGCTGATGCTGGTTGCCTGGCTTTTCTCGGCCCGGCGGCGCATCGTGAACTGGCGGGTGATAGGCTGGGGCACGGCGCTCCAGCTCGCTTTCGCCGCCCTGGTATTCCTGGCGCCCGGCAGCCGGCATTTTTTCCAGCTGCTCAACGACGCCGTCATCAAGCTGCTCGCGGCGGCCACCGCCGGGCAGGTGTTTGTCTTCGGCGCGCTTGGCAAGCCCGATACCAGCCTTGGCTTCATCCTGGCCTTCCAGGCTTTCCCCGTCATTATATTTTTTTCCGCCCTCATGGGGCTCCTGTATTACTGGGGCATCATGCCGCTGGTTATCCGCGCCTTCGCCTGGCTCTTCGCGCGCCTCATGCGCGTCAGCGGCGCCGAGAGCCTTTGCGCGGCCAGCAACATATTTGTCGGCATTGAGTCCATGACAACAATCCGGCCCTACCTCCGGCGCATGACCCGTTCCGAATACTGCACGGTTCTGGCCGCCGGCATGGCCACCGTGGCTTCGAGCATGATGGGGCTTTACGTGCTTTTCCTCAAGGACGTCATCCCGGGCATTGCCGGCCACCTGATATCGGCCTCGATCCTTTCCGCGCCGGCGGCGCTGGTTATGTCGAAAATTATTTTACCGGAAACGGAACACCCCGAAACACTTGGTGAACACGTCAAGGTGCCCCCCTCGGAAGATGCCGGCTCCATGGATTCAATCGTCAGCGGCGCCATGGCCGGGCTGAAGCTTGTCGGCGGGGTAGTGGCGCTTTTGATCGCTTTCCTCGGCCTGCTGGCCCTGGCCGACGGCATCCTGGGCTGGGCCGGCGGAAGGTTCGGCTGCGCGCTGTCTTTGAGCGGGCTGCTGGGGAAGATTTTCACGCCCTTGGCCCTGCTGATCGGCGTTCCGCCCGGCGACGCTTCTTTTGCCGGCAACCTGCTGGGCATGCGCCTGGTAGCCACCGAGGTGCCGGCCTACAAGGAGCTGGCAACAGCAATGGCGGGCGGGCAGCTGGTTCACGCGCGCTCCGCAGTGATCATCGCCTACGCCCTTTGCGGGTTCGCGCACATTGCTTCCCTGGCCATTTTTGTCGGCGGAACCGCGGCGCTGGCGCCGGAGCGGCGCAGGGACATCGTCTCGGTAGGGTCGCGGGCGCTCCTGGCGGCGACCCTGGCCTGCCTCATGACCGGCGCGGTGGCGGGTGTGTTTTGCAGGGAATAAGGGTGGTGCGGGCAATAGCATAATGCGGTTTGCCTTGGGTGCGGAGACATAATGCGTGATTTCGGCCCGTCGGCGGTGTTGTTGCCGGGCGGCGCATACGCGAGTATAGCGCCGCCGGCAACGCCTTGCCGCCGGGCCAATCTTACGCATTCTGTTCCGCATGGGAAAGCCCAAGGCAAACCGCGACTGCCCCTCCGCCCCGGCCTCCCGGAGACCGGGACGGATAAAGGATAATTTTACGTTCAATCAGGATGCTTTTTTACAGGCAAGATGATATGAATAAGGCATCACTGGCATGCCTGATGACCGGCGCGGTGGCGGGTGTGTTTTGCAGGTGATTAAAAATAAAAATCCGAAATTCTAATCTCGAAGCACGAAACAAATCGCAATGATAGAGAAAATGTTTGAAATAAGCGCCAAACATAAAGATTTATTTTTTTCTCCTATTTGTAATTTCGAGTTTGTTTCGGATTTCGTGTTTCGAAATTCGGATTTATTATGTTGTTAACGTTAGGAGTTGCCTGGGCGGCAACGGATAATCATATAAGGAGAAACGGTCATGACAAGGATCGGCATTATCGGCGGCTCGGGCCTGGATGACCCGAAAATATTGAAGAGCGCCCGGGAAATAAAAGTAAAAACGCCTTATGGCGCGCCGACCTCGCCCCTGACATCCGGCAGGATCGGGAACGCCGAAGTGGTCATGCTCGCCCGCCACGGCCGGCGGCATACGGTCCCGCCCACCCAGGTCAACTACCGCGCCAACCTCTCCGCCCTGAAGCAGCAGGGCTGCACCCATGTCCTGGCCACCACCGCCTGCGGCTCGCTCCGCGAGAAAATCCGTCGCGGCGATTTCGTGGTGCTGGACCAGTTCATCGATTTTTCCCGCCGCCGCCAGCTTTCGTTTTATGAAAAGTTCGAACCCGGCATAGAGAACTCAAAACACACTCCGATGGCCGATCCTTTTGACGGATTTTTGCGCGCGCAAATGATCGCGGCTGCCCGGGCGCTCAAGCTGCGCTGCCACCCGCGCGGCACGCTCGTGACGATCGAGGGCCCGCGCTTTTCCACCCGGGCCGAGTCGAGCATGTTCCGGGCCTGGGGGGCGGACGTGATCAACATGACCGTCGCCACGGAGGCCGCCCTGGCGCGGGAGATGGATCTTCCCTACGCGGCCGTGGCGGTTTCGACCGACTACGACTGCTGGAAGACGGACGAGGAGCCGGTGACCATGGCGGACATCCTGCGCGTCTTCGCGCAGAACGTGGAGAACCTTAAGAAACTTCTGTTGAAAACCATCGCGCTCATCGGCGATAAAAAATGATTGTGCCTGTCAACATGCCTGGGATCATTCCGTTAAGATGTCTAAGGGTGAATTTTGCACGCATTGCGTGCAAAATTCAGATAACAGTTTTGCGGAGATGCTTGCTGTAGGCCGCGATAATATCGCGGCCGGTTCGGAAAAGATGCCTTCATTTTATGAAGGCCTACAGCTGCAGAATGAATCATAACCTGTAGCGCGCATTTATTGTCCTGCGAAGTCCGTCAGCTGACGGGCGAAGAAGGATATGCTAGACTGCAACAGTTTGCTTGCGGGCATAGCCCGCCTAAGGAGGAAAACATGGCCGGATTAAAAGTGGCAATGATCGGCGCGGGCTCGGGGTTTGTCATATCTGTGGCGCGGGAGCTGGTGCTTTATCCCGTTTTCCGGGGGTGCATATTTTTCATGATGGACCCCAACCCGGGGCGTCTGGCCATTGCCGGGCGGGAAGTAAAAAAAATACTTGAGAAGCACAAGGCGGATATCCGCGTGGTAACCACCACCCGGCATCAGCCGGCGCTGGAAGGCGCCGATTATGTCATTACGTCCTGCGAGATCAACAGGTGGGCTTTCTGGCTCAAGGACGTTAAAATTCCAGAGCGGCATGGGGTCTTCCAGGTGCTGGGCGAGAACGGCGGACCCGGCGGCCAGATCCACGCCCTGCGCAATATAGCCCTGCTCGGGGATATTGCCGCCATGATGGAGCAGTACTGCCCCGATGCGTGGCTCATGAATTTCACCAACCCCATGTCATACGTCTGCACCTATCTTAATAAATATACCCGGATCAAGACGCTCGGCTTCTGCCACCAGGTGCACGGCTCCTTCGGCGTCATCGCCGAGCAGCTCGGGATGGAGCCGGGGGAGCTGGAGGTGATCAGCGGGGGAGTTAACCATTTCAACTGGCTCTTTGACGTCCGCCGGCGCGGAACCGGCAAAAGCTGCCTGAAAGAATTTTTAAGCAAGGTGCAAAAGTCGCCCTACTGGCGCAAAAAGCACGAGCTGGTGCCGCGGCAGGAGTTCACGCTGGAAATTCTGAAAACATTCGGGGCTTACCCGGTTGGATTCGACGACCATATTATCGAGTATCTCCCTTTTTTCTACGCGCGTGATGAATGGGAGAAATTTAACTATCGCTCCTGCGAGAAGTCCATGAGGAAGCTGATCGCGAACCAGAAGACCGGCTTCACGCTTGAGGCCATGACAATCCAGAGCAAGGACGTCAAGTGCCCGCCCTTCCCGCGCAACGACCTCCATCCCTATTACGCCGAGCACCCCTGCCAGGTCATCGAGGCCCTGGAGACCAACAAGCCGACTTACTTCGACGCAATCAACATTATCAACCACGGCAGCATCGGCAATCTGCCGGCGGACGCGGTGGTGGATGTGCCGGCCCTGGCGGTCGGGGGCGCGGTGCGCGGCATCCATGTGGGGGATTTGCCCGTGGCGGCGATGGAACTCTGCCGGCGGCAGATCACGCTCCACGAGATGATTGCGAAAGCGGCTTACGAGGGCGACGCCAACCTCTTCCTGCAGGCGCTCTGCCTGGATCCTTATGTGCGCAGCATCACCCAGGCGCGGGGCATATGGAAGGATTACCTTAAGGAATACCGCGCTTACCTGTCCATGTTCAGGCTGAAAGGTAAAAAAAGCTGATTCAGTAGGCGTTCTCGCGGCTGAAGAAGGTCTTGAGCAGGATTTTGAAGTCGAAGGCCGGCGACCAGTGCTCGAGGTAATAGAGGTCGTACTTGATCCGCTCGCCGATATCCGTGTTGCCCCGCAGGCCGTTCACCTGCGCCCAGCCGGTTATGCCGGGCTTGGAGACGTGCCGCCACATGTAGCGGTGGATATCCTCCTTGAACTGGGCCACGAAGAACGGCCGCTCCGGCCGCGGTCCCACCAGGCTCATCTCGCCCCGCAGCACATTCAAGAGCTGCGGCAGCTCGTCCATGTTGGTCCGGCGCAGGAATGCGCCGGAGCGCGTGCAGCGCGGGTCGTTCTCGACCGCCCATACCGGCCCGGTCCCGGATTCGGCGTTAAGGGCCATCGTGCGGAACTTGATCAGCTTGAATTTCATGCCCCGCTCGCCGCAGCGCCCTGCTTGTGGCGGCCCGCTTGCAAAGCCAGGCCGGGATTACATCGGTTTTGCCGGAGATATCGCTGCCGAAGAAAAAATGGCGGCGCAGTTCCGGCCTTTCAATGTGGTCCTGCCATGCGGCATTCTGCTTGGGTGTAAGGTTAACATAGTCGATCCTGAAAAACCCTTGTTTTAAGCACGAACAGGTAATAAAGACGTCTGAATGCCGAAACGCGGAACCGGGAACAACCGATAAAACGCCTCGAAAAACAAACGCAAAAAAATATTA
>JBAYWJ010000195.1:0-7268 GCA_041674125.1 Kiritimatiellia bacterium
CCGCGTGACAGCCTGCGCCGACATAATCCCCGGCAAGGCAAAGGCCTTTGCCGAAACGCACGGCATCCCCGCCTCTTACGGGAGCTACGGGGAAATGCTCGCGCGCGAAAAGCTCGACGCCGTCTCGATAGTCACGATTGATTCCGTCCACGCGCCGGCCGCCCTGGCCGCCATTGACCGCGGGCTGCACGTCATGTGCGAAAAGCCCCTGGCCGACAGCGTGGCCAACGCGCGCAAGATGGTCAAGGCCGCCGGGAGAGCAGGCATAATCACCGCCGTCAATTTTTCATGGCGCAATCCCCCGGCATCGCAGAAGGCGGCGCAAATCGCATCCTCGGGCGCCCTGGGCGAACTGCGGCACATTGAAGGCCATTACCTGCAATGCTGGCTGACCCAGGACTGGCAGACCTCCCCGCCGCTCCTGTGGCGCCTGAGCTCCCGGCACGGCAGCATGGGCGTGCTGGGAGATATCGGCGTGCATATCCTCGACCTGGTCACTTTCATAGCGGGCGACATTTCCGAGCTGGCCTGTGAGTTGACTATATTCGACAAGGGTGTAAAACGGATCGGGAAATATGTGTTTGATGTCAACGACAGCATGCTGACCATCGCAAGGTTCAAGAACGGCGCGCGCGGCACCCTGAACGCAACCCGCTGGGCCAAGGGATGCGGCAACAGCGTGGCCCTGCGCGTGCACGGCACAAAAGGGGCGCTTGACCTCGATCTGGAGCGTCCTCCTGAAGAGCAGCTTAAAGTCAGCCTGGGCAAAGGCCTGAACGCGCTGAAGTGGAATGCGGTGAAATGCCCGCCGGTCCCCAACCAGCAGGCGCGGTTTGTGCGGGCCATCAGGACCGGCAAGCAGGGCCAGACCAGCTTCGAGGGCGGACTGAAAATCCAGGAATACCTGGAAGCCTGCTTTGAATCAGCCCGCCATAACGGCGCGTGGATTAAGCCAGGCAAATAATACCTAAAATTTGAGGAACACCGAAGAACAACAATAACCCAACCACGGATGCACAGGCATGTGGTCTATCAAGGTGTTTGAATAAGAATTTTTAATGTTTTTTCTTCAAATTCCTTAAGGGATTTGAAACCCATTGAACGAATGCGCATAAGGCTGATTTCGCAAGCGATTTTATGTATCTTAATCCGAATATGAGCGGTTACCTCTGTCATAGGGGTAAAAAAGCCTTTGAGCAAATACCAGACGCTCACGACCAACTTACGGGCCAGTGCGGTAACAGCGATGTTGTTGCCCTTACGCATTTTCAGCGCCACAGCCCAGCGATGGGTGTCACCTTGGCCATACCGCATGATGCTTTGAGCCGCCTGAATCAACAGCGCCCGAACATCCGATCGCCCATAGTGAGACAAAGGACCGTTGCCGCCACTGATTCCACTTTGATTGACAATCGGGTTCAATCCGAAGAACGCGACCAGTCTTTTAGGGTTTTCAAACCGATCGATCGGGCCAATAAAAGCCGCCAAGGCAAACGCTACCTTGTCGCGTATACCCAGCAAACGGATCATCTTCAATATCTGCGGATCATTGGCAACTTCCACGGCAATTTCCGCGCGAAATCGTTTGCGCCGTGCTTCTGCTTGCTGAAAAGCCAGCACTTCTTCTCCCAGCAGCATCCTTTGCATTTGAGTCCAGGAACGCAAAGCCAACAGCGAATCCAGTGCGTCCGGAGAAGCCAAGCTGATGTTTCTGGGGCGTCGTTGGCTTTGTTGGTTAAGAAACGCCCAAATCCGATTGCGGGCGCGCACGCTGTCACGAACGGCATTTCGATGGCCAAAGAACAGTTCGCGCCGTTCAGCCGCCTTCGGGTCAGGGATCCACACTTCATGAGCAAGGCCGCTGAGATACACGCGGGCGATCTTGATCGCATCCACCTTGTCAGTCGCGCAGTACGCTTTACCCACCTTGCCAACCGACTGGCTTTCCAGGATGATCGGATGAAGGCCTGCGGCAAACAACCGTTCCGCCACCGAAAACGAGTTCCCGCTTGCCTCCAGCACGATGACATCGCCCGGTTGGGTGCGCTTCTTCAGAACCGTCTCCAGACGGCTAAGATCGACGCGGTCTACAACCCATTCAGTTTTAGCCTGGAGCGCATCCGGTCCGGACAACGCCGCCGCGGTGAACAGATACGGATGCGCGTCCAGTCCAATCACTCTTCTTGCTTGTCTTGGTTCGTTCATTTTGCTTCCCTTTTCACCGGAACCATCGGGAGCAGGCGGCCACGTTACATACAGGCATACGGGGTGTTTAGCCCCACGTGGGTGACGTCCGCCGGCGCTCAAACACAGAAGCGGAGAGTTACTCCATGTACATCATCGAGCGTCTCCCGTGTCGCCCCAGTGAGTGTTTTCACTTGCACCCACTGGCCGTATACGATGCTCCCTTGGTTCCATCTTTTCCATACTTTTTTAACCAAAGAGACCACATTACCAACACGGATTGACACGGATATATCAGTGTTTATCCGTGTTAATCAGTGGTTACTTCTTTGGGTTGCGGGTATAAGCCCGCCTTGGACAAACATGAAAAGGAAAGAAAATGAATAAGACACCCGCTATCAGAATAGAGTCAGTCAGGAAGATTTACAACGACGGCAACCACAATGCCTTCACCGATATGTGCGTCTTCAGGGGCACCATGTACCTGGCCTTCCGCTCCTGCCCGCAGGGCCATATGATGTTCCCCGCCTCGCGCATCGTGATCATGTCCAGCCGCGACGGGAAACAGTGGAAGAAAGCCCACACTTTCAGCGTGCCTTTGCGCGACGTGCGCGATCCGCACTTCCTCGTCTTCAAAAACACGCTTTTTGTTTATGCCGGCACCTGGCTCTGCGATCCTTCCGAGCCAGAGCATTTTGACGTCAACGACCACCTCGGCTTTGCCGTCTGGACGCGCGACGGGCGCAAGTGGGAAGGCCCGAAGGCGATGGAAGGCACTTACGGCCATTACATCTGGCGCGCGGCCGCTTTCGGTAAAAAGGCCTACCTGTGCGGAAGGCGCGTGCATGACTTCAGGCCGACCCGCGGCGAAGGCGGGGGCGACCCGAAATGCGTTCTCGAATCGGCCCTGCTTGAAAGCGATGACGGGTTTGCTTGGAAATGGGCCGGATTCTTCACCGAGGAAAGAGGCAACGAAACCGCATTCCTGTTTGAGAAGGATGGCTCCATCCTGGCCCTGGCGCGCGGCCAGGAGGCACGGATTTGCCGCTCCAAGCCGCCTTTCCAGGCTTGGAAGCGCAAAGGACTGGGATGCTTTGTCGGCGGGCCCCTGCTGGTCAAATGGGGCAAGCATTACCTCGTTGGAGGAAGACATGTCCAGGCCGGCGGAGCGCCCAAGACAGCGTTGTGGTGGCTGGCGAACGACAAGCTCATTGATGCGGCCGAATTCCCAAGCGGCGGCGACACATCTTACCCGGGGTTTGTGGCCTTGAGCGCCAAGAAGGGGCTTCTATCCTATTATTCCAGCCACGAGGGCAGCGGCACCACCAAGGCCCCCAGCGCCATTTACCTGGCGGAAATATGTATTTAATCAGTTTGATGCATGTGGTAATACGGCCAAAAAGGCTCTGCGGGTATTCATCACCTATTGGGTGGCCTTTTCTTGTAGGCTAGCCTTGTGAAGAACAATCGGCAAATATTTGGCAAACTGTAGAAAATCCTTGTCCGTTGTAAATATAGCCAAGTCATTTCGAACCGCAACAGCGCAGATCAGGAAATCGGTGTTTGATCCCTGGATGCCTTTTGTCCTGCATAAATTGAAAAACTTTGCCGCCACGACATAGTCTTCGGTAGTTAATTCAATATCGGGAAAAGCGGCCAGATGGTTTGTTAACCTGCCGAAATGAGATGCATCCCGGATGCCGGACAGCAGTTCCTGCCGGATCGGGCCAATGATTTTTACGAGATGGTCGCTGATAAGGTGCTGCAGTTCGCGCACAATATTGGTATTGGCGGGAACGTCACGCCGCAACGCGGCTGACCAAACACTGGTATCTACAAGCACTTTCATGCCCGCGCCCGCTGTTTCTTGTGGTCGTATGCAGGATCATAATCCATGGTCCCAAACAATGATAGAATTTTCTCCTGCCGCAGATTATGGATATAATCTATCAGGGCTTGCGTCACAGCGGCCTTCTTCGTGTGGTGTCCGCCGAGTTTCGCGGCTTGCGTGATGAGCTTGTCGTCTATTTGCAGGTTAGTGGCCATGGTTATCACCTCCACACATACTATGACACAATATCATGTGTGATTGCAACCTTTATTATGCGTTCTGGTGTCCCTTCTATCGTCCACCAGCATCTATCACTCTTGGCCAAAATAATGTTTTCTTGGACAGCATACGATGGCTTATCGGCCATGATAACCTGCCCAATACATGATTTATCCAGTAATAATGGGTATTTTATGCCATAAAACAGTTGTTTTGGACAGCTATGTTGCAATATGATAACAAGTAAATTTTAATGCACAAAAGCAATGTGTCTTTTTGACGGCAAGCAAAACAACCAAAGCATGAGATTTCACATGGCGACATTGAGCATGATTCCAGGGCGAGTTGTACACGATATAAAAAAACTGAAGATACAGCAGACAATCATCAAATGAGAGAAACAGATGAACAAAAATATAATGGCGGTCGGCGCCCACGCCGACGACGTGGAACTGCATTTCGGCGGCACGCTCTTCAAGTACATGGACAGGGGCTACGAGATTGTGTACGTCATGTCCACCAACAACATATCCGGGTCCAAGCGCATCCTGCAGCCGGACGGGTCGCACTTGAAGTCGGATGTATTCTACGTCGCAGAGACCATGGCATACCGCAAGCAGGAGGCGGCCGACGCGGCTAAACTTTTTAACACCACCCCAATCCACCTCGATCATCCCCAGCGCCACTGCCACATGAAAGACGGCCAGGGCGGCCTGCGGCAGATGGAGCTGCGCTACGGCTGCGCCCTGCCATCGGTGGTGCCTGAAAACGTGCCCTCCATCCTGACGGCCTTCGAAGACCAGGCCAGCATTGATTCCCTGGCCGGCCTGATCATTAAGCACGATCCCGAGGTGATTTTCACGCACGGCCTGGCCGAGGTGAACCCGGAACATCACTGCACTTTCCTGCTCGTTAAAAACGCATACTGGAAAGCTGAAAAGCAGGGCTACCGCGGCAGCCTCCTCATGGGTGTGCGCGGCTTTGCCGAGCTTGGAAAATTCGGCGGATGCTGGGAAACCTGGGTGGACGTCACCGGATATTTCGACCGGAGGATGGCCGCGGTCCACAAGCACGTCTCCCAGTATCCCCCGGAGTTTAAAAGGGGCATAACTCACTGGCGCGAAATCTACGACAAACGCGGCAAAATCTGCGGCGTGGAAGCCGCCGAGGCCTTTAACTTTGTCAATTCGCCTAAGCCGGACAAGGCATGCGGCGAGTTGACCGCGGAATTACTGCGCAACCGCGCGGATAAGACTCCATGGGGGCCGGTGGAAACCGCGACCTGAATAAATACAAGACAATCTAACAACAGAATGTCAAAGGACGGAGTTAAAGACCCGCGCTTTAAGAAATGTTTTACAAAAGAGAACTAAGGGAACGAAGTTTTCACAAAGAAAAGAACCTTTTGCTTCGTTAACTTTATTGCTTTCTGTTAATTTTATTGGCTTGGGCATAGCCCGCCGAAGAAAGGCATCGCGTCAAATCCGCCGCCATACTATGGCGGCCTACAGCAGAAAGAAAAAATAAAAGGAAAATCATGACAAAACAATTTACACATTGCTTTTGCCTGCTTCTGCTCGCCGGAATATTTTGCACGGCGCCGGCCGCGGAAATGGTTATTGTCAAAAACGGCGCCGATCCGGCTCCGATCGTGATCGCTCCCGAAGCCCTGCCCGAAAACGTCCTGGCGGCCAACTGCCTGGCGGAATACATTGAAAAGATATCGGGCGCTCGCCCGGCAGTCATTACCAACGCGCCGGACCCGGCTCCGGAAAAAGCCATCTGGATCGGGGTGCAGCCGGCGATTTCAAAGCTCCTCCCGAACATCAAGGCCGATTTCCCCCACCCCGAGGAAATCCTGATCGCCTGCGACGGCATGAACCTGCTCATCGCCGGGCGGGATAAATTGGCCGGGGCCAGCCAGGTTGAATACGGCACCGCCAACGCGGTTTACACCTTCCTGCAAAAATACCTGGACGTGCGCTGGCTCTGGCCGGGACCGCTCGGCGAGGACATCGTCGCGAAAAAAACCATTTCCTTCAAGCCGTTTGAATACCGCTTTCACCCGCCCTTCCGCCAGCGCGAAATGCTGAACTCGCCCCGCTACGGACAGGAGGTCTTTACCTGGTCGCGCCGCCAGCGCACCTTGCTGGATTCATCCGCCATGAGCGCGGGGCACGCCTTCAACGACTGGTGGGACAAGCACCACGAATCCCACCCGGACTATTTCGCGCTGCAGCCCGACGGCACCCGCAGTAATTATCCAAATGCGTACAACGTCAATCTCTGCGAATCGAACCCCAAGGTCTGGGAGCAGTGGCTCAAGAACGCCGAGGAGGCCCTGCGCGCCAAGCCGACTATGACCGTCATCAACGCTGCGCCCAACGACGGCTCCACTTCAGGCATTTGTGTGTGTGACGGCTGCCGGGCATGGGACCACCCGGAAGGCCGCCTCTGCATGCTGAACTGGAGCGGGCTCAGCAAGGAATACCCGGCCATGACCGACCGCTACATCACCTTCTGGAACCACCTGGCCGGGATGCTGAAGGAAAAATTCCCGGACCGCGGCCTCTACGTCAGCGGCTTTGCCTACGGCCCCGCCATGTCGCCCCCGGTCAAGGCGGTGCCGGCCGACAACATCATCATCGGATACGTCGGCCACTTCCCCAGCGCAAGCAATGAAAGACGCGCGCTGGAAAAGGAAGCATTCGGGCAATGGGCGCAAAAGGCCCCGCACCTTGTGTTCCGGCCCAACGTGTTTTACTATTCCGGCGGCCACCACGGCCTGCCGACGCTGGCCTTGAGCAACACCGTGGAGGACATGCGCTTCCTGGCCTCCAACAAGTGCGTCGGCGTGATATTTGACGGCATTGTTACCCACTGGGCCCCCATCGGAATCCAGAATTACTTCCTGGCGCAATGCATCTGGGATCCCGAGCAGGACCTGCAGGCCCTGCTCGACGAATACTGCCGGCGCGGGTTCGGCGCGGCAGCGGACGAGTTAAAGCAGTATTTCCTGCTGATGGAAGGCGCC
>JBAYWJ010000196.1:0-7258 GCA_041674125.1 Kiritimatiellia bacterium
GCGGTTTGGAGGCTGGCGGTCGAAACCTGGTTGCGGGATCATGACCTGATCACCGTCACCGTGAACGGAAAAGTGTTACCTAGTTTTCTTTAAAAAATGGTCTCATTAATTTTAGCCGCTACACCCACATGCTCCATGGCTAGTAACGGACAGTACAAATAGTTATAGCTTGAATCCGTGATTAATAAAGTCTGTGCCGTTATATCATCCTTAAAGAATAACCTGCGGGTCGCGATAGTCTGATGCGAGCATTTAAATTATGATCCGAATCAATAATCTGCCATGCCAGCTTGAGCTAAAGTTTTGGCGGGATTGGCAGGACGGCAAAATTCAAAAAACGCATCATGCTTTGTCTTGTGAAATATGCGGCCAAGCAGAATATACTTCTTCGCTTTAGCATGACGTTAAAACTTTTTATTGCCACAAAATAAATTTAAAGATCACAAATAATTCTGGACATCGGAACGGGCAGAAATATACTTCAAATATTCAGAATATACTTCAGAATGTAAAATACAAGAATAGACTGATATGAATAGGCGTAAAAAACAAACGGTTGCCTTGATGGTTCTGGTTGCATGCCTTAATGATTGCGCCTTTAGCGTTGGGAATGAAGATGTTGGTGTGCCGATGGGTGTTGCCGGAAACGGTGTGGCAAGCAACGGTATGCAGGTAATTTACGTTAATTCAATCGGTTATTCAAACAAAGTTGAAATAAAATGGCAGAAAGATGAAGGGGGCGGAAGTTACGAGGTGCATAAAAAAAATCTCGTAAATAGTGAGTTGTACACAATAAAATCAGAAAAAAATGTTCTAATAGATGACCTCTCAGACGAAAGCGCAACGGAATATTTTATTCAGAGCGCCGGCCGCGGCTCCGGGGTCTTAAAGAGAAGCAGGGTTTTCGCGGTACGGAACAATAAAAAACATTTGCAACAATTTGTAAATACGCTTAAAAAAAGCATGAATGAAGACGAGATTCGCAGTGCGATCGTGTATTTTTATAATGCTTACAGTGACCGGGTCGTTGGGCCGACGTCTTTATCGCTGGGAGACAACGAAAAAAAAATAGTCTTCAGCATGATCCTGGCACATAACATTGCTCCATATGGTGTTTCTCAAGAATACGATTTTCTCGCGCTTATTCGTGAAGACAAATTAGATTGTGACAATTATTGCATTTTGACCGACTTGATCTATCAGTCAATTTCTGAATCAAAATATGCTGGCAATTTGATATATCTTGGTTTTAACCACAATACGTTCGGCAATCACGCTCAACTGCTTTTTGTCGGCGAAAAAAGATCTTTTCTTCTTGACCCAATGGTTGGTGTTGTTGCGAATATCGGAAGTTATAAGAATCTAATTAATTCGCATCCTGTTTTAGAAAATAATATTCTTGACTTCTATTCTTATTATGATGATGAAGGACAAGATTCTACTGTAATGTCATGCAAGGCAAAAATCATAAGGTCTCTTGCTGAAGGATTATTTAATTATTCCGATGTTCTTTACACTTGCCTTGACTTGGTATCATTTTATAAATGGACAGACATGCGGGACAATGGGCCCGTACCGACGGATATAGAAATAAAGACTGATATTATCAGTCCGCAACGTGTCGGCGCTCAAATAACATTTATAGCCCACGGGGCGGGAGGCATTGGTAAATATGATTATATGTTCTGGATCATGCCGCCCGATGGACCCAAGGAAGTTGTCCAGAGCTACTCTCTGAATAATATTTACATTTGGAAGACAAGCGGCTTGTCCCCTGGCGTTTATTATTTAGACGTCTTTATAAGAAACTGGGGGACAACAGGTGATTATCAGTTCAATAAAGAATTAGCTTTTGTACTTGAAAAATAAGTCGTATTGATTAAAGCATGTTTGCTTTATGAAAAAGAGTCCAAGTATATAATTATAAGTATATTTTATTTGCTTTAATAAACGCAATGAATTTATCAATGAAAAAAAAAATCCTGGCGGTGGTCGGCACGCGCCCCAATTTCATCAAGATCACCCAGTTCCATCTTGCCGCGCGGCGCTATCCTTATATCGAGTACCGGCTGTGCCACACCGGCCAGCATTTCGATGCCAAAATGAGCGATATTTTTTTTCAGGAGCTGGAAATCCCGCCGCCGGACTATCACCTCGATGTTAAGGCCGACTCAACCGTAACGCAAATGGCCCGGATAATGCAGGGCTTGGAGTCGGTTATCAATGATTTTTCCCCGCGGGTGGTGGTGGTGCCCGGGGATGTTAACTCTACCTTCGCGGCTGCCTTAACCGCTCACAAGATGGGGGTGAAAGTGGCCCACCTTGAAAGCGGCTTGCGCAGCTTTGACAGGAGTATGCCGGAGGAAAATAATCGCATTCTTACCGATGCCATTTCCGACGTGTATTTTGTCACGGAAGAATCCGGCCGGGAAAACCTGATCCGCGAAGGTCGCGCCCCGGACGCCATTCGTTTCGTGGGCAATACCATGATCGACACCCTGATTGCATTCCAGCAGAAGATCGACCGTGCGCCCATCAGGCATGCCCTTGCTCTGGCCAACCAGCCTTACGTGCTGCTCACCATGCACCGGCCGGCGACGGTGGATAACGCCAAAGGACTGCGCATGCTCAATGCCCTAGTGCGTGAAATGTGCCAGGCCTTGCCTGTGGTTTTTCCTATCCATCCCCGCACTATGAAAAAGATCAACGAGTTCGGGCTGATCGGGGATTTCAAATCCATCGAGCGTTTGAAGATGACCGAGCCGGTAGGTTACCTTGATTTCCAGAACCTGGTTAAAAATTCCGCCGCGGTCGTCACGGACAGCGGCGGGATCCAGGAAGAAACCACTTATTACCGCATTCCCTGCATCACCCTGCGCGCCAACACGGAGCGGCCATGCACGGTCACGCTCGGCACTAACACCCTCCTTTATTTCGACCAGCCTGACTTTGAAGGTTTTAAAAAGATTTTTGCCTCCATTTTGGATGGCAAATACAAAAAAGGCGCCGTGCCGCCGCTCTGGGACGGCAAGGCGACCGAACGGATTATGGCGATCTTGCACGACCTGGTTTGAAGCAGATGCTTGAATCCGGATCCTGATCGCACGGCGGAGTAACTTATGCGGCAGATAGTCATTTCAGCGAAAGAGTCGGCAAAGATAGTTGATGTCCCTTGCCCAACTCTCGGTCCGGGGTGTGTTCTGGTGTGCAATGCCTTTGGTGCCGTCAGTGTTGGTACAGAACGCGTGGCTGCTTCACACGGTCACTCCAGTCTTGCGGAAAAGATGCGAGCGCACCCTGACAGGGTGCGCCAAGTCATTGACATGGCGCATCGGGACGGAGTGCTGAAAACATACCGGCGCGTGAGCGATGTATTAGCGCGTTGGAATGCCACCGGTTACAGCAGCGCGGGGATTGTGGCCGCGCTGGGCGCGGATGTGCCCGAATTGCAGGTCGGCGACCGGGTTGCCTGCGGCGGCGGCGGATATGCGTCGCATGCCGAGTTTGTCGTCATCCCCCGCCGGCTGCTTGTGCGGATGCCCGCCGCGGTGGGAATGGACGAGGCGGCTTTCGCCACCATTGGCGCGATAGCCATGCAGGGGGTCCGCCAGGCGGCCCCAGAACCCTGTTCCAGCGTGGCCGTGATAGGTCTAGGCATCGTAGGACAACTGGTCTCCCAGATCGCCTCAGCTTCGGGCGCCATGGTCACGGGTATTGACCTGGTGCCGGGCCGTGTTGAGCTGGCAAAAAGCCTGGGCGCCTCCGCAACTATCCTGGCGGGGCAGGGCGGCGAAATCGAAAAGGCGCTTTCGATCACGAGCGGGCGCGGCTATGACGCGGTTATCCTGGCGGCTTCCGCCGCCAGCAGCGACCCGGCGCGCATGGCGGCGGCCATGGCGCGCGACCGCGGCCGCTTGGTGGTTGTGGGGGACGTAGGGCTGAACCTCGACCGGCAGGTCATGTATGAGAAGGAGCTTGAGCTGCGGCTCTCGCGTTCGTACGGGCCGGGCCGTTACGACGAGTCCTATGAGGAAGAGGGCCGGGATTATCCCTATGCGTATGTGCGTTGGACCGAGCAACGCAACATGGAATCGTTCCTGGCCCTGATTGCTTCGCGGCGCATACAGATCAAGCCTCTGATCACTCATCGGTTCACGATTGATGAGGCCGAGAAAGCCTATGAAGTTATCGTCAAACCGCAGGATGAGCCGCCAATCGGTATTTTGCTTGAATATCCGCAGTCCGCGGAGGTGTCCGTACCCTCCCAACGCATGCCTTTGGCAGTTGCTTACAGCCGGCAATCCGCGGCGGTCAGCCGCCCCGGCATAGGATTCGTGGGTGCTGGATCCTATGCGCGTTCGATACTACTTCCAGCCTTGCGCGGCCTGCCCGCCATTCCAATAGGAATTGTTGCTACAGATGGCATTGCGACCACCCAACTCGGACAAAAATTCGGCTTCGAGTTTGCCGGCACTGACGTCACCCAACTTCTATCCGACAAGCGGGTTGCCGCAATTTTTGTGGCAACACGCCATTCTTCCCATGCAGCGCTTGTGACCAAAGCCTTGGAAGCGGGCAAGGCTATATTCGTTGAAAAACCTCTGGCCATTACTGTGGAATCCCTGGCGGAATTGTGCGCGGTCCAGCGCAGGACTAAGGGCGCGGTCATGGTGGGATTCAATAGGAGGTTTGCTCCTTTGACCGACCGCATCAAGGCTTTCTTTGGTGCCGGGCATGGGCCGCTAGTGCTTTCCATGCGCGTCAATGCCGGCGCAATGCATAAACACTGGAGCCAGTCCGTTTCCGAGGGAGGCAGGATTATTGGCGAAGTTTGTCACTTTGTGGACTTCCTGAGTTTCCTGGCCGAAGCGCCGCTGAAATCCGTCTATGCCAGTTCCGTACCGGTCCAGGGAGAAAACCTTGAGGAAAATATTTGTGCCACACTGGCCTTTTCCGATGGCTCCATCGCCACGCTTAATTATAATGCCGTTGGTGATGACAGAGTCTCCAAGGAATACCTGGAAGTATTCGGCGACGGCAAGGTGGCTATCCTGGATGATTTTTGCAGCCTGCGCCTGGCGGACCATGGCAAAGTTGAAAACATGCGAGGGCGCCAGGACAAGGGGCATACCGAGGAAGTACGCCGATTCATCAGGAGCATCTGCGATGGAAGGCCTTTGCCCATTCCTTTCGCGGAAGCCGTAACGGCCACCCTGGCAACCTTTGCGCTGCTTGAAAGCTGCCGATCCAGAGAGCCGGTGGCGATTGTTCCTGCCGGGGTGGATGAATGATGCCATCCGGGAGGGAAGGACAATATCCCGCCGCAGCGGATGAAGTCCGCTCCACCATCGGCCGGTTGCTGGATGCGATGGATTTCAGCGGTGGATGGGGGTATGACACCTACGATGTTCGCACTGGCCCGCTTTACTTGTGGCTTTATCGCGCCCGGGCGCGTCATGCGTTTGCCGCTTGCATGCTGCGCGGGCTTTATGCATTGGAGTTTGCCGCGCCGCTCCTTTATCGCAAAGTCCGCGGCATCCGCCCGACCTGGGACCCCATGGGCAACAGTTATCGGGCAGGCGCCTGCCTTTCACTTTTCCTGGTAGAAGCTGACAAGCGCTTTCATGTTGCCGCCAGGGACATTCTGGATCATGTGGCGGCCCGGGCCGTGGGTGCTTCCGGCTGCCGCGGTTTTGCACTGGGATTCCCCTGCATTACCGGTTCAGACAAGCTCTGGCGCACTGATGTGCCGGTAGCCCATTACACCCTCCGGGTTGCGCGCAAGTTCCTGCAATGGGAAAGAATCTTCCATGACGGGCGCTATATGGGCCTGCTCGATGAAAATATCCGCTTCCTGGCGGAAGGCCTGCCATGGATTGAACGCGAAGGCATCCTCGGCGTTGCCTATACTCCCGAGGATCCATTGCAAGTAATCAATATCTGGGCGGATGTGTCTTCCCTCCTTGCAAGTTACGGCAGAGCTAATGGGACGAAAGAATACATGAAAAAATCCATTCGTCTGGCCAGGAGTGTTCTGGCTCACCAGGCCAAAGATGGTGCTTGGCCCTATTTTGCGCGATGGGAGCGTTCTTTCGGCTCTGTGGACAATTCCCACACTGCCATGGTGCTTGGAGCTTTGGCGGATGTGGCGCTGTGTTACCCGGAAGAAGTCATGGCGGAAATTGTACCGGCGCTCACGCGCGGTGCTGAACGCTGGATCAGCATGTTTTTTGACGAATTCTCAGGAAGATTTTGGAACATGGTTGGCCAGGAGGAACAGGCCGGTACGGTTTGCCTGGGAGACGCGCTGTATGCCATTAATCGACTGGTGCGCTCCGAATTGGGCCTGGCGCCAGCCCTGACGGGCAGGCTCATGCGCCTTTCCAGACGCATTGTGGACTGGTCCCTTGCCAACCTCATGCTGCCCGGGGGGCGCTTTTGCGAGCGGCGCATCGGCCGGTGGCGATATGCCCTTGAAAGCATCAGATCATTTGATGGCCTTGTGGCCGATGCGCTGGCATTGTATTGGGCCGGCGGCAAAGTGACAGGCGATAAAGGCAGGCTGTTATGGACGATCTGAAGTCATCTTCCGTCCGTCCGGTGCGTCAGAGCGGCATCCGCCTGCCGCCGCTCTTGCAGAGCGTCGGCTTTACAGCCGTCACGCAGGTTTCGGTGGCGATCGTTACTTTTGTGCTTTATGGCATTATCCGCTGGCATTGGGGGTTGCAGGACTTGGGCGAGTTTTCTCAGGTTATGCGGGTGCGCGGAATGGTTGAGTGGGTGGCGCTGCTCATGCTGCCGGTGGCGATTTCGCGCGAAATCGCCCTGCGCCTCTCGGATCCCGACCCGGCCGGCCGCCGCGCCATCATCCACGCCGGCTTGGCACTAGGCCTGGCAGCTCTGACCGTATGTGTCGTTCTCTTGATGGCTTTTCCGCGGTCCAGTTCAATAATTCTTTTTGGCAATGAAGCCTACCATGTCTGGATAAGTGTTTTTTGCGTTCTGCTTTCAGGTTATACACTTTGCATTTTGGTAAGTTCGGTTGCGCGCGGTCTAATGGCTTTCCATATGGTGAACGCGCTCCAATTCATTTATGTGGCCGCCGTGCCTGTCATGCTGTTTCTGGCCGGACGGTCCATGACAATCAAGCAGATTGTTGCGGCCATGGGGTTTCTTTCAGCCGTCATCGCGGTATTTTTTTACCTTGCCTTTTTCCGGCGCGATACCGCTTCCGATGCGGTGACCGCGAAAACAGGCA
>JBAYWJ010000197.1:0-7220 GCA_041674125.1 Kiritimatiellia bacterium
GTTCACCGCGTCCTGGATGTTGCTGGCCGCGGTCGCCCAGGTGGTGAAGGTGCCAGAGGGCGCCTGGCCGTTTTGGGCCACGTAATGGTCGGCCAGGGCGCCGGAAAAAGATATAAGGGCGCTTGCTGAAACGAGCGACAGTATAACCGGATTGCGCCTGTGTTTAACTGGCATAATATCAATGCCGCAGTGATTATGAATTCATCAGAAAGACAGCAAAACTATCCGCCAGATCAATTTAAGTTAGGCGGAAGGCGCGAATACGCGCGCCACGATCTGCTCCGCCGTGAGGGGCATTGCCGGCTCGATCTTATGGACCTGCTTGAGATAAAGCACGCTGCAAAGCACTTCCAGGCGGGGGTGTTGGCGCGGGATATCAATCTCAAGGGCGCCGGTCACCACGCCCGCAGAGGGGCGGGCCTTGCGGGCGATTATGTCGAAGATTTCCTTGAGCGGCGTCTGGATCTCGGGGTCGGCGCAGTTCACAAACCCGCTGTACAGCCCGCGCCCCACCTCCGCCTTGTTGCCCCAGATATCGCGGTCGGGACGGTAGAGTGGGCCGCCGTGAAGCTGGTCGAAGGCCGGCACCCGCGTCTTGATGTGGAAGAAATTGCCGATCAAGGGGGCGTATTCGTCCAGCACCTTGAGGTAATCATCCTTCATGCCGTGGCAGTGCCCGGTGTCCGGGCCCCAGCGCAGGGCCGGCTCGTTGGCTTCCGCCAGGGCGTCCAGGAAAGCCCGGACCTGTTCGGCTGTTTCGCAGCTCGTGTCGAAGTGGTTGTGCAGGCAGCCCTGGAACCCCGCGCGCTTTGAGGCGGCGTAGTGCGCCAGCTCGGCCCAGGCGCCTATAAGGCCGCGGACAGCCTGCTTGTTGAATTCCGCCAGGCGCGGGGGGTGCAGCATGATGTATTTCATGTCCGGGAAAAAGCGCAGCAGGTTGTCAACCGTCCTGCGCGAAGCTGCCAGGAAGGCGGTGTTGTCCTTGCCGGCGGCGCCGGAGCTGAGGTAGGAGCCGATGACCCGCGTTTCCTTGGGGAGCAGCTCCAGGGTGCGGCGCACGGCGGGCTCGTCCATGCCTTGTTCCTTTCCGCGCCCCTCCGGGTCCAGCACGCCCTGGGGAACCTCTATTTCCGAAACACCCGCCCGCAGGAAATTATCGGCCGCGTCCCGGACGAACTCCGGATTGAAGTTGAAAAGGCGGGCGGTGGTGTAGTTGGTGCTGGTGATGGCCTGGCCGGCGATTTTGATTTTGTTCATGCGTTATATTTCCTTTCATTTTCAGATATATTGTTGAATATAACAAATACGCCCGGCCGCGGCAAGTTTCACTCGATATACAAATTCCCCAACTTTGTCAGCACGGCAAATAGTTTTTGACTGGTGGGGGAAATGGCAGAAACCTCCACTTCGCCCCCGGCGCGGCGCGCGCGGCAGACGTTAATGCCCCAGGGGTAGGGCTTGCGCGGTCCGAGCGAGCCGAAATCCTTGGTCGGGATCATGACTTCCATGGACCAGAAGTCCTTCTCTTTTTTGACCGCCGCCTTTACGCCGGGGTTCCACAGGAGCGGCAGGGTGTCGCGCTCCACGATCGTTGAGTCGCGGCATTCATCCCACACGGAGCCGTTCGGGTTGACGGCAATCTTGAAGAAGGAACGCTCCGGCGTTTCAATGTATATTTCAATCACGTCACCGTTGAAGACGCCGAAATCATCATTGCCGGTTGCTTTTGCCAGGATGTTGTCCATCTTTGATTCCAGGCACTTGACCCCGATGATCAGGGCGGATTTGTCGGGGGTCAGCCGGAAGGCAACCTTGGTGGAATTCATGCTTGGAATCGGCTGGCCGGTCACAAGGTCGGCCATGGTGTACCACGTGAGGGTTGAGTCATTCCACAATGGCTTGTCAAGGTTGCCGTCAATTTGGACCGTCCCCTTGGCCTCGTAGCAGCGGAACTCAGGGCCGGTGCGCTGGAGGTTGGTAAACAGCTTTTTCAGGGGCTCCATCTCGCTTTCGATCTCGGCGATGCGCCGGTCGTAAACCGAGTCCTGGCCGGCCTTGGTGCGGGCGCGTTTGAGAATGTCAAAATAGCGGTCAACATCCTTTTCCTTTAAAAAGCCGCCGACGATCGTTATGCTGCGGGTTTCGGGCCTGGTCCAGACCTCCTCGCCAAACTCGTAAAATTCCTTCATCTCCGCCTTTGCGGGGCCGAAGTACAGCTCGTAATATTCATCGTAGAGTATTTTGAGGTCCAGGTCGGGATCCCAGTAGAGCTTGCCCTGCAGGTAATGGAGCATGTGGGTCAGGCCGGGGTAGGCCAGGCGGTCCTTGCCGTCTTTTTTCCATGGCATTATTTCGATATCTTTTCCTTCGCAAATGCCATTTAGTTTACGCATTTCCTCCTGAAGGATTTTCGGGTAAAACACAGGGCAGGTGGGGGCGCCCTTCCGGTAGAAGAGGCAATATTCGTAAATAAAAAGTTTTTTTGAGGTCAGAATGGAAAGCCATTTATCGCGAAGCTCCTTATAGTATTTATATTCCGGCAGCATTGACAAACTTGCCCCGTAGCACATGAAAAGCGCCACGTTATCCGGCAATTTATCCACCTGTGAGGGCGGCTCCGCATAGGTCGTGTAGGAGTAGCAGGTTAAGTATTTGTCAGGATGGGTCTTTTTCAGTTCCTTTGCCGCAAAAAGCCAGTAATCCCATATGTAATCGGACATTTTGCCGCCGTATCCGCGGCCGGGCCGGTCCCAGACCTTGGCGTCGCGCTCGTCAATTTCGGTAAAGCCGTCCGGCATACCGAGGCAGAATGTGACAAGCTGCGGGTATGCCTCCAGTGCCTTGCTCATGTAGTTGAGGGAAGCTTTCCTGAACTCGGGGCTCATAAGGCGCGGCACGCCGTCGTTGCCCCGGCCGGGGAGGCGCTTGCCGTCGGCCATGGCGTAATACTCGGGATGAATTTTTTCCTGGTCCGGAGTGAGTATATCCCTGGTATTGTGCCCACCGTTGTTATACGCATAAGAACTGCCGTATTTCAACCTTTTGAACCATAAAATGCCTTCAGCATCGGTTTGCATGGTTCTATAAAAATTAAAAGCGCGGCTGGCAAATTTCGGTTCCCTTTTCAGGTTCTGTTCGGCCGCGGCGATATTTTTGGCGGCCGGCATAACGGTGCCGTCCTCGTAGGGGTGGTACCAGCGCACCCCGAGCTGTTCCAGAAATTCCGCCGCCGCATAATAGGTCGCGGTGGCGTCCAAAACATCGATACCCATTTTCGAATTGAACATACGTACACCTCCGGATGGGGCGTCGGATTCATCCCCGGCGAACTTGCGCCATTTCTCCTTTGTGTTTTCGGCACCCGGTCCGCGCCGCGGGAACTTGTCCGGCGGCCGCTGCTCGTCGCGCCCGATCAGGACAAGGTAATTGTCTTTCGCGATGATTTTGAACCCTTCCGGTTTCAGGTCAGAAACGCCCAGCCCCAGCTTTCTGGTAAAATCGCTTTCACCGACGTAAACATGATTTTTAACGTCCGGCGAGGGCAAGTTGGTTATCGCCAGCTTGGCCCCGGATATTTTTTCAATGTATTCCTGCAGGTCGTTTGCCGCCTGCCTGACGCTGGAGAGGGCGTTGGTTTCTACGACGATGTCGGCCAAGGGCTGGCTATCCTTGACCAGGTCAACATCGGCATAAACGAAGCAGGACAGGATTGACAGGATGGCCGGGATGAGAAGCATTCGTAATGATTTCATTGTTTATCTCCTTGTGATGTTTCCGGCATGCAGGAGGGGTTGTCAGTTAATTATTATTAAAGCGAACATATTTTAATATTCAGGGCGGTCATTCCCGATCTAATCGGGAATCCAGAAACAAGTATGCCTGGATTCCCGCTTGCGCGGGAATGACAAACATTATTTAACAGATCTCATTTTGCTGTCAGTATCTTGATTTTATTCTGAACGCCGACTAAAAATCCCGCCTGGGCGTTGGTGACGGCCAGCGCCTCCCGGTATTTGGCCAGGGCCTTTCCCCTGTCGCCGCAGGCCTCGTAAATATCGCCGTAAGTGCTCAAGATTTGCAGATGCCAGTCCCCGCCGCTTGTTTTGGGTATTTCAAGCTTTCCCAGTTCCTGCAGCGCTTCGTCATACTTGCCCTGGCGCTTAAGGGCCGCGGCCAGTCCCAGCACGGCCTGGGTGTATTTGCGGTGCCAGCGGTTGGTCAGCGCAATGATTTTGCGGCAAGCGTCAACCGATTTTTGGTCATCGTTCAATATCTGGGCGACGCCCGCCAGGCTCAGCAGCGCGTTCACCAATTCATCCCGGTCGCAGGCGTTTCGGGCGGCTTGTTCAAAATCGTCCAGGGCCGCCCGGTAATTTTTCAGTCTTGAATAAGCCTGGCCGCGCAGATAATAGCCGCTGGTGATGAGCGCTTCAGGCCACTCGTCGATTTCCTCGTCCATGAATTCCGCAATGAGTTCCTTTTCCTGCTGGTTTGCAAGCATCAGTTCCATGCGGCACTTGATGGAAAAGGGGCGGAGTTCAATTGTATTTGCAATTTCAATGGCCTGGTCGTATTTTTTCTGCTTGCCCAGGCTTAAGGCGGCATAGGAGATGGCTTCGTCCTTGGAGCGCGGGGTGGGGGCCTGGCCGGAAAATTTCAGAAAAGCGGCGTGCGAGTCTTCATAATTGCGGCTGTTGAAGAGTTTTACCGCGGCCTGGAAATCATCGGCAAAATCATTCGTTATTGCCGCGAAAGATATCCCGGCCGAAAGGAGAAGAATTGAACAGGTCATTAATGATTTATAAATGGGAGGACTCATTGTAATCGCTTAACAATACCACCTTGGGATATTTATTCAATTATTTATGTGCCTGCATGTTACACAAAAGCAGCGCAAGCATGGTTAATCCCGTTTGGTGCTGTGCCTTGCATGCTCAATGTTTGTTTTCTCGCGCCGCTGAAATAGCCTGTTTTGCGGCCTTGTCGAACTCCACGTCGTCGAACCAGACCTTGTCGCCGCGGCCGTTGATGTTCCAGAGCGAGAGGGAGACTTTCTCCATCCCCGGCGGTGTGGTGAAACCCAACTCCAGCAGCTGCCACTTGCCGCCCGTATCGCCCTTGCTCTCGCTTACCGCTTCCCAGTCTTTTTCCATATCCTTTGCGCGTCCGCGGGCGCGCAGCACGGTGACGCCCTGCCCGGTGCCCTTTTTAATTTTCACCCAGGCCGCGAAGCGGTAGGGCGTGTTTTCCTGTACCTTGCACGATGTGCCCCAGGCCCCCGAGCCCTCCCGGTCCATGTTGCACACATAAACCGACTTCTGCCCGCTGCGGGCGGTCATGTTATCCCATATCAGGGTAACGCAAAGCCCGGCAGGATAACCCATCCAGCCCTCCGGCAGCTTGTCGCCCTCCTCGAAGCTGGTATTGGAAATTATTCCGGGCTCGTTCGTGGCGGCGCTTGCGACCGCGGACATCATGCAGAATAAACAAATCAAGCTGGTGAAATATTTCATTCTTCCCCCGCTGGTTCTTTCACAACCAGGACCGCCATTTTTTCGGTGTTCTGGAAAGTTGGCTTGCCGGAGGGGACGAAAATTGAAAGTTCCGTGTTTTTGTCGCGGGGCCGGTTGCGGCAGATATTGATGTGCCAGGGCTGTTCCGCGGTGGGCTTATCGCCCAGGATATCCTTGAAGGGAATGGTCAGCTCAACGGTCCATTCATTGGTTCCCCGGGCGGTCGCCGCCGCCACGTTTGCATCCCAGACAATGCCCTGCATGCCCTGCGAGCGGTCCAAATCCACCAGCGCGCCCTTGGGGTTGATCGCAAACTGGTAGAAAGAGCGCCTGGGTGTTTTCAGGATCACTTCCACCGCGTCGTCCATCCAGACGTTCATGTCGTCCCGTTTTTGTCCAGCCTCGATCAGGCTTTGCATGTCGGGTTCCAGGCAGCGCACCCCGATGCACAAATTGGCGCCGTCGCTGCCGATCCTGAAAGAGGTCGAAAATTTCGGCGCCCCCCCGCTGACGGCGTCGCGCAGGGGATTATTGGACAGGCCGGACCAGAATGCCTCGTTCAGCTGTCCGTCGACGCTGATATTTTCGACAGTCTGCGGACTGATTTCAAGCCGCGCGTATTCCTCTTTTGAGTTGCGCTGGAGCAGAAGCTCGCGCAGCTTTGGCTCGCATTCGCCGCGAATGAGGGCCACCCTCCGGCCGTACACGGTGTTGGTCCCGGCCTTATCCTCCGCGGCTTTCAGGGTTGCCAGCAGGTATTCAATGTCGGGGGCCTCGAAGCGCATGCAGGTCTTTTCGGCGCGTTCGTAAAACGACTTCATCTCTTCCCGGGCGGACCCGAAAAACCGGCTGTAATAGTCGCCGAGCAGGCGGTCAAGTTCCTGTTTAGAATCCCAGTACAGCCGGCCGGTGAGGTAATAGTGCAGGTGGTTCAGCCCCGGGCCTCCTATGCCGCCGCCGGTCTGCCATACTTCCACATTTTCGCCCAGCAGCTTCCCGTTCCACGATTTAAGGTCTTCCGCGATCTCGCGCATGAAGAATATCGGCAGCCCTTCTCCCTTGCGCCCGGGCTGGTTCTGGATGTTTTGCTCGTGGGCGGACAGCATACTGCCCGGCGGGAGCTTCGCCAGCCAGGCGTTGCGGATCGCGATCACGTGCGGTCGCCTTGCAGGGTCACCTGAAAACGCGCCGAGCGTTGGGGCCACGATCCTCACGGTTATGTTCGTGTGGAGTTGGATTTTTTCCGGCGGCAGCAGGTACGTGCCATAGGCGGCGCAATGTATTTTCCGGCCCGGGTGGCTCTTCTGGATTTCGCCCGCGACGCGGTTGACAAAGCCCCAGACGTAATCCGAGATGGTGCCTTCCCATCCGCGCTCCGGGGTGTCCTTGCCCTTGCACAGATCGCACTGGCACATGATGGTATAGCCGTCGCCCGGCATGACCGTGAACTCATCGGCTTGCGGGTAAACGTCGAAATGTGCCCGGGCGTATTCAACCATGTTTGAAAAAAAGCCTTCCGATGAGAGGCAAGGCTTTCCGCCGCGGGAATACAGGTCGCGCTTGCCGTTGTAGAGCGCGTAATATTCAGGGTGGTTGGTGCGGGTGTTCGGGTCGCTGAGGATCACGTACATGGTGTGGAACCCGCCCTGGCTGCCGCCGTTGAGGCCCAGGCGGAAATACCAGAGCGCGTCGTTGGTCACGCCCGAA
>JBAYWJ010000198.1:0-7210 GCA_041674125.1 Kiritimatiellia bacterium
CCGCGGTCCCGACTCGAAGAGGTCGGGACGGGGCAACCTGCTCCGCCGGAGTAGCCTTGGCTACGCAGGTCGAGTCTTTGCGGAACCCTGCGAAGCCACGGAGGCCATTCATCCCTGTGGCAAGCCACAGGGCTTTCTGGCGAAGAAGGGGGAATAAAAATATCATCCTTTGCATGCGACAACCTCAGCGCCCGGTGTTTTTGCCCCTGACTTCCCCCGCCAGCTCCAGCAGGCGCAGGCGCTGCTGCTCCTGTTCCAGCGCCTTGCGGTAGCCTTCCACCGCCTGGGCCGCGGAATCGCGTTTGTCGGCGGCCTGGCGCAGGCGGTCGTTCAAGCTGCCCGCCTCTGGTGCCATGCGCGCGGTGCCGCGCGCCTCGCCCTTCTTTTCCGCTTCAATCTGGTCGGATTTGCCCGCAAAATCTTTGCCCGCTTCGGCCGCCGCCATGGTTTTTTCGCGCTCGGCCGCAACAAGGCTTTCCTCGGCCTTGCGCAGCGTATCGGCATAATGCGCCGCCACGCGTGCGGCTTCGGCTTTCTGCTCATTCCATGCTTTTTCGGGGACGGCGGCCATCTGCCTGAGCTGCGCCACGGCCTCGGGACTTGAGCAGTAGCTTATCCAGGCCCTGGCCTCGGCCTGCCTGCGCGCGAGACCGGCAAGCTTTTCCCGCAGCTCCGCAACCTGCTTTTGCCTGCGGGCGGCATCAAGCTCCGCCGGGATATTGCGTCCGGAGGCCAGCTCAACCTCGCCGTCGCCTCCGGAACCGTTTTTGACCGCCGGCGGGATGGATGTTTGCGATTTCTCCCCATCCAGCTTGCGGATCTGCTCCTGTATCCTGAGCTGCTCCTGCTCCATCTGCCGCAACTCTTCGCTCATGGCCCCGAGCCGGGCCTTGAAGGCGGCATTGAAGGGATCAGAAGCCCCGCCGAGCCGGGCCATCAGGTCCCGGGCATGGGCCGCAATGTTTATCTTCTTTTTGGGATCGTAAGCAGTAAGCATGATGACATGGCTGCCATGCGCGGCCAGGATGGTGTTGTAATCCGGGTTGTAGCGGCTGATGCCGCGCGAAGCATGCGCGGTCAGATCCGAGGGCTTAATATCGTTGTCGCCTTTCACGCCGGCGAGGATGTGGTTGTAGAAATCAACCGCCGGCATACCGTGCTGTTCGGGCGCGTATACTATGAACTGCACCCCGCCCTGGTCCTCGCCCTTCGGCCCGGGCGGCATGCCGGCATAATAATTGGCCAGCACGTCAAGCTTGGCAGGATCGATGTTCATTTCGGCCAGGTGGTCGACCAATTTACCGCCCAGGCTGATTATCAGGTCCGGCCGGCTGGAGGCCGCGGAAGAAAGCGCCACCGGCAGGATGCACCATGCCACGCCAAACAAAAGTATAATTTTTTTCATGATACGTTCCGGTGAAGCACCCCGCGGTCCCGACTCGAAGAGGTCGGGACGGGGCAGCCTACTCCGCCGTAGCAAAGCCTCTGGGCCTACTCCGCCGAAGCAAAGCTTCTGGCTGCGAAGGCCGGACTGCGACCGTCCTACGCCCGCCATAGCGGGCTTCGCGACGGCGGGAGGCTGGATCTTTACGGAACCCTGCGAAGCCACAGAGGCCATTCATCCCTGTGGCAACCTACTTCGCCCAAGGGGCTACGAAGGTCAAGAGCCACAGGGCCTTCTGGCGAAGAAGGGTAAACCGACAAAACCCACAGAATTTGCTCCACCGCTGAAAATGGCATTAAATACCTTTGCAGCACGCAATACAATCCAATAGTCAGAACCTAACGGGCCCGTTCCTACCGCAAAGCTGCTGCGCGGACTTCCACGCCGCCGCGGCCGGGGCTCAAGATGATCCCCTGCCCCGGGCCGGGATAAAACTCTCCGCCATCCATCACGCTGATGCTCGCGGCGCCCGGCAGCAAATCGGCGCTTTCCGAAGCCGGCCGGCAGATGATCCTGAAGGTCCCCCGCGGCGGCGCCGGCCAGCTTCCGGATACGCCCGCGCCTGTTTCTTCTGCAACCTCAATCAGACACCGGTTGCCCGCCCCATCCCATGCCGCTTCCAACCGCGCCGGTGCGGCGGAGTTTGTGCCGGCATAAAGCCGTAAATCTCCAGATTCGAACACAGGCGATGCCGGACCGTGCCCGGGACCGGGGGCTTTGTAAACAATATTTTTGCGGGCGGCGGCGGCGGCCAGGATGGAAGACGTCCTTGTTTTTCCCGGCCCGGAATGAATTTCAGCCACCGGCATCGCCTCCAGCAGGCTTCCGGCCGCCCCGGCATGGCCGGCGTCCGGGAAGGGGCAGACAAGCGCCTGGAGCCGGTTGACTCCGTTTTTGCGCAGGTGGCGCAGGAGCTTTTGCGCCATATATTCCGGCCCGGCATTTGCCATGGCGTCTTGCCGGCCGGAGCTCACAAAGCAAACCGCGCACCCGTCGACATTCAGCACATGCACTTCCCAAGCCTTCCGGCCGCCCTGCCAGGCTGCCGCCACGGCAAGGCAAAGGACAAGCAAGGCCGCCAGCCATACCCTGGCTTGGCGGAAATATATGCGCCAGAAAACAAGGAATCCAAGCCAGGCAAACACGATCCAGAGCGGGGGCGCCCTGACGTAAAAGTGGCCGAGGGGAACCTTCGCCAGCAACTGCGCAATGCCGGCCGCAAGTGACACAAGCAGGATGTTCGCGTGGTTGAAGACCTCGGCCGCAAAAGGGCACAGCCAGCCGCATGCGATCGAAAGGCACCCGGCCAGCAGGACCAGGGTCGTGAGCGGGATCACAAAAAGGTTGGCAACCAGCGCCACGGGCGAAACAAGGTTGAACCAGCGCGCGATGAGGGGCGTCGAAACAAGCCAGGCCGCCAGGGAGGCGATCGCGATAAACATCAGCCAGCGCAAAGCCTTGACAACACCGCGCGCCGGCCTCTCTTCCGGACGGAGCCGGAACGGATCGGGAGCGAGCAGGCGCTCCCCGGCCTCCACGAGGGGCGGGCATAAAACCACCAGCCCCGCGACAACCCCGAACGACAGCAGGAACCCGGGCTGGAAGAGCTGCAGCGGGTCGGCGCCGGTTATGATGAGCGCGGCCATGGCCATCGCCGCGGCTACATCCATCCTGCGGCTCAAGAGCGTGCCGGCAAAACACATTAGCGCCATCAGGCAGCCGCGCACCGCGCTGGCGCTCATGCCGGTCATTATTGTAAAGGCGAGTAGTGCCGGCGCCAGGTAATAAAACCAATTCAGGCGGCAGACACCGTAAAACTGGAGCATGAATATGAGAAAGAGCGCGATGATCGCCACGTGCTGGCCGGAGACGGCAAAGACGTGGAAGGTGCCGGTGGCAACGAAGGCTTCCCGCATGTCCGGCGGCAAATCGTGCTGGCGGCCGAGGACAAGCGCGCGCAGGATGGCCACTACGTCCGGACGGTGGCCGATGCCGAGCGAAAGGATCCGGGCGCACTTTTCCCTGAGCTCAAAGCACAGGCCCACGGCGCTCCAGCGGGAAACTTCCTCCAGCTTTTCCGGGGCCTGGCGCCGGTCGGCATAAAAAACAAATCGGTTCGCCCCGGGCGCGCCGGCCCTTTTGCCGGAAGGCGGGTTCGCGAGGCGGCTTAGATCCGCCAGCACGCCCGATAATTTCCAGGTTTCGCCGTAACGGGGACGGACGTCATCGCCCGGCAGCATTGCCAGCACCTCGCCCCTCGCATCCTGGAAATGCCCGGTCCGCGAGATGGCCCTGGCGCGCGCTTCAAAAGACCAATAAGCGCTGCCCTTTCCACGGCGCGCGCGCTCCGCGGGATCATCGGCCACCGTGACTATCAGCCCGACCCCTTCGCGCGGCTTGTCCATCAAGGCAGATAAATGCATCCCGGAAGGATTATTGATGCGCAGGTCAGCCGCCAGCCACCCGCAGAGAAACACACCGGAAAAAAGAAAAATGTCCTCCGCCAGCGCGAGCCGGCGGGAACCCGGAAAATACACGCCGGCCGCATGGCAGATTGCAGCGCCACAGATTGCAAGCAAGGCGGAAAGAAATACGGCCGGGAATCCAAGGCAGCCGATATGCGCGACGGCCGCTATGCCGGCAAAATAGCAAAAGGCCGCCGCGAGCAGGGGCCGCCGCACGGGCAGACTGGCATTCCGGTTTTCGTCAAAGTTCCCGGGCATGCTTTCAGTTTACGCTTTCTGCCGGGAAAGGAAACTACCGATTACTTGATCGCCTCCATGAGGGCGGAAGATTCGGCGCGGTCAATGACGCCGTCGCCGTTGGCATCAAATTCGGCTTCCATGTCGGTGTTGACCAGGGCCTTGCCATTTGTCTGGATGACGGTGTATTTGGCCTTGAGCAGTTCCTTGCCCTCGTCCCAGTTCAGGTAGCCGTCGGAATCCTTGTCATACTTCTTCTCGATCTCTGTATTTACGAATGATTTGGTCTTCACCCAGTAGGTGCGCCTCTCCTCGACCGACACGGCGCCGTTGCCGTCTGAATCCATCTGGGTTTTGTGATAGACCTTGACTTCCTTCCAGTCAACCTTGCCGTCGCTGTTGGCGTCCGCTTTCTCTTCCCACGGGCGGTCAACAACGGACTTGGCCCGGAAATAGCCCCTGGATTCGACCGGCTGCACGACGCCGTCCTTGTTGGCGTCGGCCTTGGCCTCCCAGGGCTTGTCGACCTTCGCTTTTGTCTTTTCCCAGTTCTTTTCCATCTTCATTTCTTTCCCGTCAACCTGGCCATCCTTGTTCCGGTCGGCGTGGGCCTTGCGGGCAGCTTTCGCGGGATTTTGGGCCGGAGCTGACGAAAAACAAACCGAGCAGGCAAAGGCGATCAAGGCAAGACACGCTGCGCTTTTCATAAGGCACCTCCATTTGTTTCTGGAATCCGTCGGCCGCACAGGCTGCGCAGCCCTGCCATTAAATTCAATTCATGATAGGGCGTGACAGCCATTCTTTCGCTGAATCTAATATCTATTTTTACACTGTACAAAGCCGGCGTCAAAAAGTCAATTGCATTATGGACCCTGGACAAATATGATGATGCACGATGAGAACCATTTACCGGCGCAGGCTGTTTCTGATAACGCTTTTACTGGCCGCGGCCGCCGCGCTTGCCTTCCGGATTGCCTTTTACGCCTTCGGCTTGCACCACGTCCCCTTCTCCACAGACGAAGCCTGGCCGGCGCTGATGGGGCTGAACGTTCTCAAGGGCTCATTCCCGGTTTTTTACTGGGGCCAGAACTACATGGGCGCCCAGCAGGCGTATTTTGATGCGGCCGTTTTCCTGCTGCTCGGGGCCACCGCTCTCGCGGCGCGCATTTACCCGCTGTTTTTTTCCATTCTTTACGTCGCGGCCTCCGGGCTGCTGGCGCGGCGGATTTACGGCCGGCGCGCGGCTCTGGTCACCGTGATCCTGCTGGCGGCGCCTGTTCCCTACCTGGCCATGGCGGGGGCGCTGAGCGTTCCCCCGGAATACCTGCCCCTGACCGCGATGGGCACCCTGGCGCTCTGGCTGCTGGCCGGCGCCGCCATAAAGCCCTCACCGAAAATTGCCATCTCCGAATGGAGGGTGTTTTTGGCGCTGGGGCTCCTGCTCGGGTTCATGTTCTGGCTCCACATCGTCGCCGCCAGCTACGTTGTCACCGCCATCCTTTTTATTTTCCTGCGCGACCGCCTCTTTTTTCTGCGCGGGCCGTTCTGGCTTGCCGCCGCGGCTTTTGCGCTCGGCGGGCTGCCTTTCTGGCTTTTCAACTTAACCCATGGTTTCGCCACCTTCGCCGACATGGCCGGGAATTGCCCCTGGCAGCGCTCCCTGGAGCTCTGCAAAGCGTTTTTCGGCATGACGCTGCACTTCATGGCCGGGACAAAGATTATGCTTTACGGCGACAGCGTCCACTACCTCTCTCTGCCGTCTTTTGCGGGCCTTGCGCTGGGAACACTCCTGTGCGCCCTGGCGGCGGTCGCGGTGCTGACGCGCCTGCGCGGAATGCTGCGCTGGCTCAGGCCCCGCCCCTTCATGGGCGACGGCACGGCCATCCTGCTCGTCCTGGCGCTTTGCGTAATCTTTCTCTTCTGCCGCAGCGAGCGCTCGGCCTGGCACAACGCGCGCTTCGCCCTGCCTTTAATGTCCGCCCTGCCCCTGCTGTTCGCCTGCGGCCTGACGAAGGTCTGGAAGTGGAACCGCTATCTCTTTGCCATCCTCCTGATTTTCATCATCGGCGCGCAGGCCTGGGGCAACTTCCTGCTCTGCCGCGCCTGGGGCAACCCGGACACGGTCGGCCGGACGCTGGATCTGCCGGACACCGGGCCCCTGCACTCCTTCCTGGGCGAGCGAGGCATCACCCGCGCTTACGCCCATTACTGGATATCTTACCGCATAACCTTCGAGGCACGCGAGCGCCTGGTCTGCGCCGAGCCATTCAACGAGCGCTTTCCGGGCCGGCCGGCGCAATACCTGGAAGAGGTGCACGCCGCAACCAATATCGCCTTCATCACCCACCCCATCCTGTCTTTTATCCCCGACATCGAGAAACAGCTTAAAATGATCGGAGGCTCATACCGCAAAAGCGCGGTCGGCGATTTCACGGTCTACCACGGCTTTGTGCCGCCATACAAAAAAGGCGGCGATCCGGCCGGGATTACGAAGCTGCGCGAGCTGGAGCGCGCCCGGTGGCGCCTGAGCTCAAGCCTGGGATCAAACACCCTGGAGAAAGCCAGGGACGGCGCCCCCGCCACGGGCTGGACCACCGGCGCGCCGCAGCAGGGCGGCCAGTGGATAGAAATAGACCTGGGCGGATTGGAAACGATATGTAAAATCCGCTTTGACACTCCCGGGGTGGAGTGCGACGCCCCTAACGGCTACCGGGTGGAAGCATCTTCCGACGGCATGGAGTGGCATGCGGTTTACGAAACCGGGCCGGTGGCCGCCGGGTTTTTCTGGGAAAACGACCAGCCCTGGATGTACGTTGGCAACAGCTTCTACACCGCCGCCTTCGCGCCGCTGAACGCGCGCCGCATCCGTGTGACGCTCACCATGGGCCACCCGCGCTTCTGGTGGACCATCCGGGAATTGCGCGTTTTCGGGCCGGGATAACTTAGAGCTTATCCGCAAATTAATTTGAACCATGATTACTGTTCAGTTTCGCGCATGGCAAGGCGGCCGCGGAATGGGCATACCCGGAAGGTATGTCCTTCCACGGTCAACGCCGCCACGCGC
>JBAYWJ010000199.1:0-7182 GCA_041674125.1 Kiritimatiellia bacterium
CATGCGGTGGATCTTCTGATCAAGGGGGCGCGACGGGGTAAGGATGAACCCGAATTTAATCGTCCGTCCTTCGGCCCAGTTGGTGGGCGTATCCGCCAGGTTGAAGCGCAGGATAGAGGCGTCGCCCTGCCGGACAATTTCCACGCTCCTTTCGGTCTTCCTGCAACTCCAGTTTTCGAGGTTGGGCGCCAGCCAGTTGAAACCGACCCGGTCGTTCCCAACCCAGATGAAAGGGCCGTTGCGCGATCCCGTCAAATCCTGGTGCCAGCCGTCGGTCACCGCCCCGCTCTTGCTCTTATCAAGAAAGCTGATCCGGTTATCCCGCACGAGCGTGGCGGCCTCGGGACGCAAAGGGATATCCAGGACAAGCGATTTGATCACCTGCTCTTTCCCGGCGGGGGAAAACGTCATGGCCACCTCGCAGTAACCGTCAAAGTGCGTTTTGATCCGGCTTTCAACCTTTAGCTTTCCAAGATCCGCTTTCTTTTCCCACTCCGCCAGCATGTCCGTGCCGGCTTTCTTCGCAAGCCCGACCTCGCCGGAGGGCGAAAGAGTTTCGCCATCCATCCGCAAAAGCACCGGGGCGGCCAGGATTTCCTCCCCCTGGCTCTTGAGCGACGAGAACAAAATTCCCTTCGAAAAATCATATTCCCTGCCCCACATTGCGACTTTTTCATTATCGCTCTTTAAGGGGATCCACGGCGCGGGGACCTTGTCCGCCTCGGGATCAACGTAGGGCTTGAACATCGGGTCATCCGGCTTCGGGATGCTGATGGCCTGCTCCCACGTTTCGAGGGCTTTCCCGTCCGGGGCGACATAATCTATCTTGATCAGGTAAAGCCCGGGCACGAGTTTTTCGAAATCCATGTCAAAGAGCGCGTTGAAATAGGCCGAGTCTTTCGGAATGGGACGGCTGGCCTCGAACGTGCAGCTCCCATCCGGCTTCAGGAACCGGGCCCGGATATTGCCATCGGCCTTGTGCCAGGCCGACACAAGCAGCTGCTTCTTGGCCTGGGTATAGAGGAAAAAGGTCCGCATGGGATCATCGTTTTCACAGATCGTTTTACGCGCATAGAGCGTCGTTTCTTTCCCGTCAACTTTTTCCACAATGCGGGTTTCACCCAGGATAAAATCCTGAGACATAGCAAAGACCGAGGATTTCTGGGGCGTTGCCTTGCCCCGGGAAAAAAGCGGGCTGGCGCGGGCCTTCAAGCCGTAGGCCAGGGTGGTGTCGCTGATGCGGTCCAGCCTGATCTCGGCAAGGATGTTGGTTGACTGCACGCTTATGTCTTCGGCGGTTTGTTTTTTCGCCAGGTCGGTCCAGCTGGCGACCCGGATGAGAGGCGCATCCGGCCGGAACACAAGCGTGATGAACTGGCTGCGGTCGTCGAGCGCGCCCTTCACCGGCGCGATGGCGACCGCCGCGGGGGGCGACACAAAAACGCGTCCGATATTCACGCGCCACCTCCGGGAATCCGGCGCTTCCTTGAGCCCAAGGTCTGCGAAGGGAATGGCCAGTTCCGCGATCCAGCTGCCGTTCGTGATGCCGTTGGCAAGCTTCAGACCCGCGCTGCTCCATTGCTTCTCCCCGTTCTTATCGTCGTTCATTCCGCCGGAAGGAGTCAGCACGAAGCGATACAGATCCTTTTCGGCCGAGTCCGGCGCAAGATATACCTCCACCCTTTCGGATACTTCAAAAGCGCCGTCGCGCTCCATGGCCGGCGCCGTTTTTTCCGCGCCAAGACCGGAGCTGACCGCAATGTAAAGATTGGACCGGTCGTAGCTGAAATAATAAAAGCCCTGTTGGGGGGACAGGTAGCCTTTCAAGTCGTTGAATCCGGGGCCGGCAAACGCGTACTCGCCGTCTTTGATTGTTCCATCCAGGGCCGGTGTTTTTTGCCCGACGGTGGCCAGGCCCGCATCTATCTCCACCGCGGCCGAATCCTGCCGGTAAAGGCCCACCACCTCATCATCGCTCAAGGGCCGGTCATGGATGCGGAACTCGTCCACCAGGCTCCGGCCGACAAAGGCGTGCTTCCACGCCCCGCCGGGGCCGACGCTGAAGGGCTGGACGGGGCTGGTGTTTTCAAGCGGGAACCGGACCTTGCGGCTGCAGACGCGGGCGCCGTCAATATACATTTTCAATTCATCCTGCCCCCAGGCGGCAACGACATGGTGCCACTCGCCGGTTTTCCAGTAACGGATCTTGTTTTCGACCGAGGTCCAGCCTCTCTTCTGGTCGCCGCGCAGGAAAAGGAAGGCATCGTCGCTGAAAAACTTGTAAAGCTGGAAGAAATTCTGACCGGCCTGGGTATAAAAGAGCACGTTGAATCCCTTGGTGTTGCCGTCCCAGTCCAGGGGCTTGACCCAAAAAGAAACACTGCCCCGGTGCACATCGAGGTTTTTATCGGGCGCATAGCAGCAGTTGAGCTCCTGGAGGGTGTTGGCGGGCAGATCATTGACAATGGTCTGGACACCGGAAGTGTTCCCGCCGATGACGACGGCCTGACCGCGCACGCCCGGCAGAAACTCCGGGGAGACCGTGCACTTTGCGGCTCCTTCGCCGCGCGAAAACGTGGCATTGGCACTGCCGTCATAATTGCAGTAAAAAAGGAGGCTCTCATCGGTTGCGGCCCGGACAGAAAAGGCTATTACGCACGCGAAAAAAACACCGGCTATTTTTCTCAGTTGCATCGCTTATCCCTCTCTTTTCTGGTTCATGGCTTACATTAAATTCCTGTTATCATAGCGGGCGCAAACCATTTGCTCAATCTTCGATTGCAGCCGTTTACCTTTTTGCAGCGACCGTTCGTAAGAGCGGCAATTCCTGCGGTTCTTCCGAACCACCACTACATCAAATTCAGTTTCCAATTGTTATCTTCATTCTGACTACTGACTACTGAATTCTGACTTCTTCCCTCCTTACTTTTACTTGTCATCAAATAAAATCAACCTGAATCCCCTCGGCGGCATTTTTGCTTCCAGCGCGGAGGCAAGCGTATATTTTGACTCCGGCACCCAGACGTCATGGCCCTTGAGCCCCTCCTTCACACCTAGCTTAACCAGGTCCAGCCCCAAGCGGACAGTTTCCTCCTTGTCCGTGTCGTTCAGCACCGCCAGCAGCATCTTGCCTTCCCGGGTATAGGCGGAAGCCATGATGCGCGCAAGGCCGGGTGCAACCTGCCTGACGCCGGAATCCTTTTTCCAGTAGGGATGAAAAACAACCTTGTCATCCCAGCCAAGCTTGTCCTGCGTGTCGTAAAGCCGATTGACCACCGGCATCATTCTTTTTGTGTCCCAGGTGGAACCATCCACGTCGTGGGTCATCATGTAACCCATGAAATGCAGCAGGGCGCTATGGTGGACGGGATCGTTGACGTCATACTTGGCGTAAGCCGCGGGATTGAACAAGGATGTGCCGCGCGTCAGCTGACAGATGATGATGCCGCGCAATCCCCATATTTCCTTGAGATAAATGGCGCGGAACATTTCCGGCGTCAGCAGGTCGTAATAATTGAGCTGCTTGGCCACGTTGGGCTCGAACCCCTCGCCGGCCATGCTCGCATCCGCGAAATGCTGGCCCGACATGTCGCGTCCGTAGCCGGTGTGGTAAAACACCTTCGCCTCCGGATTTTTTTCCTTGATCATTTTATACATGGCTATGGCCTGACAGCGGCTGGAAAGGCCCCCGCCGACGTCATACATGAAATGCTTCACGTTCTTGTGCGGCGGGTAATGGTTCCTGATGAAATCCTGGAATTGGTTGAGGATAAAGTTACGGAATAACATGTTGGAGTTATCGATCCCGGCATACAATGTTCTTTCCCGGGCCGCCACCGCCATGGGCATGACCCCGGAATACACCCCGTAAGGCGGCCTGCTCCATTGCGTCTCCCAGTAACCGAATTCAGGGGCAAAGGGCGCATAGAAGTTATAGCTTGAATACAGCATGGCGTCCGAAAAGCCGCCGGCTTCGTATTCCCAGGGTTCGCTGTTGTAAATATATGAGGCAAAATAGTCGGCCCCGCCCTGCGCCACCACCCGCGCCTCGCGGCCGTAGCGGATGCGGCGCATGCCGGGCTCCAACGGACGCGAAGGCGTGACCACAAACCCGAACTTGATCAGGCGCGGCTCCTTCAGGCTCAAGGGCAGGTCAACCAGGTTGAAGCGGATGATGGATTTATCGGCCTGGCAGAGGATTTCGACATTCTTGCTGTCCGGCTTCAGGCTCCAGCCATCCAGCGATTCCGTGATCCAGTTGAATCCTATCTCCTCGTTGCCCGCCCACATGGTCCTCTGCCCGGTCTGGAACCAGCCGTTACTCACGGCGCCGGCCTTGGTATAGGGCGGCACGCGGCTGTCCGTCACCAGGGTGGCGTATTCCTTTTTAACCGGAATTTCCAGCGCGAGGGACTTGATCTCCAGGCCCTGTTCGGGCGGCTGGAGCGTCAACTCAATTTCGCAATACCCGTCGAAATAAGTTCTTATTCTGGCGGAGGTTTTGATTTTTCCCAGGTCGGCGTTCTTTTCCCAGAGCGCGCTCAAGTCGTCGCTTGATATTTTTTTGGGGCGTTCAGGATCTTGCATCTCCAATTCCCGGCCATCCAGCCGGAGGAAGGCCGGCGCGGCCAGCAGCTCTTTTTCCTGACTGACCAGCGAAGAGAACAGAAACCCGCCGGAAAAATCGTATTTGCGCCCCCATATTTCCACCGTGGTCCGCCCTGCCCTGACGGGACTCCAGGGATACGGCACGCGGTCATTATCCGGCTTGAAAGGCCGGGTTACCGGCGAATCCTTGCCGGGGATATTGATCTTTCGGTCAAACGATCCCATGACTTTGCCGTTTTCGTCCAGGGCGTCAATGTTCACCATGTAGTCGCCCGGTCTGATGGCGGCATAATCAACGTCGAACTGCATATTGAAGTGCAGCGAATCCCGAGGCGCCTCCTTGATCTGTTCATAGACGATATTGGTGCAGATCGGAAAGCGCGGGTAGCCCTGGTCGGGCTGCGTATATTGCTTTGTTTTGTCCGAACCCAAAAAGCGCAGCCTGATCTTTTTGCCGTCCTGGCAGCGCAGGCCGGTCATGAGCTGGTTCTTATCGGGCACGGCATAGGCAAAATACCCGAAGAGCGGCACGGTTGCCCGGGTGTTAAAGACGCTGCGGAAAAAGGATTTTTTGCTTTTCCAATCGTAAATATCCAAGGTTATGTCGCCAAAAAGGGTTGGATAAATATTGCCGGAGGTTGCATAAGGCGTTTTATTGGTGCCTTCCTGCAGCGTGAAATTCTTATGGCGCATGCCGTAATCCGTCACCGACGACCACGATGAAAAGGCACCTTCTATGCGCCGCCCGTCGGCGGAAGCGGCCGAAATCCTGCCGGTGGCGCCGGCGGCAAACAGTTCGGCAATCCGAAGGCAAGGCGCGCTGGGGTCAAAACTCACAGCGCCGAAATGGGTCATATCGTCCAAACGCCCCGCCACCGGGAAGGCGGAAATGACGCCGGCCGGCGCAGTGAATGTTCGCCCGATATTCACCAGCCACTGCCGGCCGTCCGGCGCGGCAGGGAGCCCGAGCGCCGCGAAGGGGATGGCCGCCTCGACAATCCAGACACCGCCCGTGATGCAGGACACGGTCTTTACCACCGCGTAATCCCAGGCATTGGACCCGGCGGCAAAACCCTGCACAACATTGTCAGGCGTGCAGGCAAGCCTGCGCCAGGCGCCGGATTCCGGGTCGGGATTCAGGTAAAATTCAACCCGGTCGGCGGCAGCGCCTGTCTGGCCGGCGGTCACGGAAGGAGCTTCGCCCATAAAAGCCATGTAGAAATTCGTGCGGTCGTAGCTCAAAGCATACCCGCCCTGCCGGGCCGCGACAAAGCCCTCCAGGTCCAGGAAGCCGGAGCCGGCAAAGGCATATTCCCCGGGAGAAACACGGCCATCGGGGCTGGCGGTTTTTTCGCCGAGCTGTAAAAAATTACGCGCATCGCGGATTTTTGCGGCCTCGGCATGCTGCAAATAGATTTCCTGGATTTCTCCAAACGACAAGGCGCGCCCGTAGATGCGCAATTCATCTATCAGGCTGCCGCGATTCAGGTCCCCCGGCTTGTTGACCTGCTCCATGCCAACGCTCATCTGCTTCACCGGCCGGGAAGGCACCGGGGCATCGCGGCGTTTTTTAACGCCTATCAGCTGGCCGTCGAGAACAAGCTGGATTTCCTGAGGGGACCAGGCGCACACCACGTGGTGCCACTGCCCCTTCTTCCAGAAGGGAATGTTTTTGTAAAGCCTGTCCCAGTCCGCGGTCATTCCCGGCATGTAAAACCGGAACTCGTCCCCGATGAAAAATTTGTAGACAAACATCTCCCCCATGCCGATGCCGGCATGGAAAAGCACGATAAAGCTGTTCGCGTCGCCGTCCCAGTCCAGCGGTTTGACCCAGAGCGAGAGCGTGCCTGTTTCCGAATCAAGGTTTTTATCCGGCTCATACCTGACAAAGCGGGTCTTGCCGTCCGGCGACTGGCCGCCGATCAGGATCGCCTGGCCGGCGACCCCATCCCGGAATTCCGGGGCGTTGTTGGTGCGGAAAGTCTTTGCGCCCGCCGCCACGGCCGGCTCCGGCGTGCCATCATAGCTGCAGTAAAAAAGCAAGCTGTCATCCGGAGCCGCCCCGGATGCAACCAGCGCCATGCATGCAAATATTCCGCAAACAAGCTCTCTGACAAATTTCTTCATGGGTTACTCCCTGTTATTATTGTTCGAATCCAGCCTGCAATCAGTGAAATGAGTAAATCGCGCCGTTATAGATTGCTTCATAAGCGCCCATATCCACCCGGCCGTAACGCAGGCGTTTGCCGCAATCCAGGTCGAGGGCATTTTCCATCCACAATAATGATGCTTTATCTTTCTGGACCGACATAATTTCCAATGTATTATGCAATCGCCAGCGGGGTTTTAATTTCCGGCTTCCTGCCGGCATCGGTCGAAGAACGGATCAAGATGGGGCAAGGCACATACAGAATGGTCCCCGCCCGCGCCCGGTCGTTGAGCTGATTGGTCAGATGCATGGCCGCCATCCGGCCTATTTCATCCAACGCCAGGTCGGCCGTGGTCAGGACCGCGGGCAGAGAGGGAGTTTCGTAGTTGTCAAATCCGGTCAGAGCCATGTCCGCCGGCGACTGC
>JBAYWJ010000200.1:0-7157 GCA_041674125.1 Kiritimatiellia bacterium
TAGCCTTCCATGGCCAGGGGGTAATTCGTCAGGGCGCTCACTATCATCCGGCTTACAAAGGTCCCCAGCGCCATCCCGTATGAATCGTTGGTAACGGTCAAGGTGCCCGAGCCCGGCGCGGCAAGGGGGGCGCCAGAGTTCGGCCCGCTGGCCCAGAGGCTCGTGATGGAAGAGCCCCAGTACAGGGCAAGGTCGGGGGAGGAGTTCGTCAGGTACACGACCAGGTTGGTGCTGAAGCCCCGCATGACAGTGTTCGTGATGGATGGCGGGGCGTGGCTGAACACGTGCGCCTCCTCATACGCGCCCATGTCCACCGTCCCCTTCAGGATCCGCGGCAGGTTGTCCAAATCAACCGCCCCGGCCATCCAGGCCTGGTACATCCCGCTGTCAACGCAGGGGGAATTTGTCTGAAGCCGGTAATTGCCGATGGTCAGGTTGGTGCCGAAGCCGATGCTGTCGAAAATGAAAAGGGGATTATTGGTGAAGTTTCCATCGAGAGCATTGTTGTAGTTATTGCTTGGACCGGCCACCCCGCAGGAATTGGTAGCCAGGACGTTGAAATCTATGTATCCGTTTCCCCATGAAATGCAGTTGAACATGGATATTTTATTGGGGGGATCGATATAGATGTTGCCCCGGTTTCCGACAATAGTGCAATTTCGCAGGACGGTGAATTGGTTGCCTATTATGGAGATGCTTGAAGTGCTGCCGGCTACCAGGCAGTTTTGCAGCGAAGACAGCGCGATGCCATTGGCGATGAAAATGCAGTTGGATGCCGTGGATGAGGCTATGCCTTCCCCGCGCACGTGAGCCCAGTTGCTGATAACTGTGCATTTAAAAAGAGTGGACTGGCGCGCGGCGCCGCCGCAGGAATCATTGGTGGCCCGGTTGAAGTAAAAAGAGCTGTTGTAAATACCCCCGCAACTTTCGGCGCCGCCGCCATAGCGGGCGGAATTGGAGACAAAAGTGCAATCGAAAGCCCGCCCGCTGTAAAGTCCGCCGCCAGAGCCGCGGATGCATGAATTATTGGAGACAAGGCAGCTGTAGAGCTTGCAGTTGTCCACGCCTCCGCCCCAGTCTTCCGCTGCATTTCCCGCAATAATGCAATTGGAAAGAACGGTTGATTGCACGCCGTGCACTCCGCCTCCGCGCCAGGAATGGCTATTGACAATGGTGCAGTTGAAGATCTGGCCGTAAGTTATGCCGCCGCCGTATATGCCGTTGTAACGGTCGCCAAATGATCTGCAGTCGGTCACAATGCAATTCGAAATTGTCACCAGGTAATTTTGGGCGCAGACCCCGCCTCCGCAGGCGTTGAGGCCGACGGTTTCCCGGGTCATTTCATTGGAAGTGATCGTGGCGCCGCCGGAGAGGGTGAACCCTTTCAGGGATGAATTCTGGACCATGTAGACGCAGCGGACCGCCGCGGGGCCGTTGGTAGAGATGGGGTCCCAGGCGCCCTTGATGATCGTATTGGCCGGATCGTTGTTCAAACTCTGGAGGGTTATGGCCTTGGTGATTGCCACCCGGTTGGTGAGCTTTCCGCCAGCCGGCCAGTTGTTCGTGCCCCCGACGTCATAAGTGGCGGCGGCCACCAGCACCGTCTCCCCGGCATAGGCATAATTTATCGCGGTTTGGATGTCGCCCGCGGCCCTTGCGAGGGTGTCGTATGGAACCGCGCCGACGTTACCCTTGACCACGTAGCGGTTGGTCAAATCGGCCAAGGAGGCTGACGAAAGCAAGGCCACTGCGGTAAGGGCGTAATAAAACGCTTTGAGCGAGCCGACAGGGCGATATAAATGATGAAAGCGCGCTTCCATGGCCTTATGCGATCGGATTCTAAAGCGGCCTTCAAACAAGTCAATTGATATCGGAAGATTTAATTCGTCCGCTTTCTTCAACGCCTGCCGCAAAGAGGGCAGCGGGGATTGCGCCTTACGGCAACTTCCCGGAAATTCATTTTGAGCGCGTCGAAAACCAGCAGCCGATTGGTGAGCAGCACTCCCGCTTTCAGCAGGTATTTGATTGCCTCCATGGCCTGGATGGCGCCAACAACCCCGGGGACCGCGCCCAAAGGCCCGCGCGATATCTTTACGTCTTTCGGGGGCGAAATAAAGACGCAGCGGTAACAGGCCGTTTTGCCGGGGATGACCGTCATGGTCTGGCCGGAGAATTCAAGGATGCCGGCATGGGAGTATGGCTTTTTCAGCGCATGGCAGGCATCGGCAATGAGAAATTTCGAGCTGAAATTGTCGGTTGCGTCAATGATGAAGTCATATCCGCGCAGAACTCGGGAAGCGTTTTTTATCGTCAATTTATCAGGATAGACCATGATGTTTACCCCGGGATTCAGCAGCTCCAGCTTGTCCTTGGCCGAGGTCACCTTTTTACGCCCGACATCCGGGGTGAAATGCAGAATTTGCCGCTGGAGATTGCTCGTTTCAACGGCGTCAGGGTCCATGAGGCCGATATTTGCTACGCCTGCGGCGGCAAGGTAAAAAGCGGCGGGCGAACCGAGACCGCCAACCCCAACGAGCAGGACGCTGCTTGAGGCCAGTTTTTTCTGTCCCGCTTTGCCTATTCCCGGCAGGGAAATTTGGCGCGCATACCGCTCGCGCTCATTGATGGCCGTCATTTTGTCTAACCTCCGCCCGCAAAAGCGATTATTTCCACCCGGTCGCCATCTTTCAATAAACAGGTTGCGTGTTTGTTCCTGGGAATCATACCATCATTCAGGAGCACGGCCACGCGCTTTTTTGATGGATTAAAGGTTTTGACGAGACCGGCCAGGCTTTGTCCCTTCCGGATCTCGCGCTTTTCGCCGTTAATCTGGATTTTCATATGATATATACCGCGGTGGTGCCGAGGGCGCGGAGTTTTCTGCCGGCTAATTATCCGGAAGGCATGTGATTTTTCCATGTGCTCTCTGCGTTTCAGCGGTGTAATTTAGTTAATTCACTTATTCAAATTGCCGCTGCGCAGTCCCGCCAGGTCGAGCGCGGCATACCTGAATCCGGCTTTGAGGGCCGCGGCCAGGAGCCGCTTGCGCAATCTGTTGTCCAGGGACTTTGCGATTTCATTTTCCGGAATTTCGATGCGGACGATGCCGCGCGCCTCGACCCTGGCGCGGCAATCGCTGAACCCCATGCTGCGGATTTTTGTTTCCAGGATATCAAGCATGCGCAATTGCCTGCGGGTGATGGGGGTGCCATAGGGAAAACGCGAGGCCAGGCAGGGCGAGGCCGGCTTATCGGCGACGGCCAGGTCAAGCAGGCGGGCTGCGCGGCGGATGTCACGCTTGGCAAACCCGCATTCCTGCAGCGGATGTTTTATGCCGAGCTCGCTTGCCGCTTTCAGGCCGGGGCGGAAATCGTTGAGATCATCGGCATTGGTGCCGTCGGCAATCGTTTTGAATCCCTGCGATCTGGCGATCTTTTTGAGGAGGGTGAAATGTGAAAACTTGCAATAGTAACAGCGGTTTTCCGGATTTGCGGTGAAATGCGGAATGCGCAAGTCGTCGGCGCAGACAACCCTGTGGCGGATGCCGAATGCGCGGGCGATTTTTTTTGCATCCTGTAAGTCCCTTGTGGAAAGTGCGGGGGAGCGGATGGTGACGGCAAGGATATTGTTCCCGAGAACCTGCCGGGCGGCCACCGCCAGGAGGGAGCTGTCGAGCCCGCCGCTGAATGCCACCAGCAGCGGTTCCATTTTCCGCAGGCAGTCTTTCAGCGCGCGCAGTTTGGATTTTATCGCAGGCATGTTCACGGTTCAGATTTCGTTTATACTGATTCCTGCATTCTTCTGATCAAAATAACACGGGCCAAGCCCGCAAGCCAGAAGAAATTCCTCCCCGGTAAAATCGAAGCAGGATTCCCTTTTTTATGGGAATGACAAAAAACAGTGTAACCCGATATCCGTGGTGACATTCTTGTTTTTCAAGTATCAGCGGCTATCCATCCGCCGCCCAGTACCTCGTCGCCGTCGTAAAAAACCGCTGCCTGCCCGGGCGTGACCGCAAACTGGGCTTCATCAAAAATGATGCGGGCAGCATCATTCCCGGCGAGGGCAACCCTGGAATGAACTCCGCCATGACGGTAGCGCAGGCGGACAGTGCATGCGAATTCCCTGTCTGGCGGAAAGCCGCTGATCCAGTGCGCATCCCTGATCACGGTTTCCGTCGCCATCAGTTCATCTCGTTTGCCGATGACGATGGTATTGTCTCCGGCGCTGATTTTCTTGACGTACATGCGCTCGCCGGCGCTGATGCCGAGTCCGTCGCGCTGGCCGATGGTATAGTGGACCAGGCCGCGGTGCAATCCGAGCTGCCTGCCGCGGGAGTCGATGATCTTGCCAGGCGGGACGTTTTGCCCTTCGAACAGCGGGCCATGGTCGGCGCTTTCGATGAAATCCTGGCTTTGCTTTCTTTCCGCCACGCGCGGCAGCTTCATTTTCAATGCCTCGGCGATGACGTCCTTTTTGCGCATGTTCCCCAGCGGCAAAATGGCCCTGGAGAGCTGCCGCTGGCTGAGGCGGTGCAGGAAATACGACTGGTCCTTGGATTGATCGATTCCCTGGCGCAGGCGGAAAATATTAGCCGGGGCGTCATATTCCACCCTGGCATAATGCCCCATGGCCAGCAGATCGTATTTGACTCCGGCAGACTCGAGCGCGTCCCAGAGCGCGCCGAACTTGATTAAGGCGTTGCAAACGACGCAGGGATTCGGGGTCCGCCCGGCCAGGTATTCCGCACGGTAGTAGCCGAGAACCTTGGCCTCGTATTCTCCCGCAAGGGGAATGACCTTGTGCGGTATGCCGAGGAACGCGGCCACTTCCCGCGCGGAAGCGATGTCTTCAGTCTCGCCGGGCCCGAAGCAGGCCGAGGGGCGGACGGACTTGAATTTTATCTTGCCGGTCCAGAACTGCATGGTGACGCCGCAAACCGCATGCCCCGCGCGAAGCAGCAGCGCGGCTGTCACGGCGGAGTCTACGCCGCCGCTCAGCCCCACCGCGATTCTATTAACGGCTTTGCGCGTATGTGCCTTTGTCACTTTCTTACACCGTCTTTTCCAGCGCCTGGTCAAGGTCGGCCTGGATATCCTCGATGTCCTCCAGTCCCACGGAAAGCCGGATGTAATCGGGAGTGACGCCGCTGGCCAGCTGCTCGGCGGCGCTGAGCTGCTGGTGCGTGGTCGACGCCGGGTGGATAACGAGGCTTTTGGCGTCGCCGATGTTGGCCAGGTGCGAAATTAGCCTGACGGCGTTGATGAATTTCTTGCCGGCCGCAAGGCCTCCTTTCACCCCGAAGCCCACCAGGCCTCCGAACCCGTGTTTGAGGTATTTGGCTGCGGTGCGGTGGTTGGGGTTGTTTTTCAGCCCCGGGTAGACGACCCAGCTTACCCTGGGGTGTTTTTCGAGCCAGCGTGCCACTGCCAGCGCGTTTGCGGAATGCTTTTGCTGCCGCAGGGGCAGGGTTTCGAGGCCCAGTAAAAACTGGTGCGCGTTGAAGGGGCTCAGGGCCGCGCCGAGGTCCCGCAGGAGCGTCACGCGGACTTTTGTTATGAACGCAACGTTGCCTGCCCCGGGCACATGGCCGAGGGCGTCCCAGTAAACGAGGCCGTGGTAGCCGGGGTCAGGCTCGGTGAATTCAGGGAATTTACCGCTGTTCCATTTGAAATTTCCCGAATCAACAATCACGCCGCCGAGCGAAGTGCCGTGCCCGCCGATATATTTGGTAGCGGAAGAGGCGATGATGTCCGCCCCGTGTTCGAACGGGCGCACCAGGCCGACGCCGACCGTGTTGTCAATTACCAGCGGGATGCCGTTTTTGTGCGCAATGCCGGCGAGGGCCTTGAAGTCGGGGACGTCGAGCTTTGGATTCCCGATAGACTCTACGTAGAGCGCGCGGGTCCTGGGCGTGATTGCCCTTTGGAAAGCGGCAGGGTCGAGGGAATCGACAAACCTGGCCGCGCGTCCCAGCTTGGGGAACATATAATGCAACAGCTGGTAAGTGCCGCCGTAGAGATTGCTGGCGGAAACGATTTCATCACCCAGGCGTGTGATGCCGAGCAGGGCGTAGGAAATGGCGGCCTGGCCCGAGGCCACGGCCAGCGCTCCGGTTCCGCCTTCGATGGCCGCCACGCGTTTTTCAAAGACGTCAGTGGTCGGGTTCATCAGCCGCGTGTATATGTTCCCGGATTCCTTCAGGGCGAACAAACGGGCGGCGTGTTCGGTGCTTTTGAAAACGTAGGACGTGGTCTGGTAGATCGGGACGGCGCGCGCTCCCGTGGCCGGGTCCGGCGTCTGGCCGGCGTGAAGTGATAAAGTGCTTAAGCCGGGTTGTTTCATTTTGTTCCCCTTTCGTGTTGTCGCTTTGCTGTTCAAAACATACTCAAGTTATTTGTCGCCAAGCTTACCGGATTTGTTTCCCTTTTTAAACGATCTTCCATGGCCAAAATCCGCGCCGATCGGCCGCTTCAGCGCCGCCAGCCGGCGTTTCAGGCAGGCCCCGCAGGTTGAGGCGTCCTCGTCGACGCAGGGCTTGTTGGGGTAGAGCATGTAAAGGCGCCGGTAACGCATCGGGGTGAGGTTGGGCATGACCACGTTCGTTCCGATTTGCAGGAGCCGGTCGCGCCCGCCCGGGGCCATGGCGTCAAAGGCCGTCGTGGCAGGGATGTGGGCGTCCGGGTTCATCAGGCGGAGGATGGCGATAGTCTTGAAATAAATTTCGCAGTCGGCCAGAAGCGGTTTTCCCGCCAGCGGAGTATCCGGGTGCGCAAGGAAAGGGCCGCAGCCGATCATGTCAAGGCGCAGGCGCGTTGCAAAAACAATGTCCCGCGCTATGGTTTCCAGGTCGCCGCCGGGCAGTCCTATCAGGAACCCGCTGCCTGTCTGGAACCCTGCCTTGCGTATATTTTCAAGGCAGGCCAGACGCCTGCCAAGATCGCCGTTAGGATGGAGACGCGAAAACAGGCCGCGGTCCGACGTTTCAAAGCGGAGCAGGAAGCGGTCCGCGCCCGCCTGGCGGAATGCCGCCAGTTCCGCGAAAGGCCTTTCGCCGATGGAAAGGGTTATGGCCAGGGAAAAGCGCTTTTTGATCTCGCTGATTATATGGCAGATGCGTTCGCAGGTGAACCAGTGATCCTCGCCGGATTGCAGGA
>JBAYWJ010000201.1:0-7156 GCA_041674125.1 Kiritimatiellia bacterium
CAGCTACCAGTTCCACATGCACGTCTCGGTGTTCAATCACGCCGAGCAGAACTGGTGGCGCCATTTCTTCATAGACCAGGACACCGGCCACAGCTATCGCATCTGGCGCTCCGAAGCCAGGGACACGGGCGGGCTGCACGCCTTCGCCGGCCGTCGCACCGCCGGATGGATGACCATGTATGACCCCGAGGGCGGCGCCCTGTTTGCCTACCGCGACATCACCGGGCGCGCACCCAAGCTGCTTTATGCCGATGCCGCAAAAGGAGGCGAGGGGATCATCTACCTGTATGGGCCTACCCAATCCGCGTTCAGTCCCGAAGATCCGCGGCTTTCATCCGCCGTTTTCGGAAAAACCCATGAAATTGACTGGATATTTTTTGAGGGCACTGAAGCTGATGTAATGCCCGACAGCCTCCTGGCCAAAGCCTGGGGAAAAGAAACCCTGCCCAGCGACGGTCCGACAATGTTCATGCCGGTGGCCGACGAGATCGCATGGAATGCGCCCGCATCGAGGAAAAATAATTTCCCCATCGTCACGGGCGGTATTCCGGTCCCGAAGGGCACGGTTACCGCGCCGGAGCAGGTCCGGCTCTTTGTTAAAGGCCGCGAATCACCGCTCCAGGCCAACCCGCTGGCGTTCTGGCCCGACGGCACGATCAAGTGGCTCCTGCTCATTTTTCCCCTGGATGGCGACGGCGGCTTTGATTTCTCCGAAGGCAAGGGCGAGGGCGACCAGGTTGCTTTCCGCGTCACGCTGCGCGATGGCGGCGATGTCCCGTGCGCCCTGAGCTTCGGACGCGATGTTAGGTCCGGCGCAATTAAAACCCGCAATCCTCTCGTTGCCCGGCAGGACGAAAACACTGTGGAATTGGATACCGGGCCTTTACGCGTTACTCTCGGCACCGGCGAGCGCTGGATGCCGAGCGCGGTCATGGACGGCGCGGAAATAATGGCCAAAGACAGCCGGCCGCAGGCATCCGTTGATTTTCTGCGCAGCGAAAGCTACCCGGTCGGCACGACCCATCCTTCAGGAATGCCTGATCCAGGTCCGGTGAAAATCGAAAAGATCGAGGTTGAGGAGAACGGCCCTTTGCGCGCGGTCGTGCGCATGGAGGGCAGGGCGATGTGCAGGGAGCCCGCGCGCGTGATCATGCGCGCGGAAGTATACCGGGGCCGGTCTTACATCCGGCTTTTCCACACGGTTGAATTCACGCAGAACGACCCGCGCGCAGCCTTTGTTCGCCGCGTGGGCTTGCGCCTGCCCTTGGCGCTCGATGCCGGGCATTTGCAGGCAACAGCCGGTGGCGCCAAGGGCGCCATCAGCCTGGCGCCTTCCTCCAAATTTGGCCTGCGCCAGACCAGCCATGTCAACTACGAGGCCTGGCGTGCGGCGGACAAAGGCCCGTACCGGGAAATTGTCGAATCCGGACATGCCTCGCGCGGATGGATGGACGTTTCCGATCATAATTTCGGCCTGGCCGTGGTCCAGAAGAACATGTGGCAGGAAGCTCCGAAGGAGCTTGTCTTCGACCGGGCGGAATCATCGTTTGAAATCGGGCTCTGGCCGGAAACCGCCCCGCTCATGGACGTGCGCCGCTACAGCAATTACCCGCACCAGGGCCAAGGCGAGTCCGCTTCGACCCCCGAAGGACCCGGAAAAAATGACTGGATTGTGGCCCACTACAAGAACGGCCCCTTCACGGGAGTGTCGCGCTCGCATGAGCTGCTTTTATTTTTTCACGGCCCGGACACATCTCCCGGCGAAATTGATGCCGTGGCCTCGGATTTCCAGAGCCAGCCGCTGGTCTACGCGGGCTGGCCATGGTATGCCGCGGCCGGCGTAACATATCCCCAGCCTGATCCGGCGGATCAAAAATTCACGCAGTTCAACGCCAACCTTGACCGCGCGGCCGATTTCTGGCTCTATCACCAGAAGTGCTGGGGCTGGTACGGCTTCTGGGATTTTGGCGACGTGCGCCACAGATTCCGCTCCGGCTACGGTCGCGTTTTCCCGCCGGATACCCTCGCGAAACTCCTGGCCCTGCCCCCGGACCAGATGGCGAAGGAATCCCCGGATAAATTGCCGCAGGTGCAGGACTATTTTACTCAGGGCGACTGGGCCTTTGATAACGGCCGCTGGGCCTGGAGCAACACCGAGGGGCTGGTGAATCATTTCATGTCCCAGCAATACCTGCGCACGGGCAAGCGCAGCCTCTTTTTCTTCATGGAAGCCAACGCGCGCCACGCGCGCGATGTTGATGCGCGCCACGCCGGTCAATATTTCGGCAAGGGCACCCGCCACGGCGTCCAGCACTGGAGCGACGGCAACCACGAGGAGCGCCAGACCGTCTTTTCCGAGCAGCGCTTCCACTACCTCCTTACCGGCGAGCACCGCACGCGCGAGTGGAACAGGGAGCTTGCGGATAACTACTATTTAAAGGGCGCCTGCGACCGCCATGCCGACCACAGCGGCCGCACCTACGGGCTCCTGTTCCGGTGGGAAATCACCGGCGACAGGGAGCTCGGGGAAACCTTGCGGCGCTACATGGAAGCCTTCGCCCGCCCGGATGGGATTGACATAAGCACCGCGGTAAAATTCCCCGGCCCCGAGCGCTTCGGCCCGCCGCGCGAACTCAACAGCGGCGGCATGTTCTTCCACAACTTCGGCGCCATGCACGCCCTGCTGGAATATTACTACCTCACCCAAAACCAGGTGCTGCAGGAAGGTCTCATAAAAATGGCCGATGCCGCCATTACGGCCAGCGCGCGCGACAAAAAGCACAAGCTGCACTGCCGCTCCGCGGTGGCTTTCGCCGCGCGCCACGCCCCGGATCGCGCTCCGTACCTCGCGGTTTTGAAAAAATCAATGTCCACGCCGACCTTGTTCCGGCAGGTGCCGGTCAACCCGGCGCACTGGACCGGGCCTGCGGCATATTTTTCGGGGAACGTGTCGGGCGGCCTTTTCTTCCTGAACGACGCGGCTTATCTCGCCGGCGCGCTCGATTCCGAACCGAAAGTATCCATGCCGGATGAAGGTCCAAAAGCCGGGCAGGATGAATCGAGACCGGAACCCGAGCCGCGCGGCGCGCGCGGGAGCTGGCAGACCGAGTACGACTATTCCGCGTTTGAAAAATACATCTACGATCCCTTGTACGAGAAAACGCTTGATTTAAAATGGCCGGATTAGAGTATTGATATGTTAATTACTTTCATATGATTGTCATTCCGGGCTTACCACACGTTGCGTGTGATGAGACCCGGGATCCAGTCTTTCAAATCTGGATTCCCGCTTTCGCGGGAATGACAGACCCGGAAGATTAGTCATTTCCGGGAGACAATACTAGAGTTTCAGCCAAAATGAGTAATGAATAAACATGAACACCATTTACACCAGGACCATAACTGACGAGGCAAAAAAGCGCGGCATATCGGTCGAGGTCATTGACCGCGAAACCCCGATCTTCATTTTAAAGCGCGGCGGAATAAGCATCAGGTGCTTTAACGCCCTGACCGACCGCGTGGGGGCGGTTTCATTCCTCCTGGCCGATGCCAAGCACCTGGCCAACCGCTTCATGGCGCGCTACGGCTTCCCGGTGCCCAGGCAGGCAAAATACACCGGCTTTGAAAAGGCCCAGGAATTCCTCCAGAAATGCAAGTCCATCGTCGTCAAGCCGGCCCGGCAATGGGGCGGGCGCGGAGTGGCGGTGGCGGTGAAAACCGTCAGCGACTTGCGCCAGGCCGTCCTGCGCGCGCGCAAATTCGGCGAGGATATCGTCCTGGAAGAATGCGTCGAGGGGGATGACAACCGCCTTATTTTTGTCGGCGGGGAATACGTGGCCGCCATCCGGCGCGTGCCGGCCGCGGTAACCGGCAACGGCAAGACGAGCATCCGCAAGCTGATCAAAATGCAGAATGCCAGGAACAGGCGCACCGAGGCCTCCAACATCATCCCGCTCGACAACGAAACTCGCCGCACCATCGCGGCCGCCGGAATGAACTACAACACCGTGCCCCAGGCAGGCCAGACAGTCCGGGTGCGCCGCACATCCAACTTCCACACCGGCGGCACCGTGGAGGACATAACCGGTTCCGTTGATCCGGAACTCCTGCGCCAGGGCCGGAAAATTGCAAAACTATTCGCGATCCCGATCATGGCCATTGATTTTCTCGTCAACAAGGCCCTGGGCCGGCACTGGATCATCGAGGCCAGCGCCGACCTGGCAATATCGCCGCCCGAGGGGCACCGGGTCATCGGGCCCTTCTTCGACTGCCTGTTCCCGAAAATCAAATCTGCAAGTGTTATTCACCGCAAATCAAAGAGACGCCCGGGCTAAAGCGGCATTTATTTTGCATGCGCGCCCGCTGCTGCGGCCGGGTTTGATCACAATGATTCTTAACACATCTGGCTTTGTTCTGCATCAAAATGCGTAAGGCCTCAGTTATAGTGTGGGGTAGATAAAGGACTTCAATGCTGTCATTCCCGCGGAGGCGGGAATCCAGCATTTATTTTCTGGATTCCCGATCAGGTCGGGAATGACAATCAGCCCCCACATAACTGAGGGATTACATAAATGCATTGTTTTCATTTGCCCCCGGCAGGCATTCTGGTATATATGCCCAATTCATTTTTAACAATTTTACCGGGGGTGGTGGCTGAATGGAAAAATTAATCGCAAAATTCATGGAGCAGGTTACAGCCAAAAACCCGGGCGAGGCGGAGTTCCACCAGGCCGTGCGCGAGGTCGCGGAATGCGTCATGCCGGTTATTGAAAGCACGCCCGCCTACCGGCACGGGAAAATACTGGAAAGGATAGTCGAGCCGGAGCGGGTGGTCTTGTTCCGCGTGCCATGGGTTGACGACCGCGGCGAGGTGCAGATCAACCGCGGTTTCCGCGTGGAAATGAATTCAGCGATCGGCCCCTACAAGGGCGGCTTGCGCTTCCACGCCTCTGTAAACCTCAGCATCCTCAAGTTCCTGGCCTTCGAGCAGGTTTTCAAGAACTCCCTGACCACGCTGCCCATGGGCGGCGGCAAGGGCGGTTCCGACTTCGATCCGCGCGGCAAGAGCGACAACGAGGTCATGCGCTTCTGCCAGTCCTTCATGAACGAGCTCTTCCGCTACATCGGGCCGAACATAGATGTGCCGGCCGGCGACATTGGCGTCGGCGCGCGCGAGATAGGGTTTCTCTTCGGCCAGTACAAGAAGCTCACGCGCGATTTCTCAGGAGTACTGACCGGCAAGGGGCTGGAGTGGGGCGGCTCGCTCATCCGCAAGGAGGCTACCGGATTCGGCAGCGTTTATTTCGCCGAGGAAATGCTCAAGACGCGCGGCGACGGGATATCCGGCAAGACTGCCTCCGTTTCCGGATCCGGCAACGTGGCCCAGCACACCGTTGAAAAGCTGCTCCAGCTCGGCGCAAAGCCGCTGACTCTCAGCGATTCCGACGGCTCGGTTTATGACCCTGACGGCATCGACATGGAAAAGCTTGCCTGGGTGATGGATTTGAAAAACAAGCACCGCGGCAGGATATCCGAATACTGCAGGAAATACCCTAAGGCTGAATTCATGCCCGGCAAAAGGCCCTGGCACGCGCCCTGCGACCTGGCTTTCCCTTCCGCCACTCAGAACGAAATCACGGCCGAAGACGCCAGGGTTCTCGTCAAGAACGGGTGCAAGTGCGTCAGCGAGGGCTCGAACATGTCCACCGCCCCCGAGGGAGTGGATGTTTTCCTGGGCGCCAAAATACTGTACGGGCCCGGCAAGGCTGCCAATGCCGGCGGAGTGGCCACCTCCGGGCTCGAAATGTCCCAGAACGCCATGCACCTCTCATGGCCGCAGGAGGAAGTCGACCAGCGCCTGAGGGAAATCATGCGCGCCATCCACGAAAGCTGCGTGCGCTACGGCAAGGAGGGCGATTTTGTCAATTACGTCAAGGGTGCCAACATCGCCGGCTTCCGCAAGGTGGCCAACGCCATGATCGCGCAGGGATTGGTCTGACCTGAAAAATATCGGGGGTGGTTATGAAACTGGTACGATTCGGCAAAGCGAACGAAGAGCGCCCGGGGATCCTTTTTGAAGAGGCCGGGCATGCGAAAATACTTGATGTCAGGGCGGCGGCCTTTGATATCGAGGACTACAACGAGCATTTCTTTTCCCATCACGGGCTCGGGCGCCTGGAAGCCCTGCTTAAAGAAAGCAGGCGTAAAACCGTACCGACGGATGGCGTCAGGCTGGGTCCGCCCATCGCGCGCCCGGGCAAGATCATCTGCCTGGGCAAGAATTACGCCGACCACGCCAAGGAATGCAACTCGAAGCCGCCCGAGTCGCCCATATTGTTTGCAAAGGCCACGACCGCCATCAACGGCCCCTGCGACCGCATCCTGCTCCCGCCGCGCCACGGGATCGTTGACGGCGAGGTAGAGCTGGCGGTGGTTATCGGCTCCAGGGCACTGCGGGTGCCGGAAAAGGATGCCATGGCGCACGTGGCCGGCTACATGATTTTCAACGACGTTACCGACCGCGACGCCCAGCGCGCGGGACAGCAATGGTTCCGCGGCAAAGGCGCCGACACTTTCTGTCCGCTCGGCCCCTGGCTGGTCACCGCCGATGAAATACCCGACCCGCACGCCCTCCGCCTTAAGTTCCTGCAAAACGGCAAGGTTCTCCAGGACGGCACCACGAAAGACATGATTTTCAAGATCCCGTACATCATCGCATTCATCAGCGCTTCCATGACGCTCCTGCCCGGCGATATAATCGCCACCGGCACGCCCGCCGGGATCGGCTCGGTTCACACCCCCCCGGTTGTTTTCAAGCCGGGCGACAAAATTGAGCTGGAGGTTGAAGGCCTTGGCCGGCAGGCCAATGAAATTGCTGCGGCGGTGTAGCTATTTTCTTGCCTAAGGCTTGATAAATAGCCATTGTTCCTTCTTATAGCCAACCTTCAACGCAAATATGCCATGAATCTCTGTGGCATGCTTATGTTCACGTTATTGGCGCACGATGATGCGCAGGTCGTGTCAAGAATGATAAGCTCTCGCTGTCATCCCCATGAAAATGGGAATCCAGGCGATAGAATACATTCAGGTATGATAGACTGGCAAAGCGTGGAAATTCAGGAATAGTGATCAGACGCGCACGGCTTCCAAATCTTCC
>JBAYWJ010000202.1:0-7129 GCA_041674125.1 Kiritimatiellia bacterium
ATATGACTGCGCGAAATCCAGGTCAAAGTTTTTCGACAATTTCCGCCATCTTTTCATAATTGCGCATGGCCAGACTTGAAAGTATCCGGCCGTAGGGACAGGCCGAGGGCATCAGCACAAAGCCCCGCCCCTCTCCCGATGTCCCCTCCCTGATAGCCAGGCGGATTTTTTTCTCGAACTCGCTCGTCTCCAGGTTTTCCAGGTCGCTGGCTTCCAGGTTTCCGAAAAGCGTCATCTGCCGGCCGTAATGTTGCCGGACGTAAAGGAGGTCAACGTCTCCCTGCGGCGGGGGCTCGATCGGGTCAAGCCCCGTGCAGCCCGTGGCGGAGATGTAATCCAGCACGGATTTCAGCCTGCCATGGGAATGGATGCGGGCAAAACCGCCATGGCGCTGGATGGAATCCACCATGGGCTTGTCATAGGCCACGACATATTCCTTGAAAAGCCCGGGTGGCAGGTATGGTTCGCTGGCGTATTCCGGGCCGCAGATGCGCCAGAGCCGCCCCGGGAGGGCCCTGGCGACGGCTTCTGTTTTATGCCAGTAATGTCTGGCAAACCGGTCCATGATTTTTCGAAAAGCTCCCGGCTCGGTCATGGCCATTACCGTGAATTGGCCCATCTCAAAAAGGTCGGCCGCGCCGCACAAAGGGTCGCCGGTGTCAATCATGGCGATGCCGTCATCGCCTAGCTGTTTTTCAACCTGTAAAATAACGTTTACATCGGGCTCACCGCCCTGCGCCGGCTCCGGCAGATCGAGCCAGGCCCTGACATCGTCCATGTCCTTGAGCAGGTGTTCCAGGGTCCAGACCGTGTTCACATCCGGATCGCGTCTTGTGCGCATGGTAAGGGTGCGCTTACCCGCCCTGATAATCCTGGTCGTAAAGCGGCTGCCCTGCGCGTCGACGCGCGTGTCGTCGCGCGCAAGCTCATCAACCGGGTCGGCCGGCGCATTTGCCATCGGCACATGCTTCCTGACGATGCGATCAGTCCTGGCGCGGGCCAGCTCGATCAGCGGCTTCCAGGAAGGATGCGAATAGATGTTGAAAGGATCCCGGCTGGCGGTATCCTGCGCCCCGTCAATTTCATAAAAACTGACCGGCGGCCGGTCAACCGGCCGGCCCTGCAGGGATGCCATGAGGCGTTCGCGGCGATTCATGCGCATGTGACTCCAGGTTGAAACAAATTGTGGTTGGGCAACGTGATCCCGGCTGCGGAATCAGTCCCGCTCCCGTTTCCCGCGCGAGGCGGCCGGAAACCGTTTGAACTTCCGGTCAAGCTCCTTCTTGACAAAATCCGGCACAAACTTTCCCGTGTCGCCCCCGAGCGAGGCCACCTCGCGCACCGCGCTCGAGCTCAGGAAGCTGTATGATTCCTTGGTCATCATGAAAAAGGTCTCTATGTCCGGCGCCATGTGCCGGTTGGTCAGGGCCATCTGGAACTCGTATTCAAAATCAGAAAATGCCCTCAGGCCGCGGATGATCACGTGCGCCTCCTTCGAGCGGATGTAATTTACGAGGAGGCCTTTGAAGATTTCAGCTTTCACGCCGGGAATCTGCGCGCAGAGCCGGCGGACCATCGCCAGCCTCTCCGGCGCCGTAAAAAGAGTCTTTTTGTTCGGCCGGGCCGAAACGGCAATGATGATCTTGCCGAAAATCCTGGCCGCGCGCCTTATCAAATCCACGTGGCCGAGCGTGAGCGGATCAAATGTGCCGGGATATACCGCCAGGTCTTTCATGTATTGTGCCCGGGTTCAAAGTTAAAGAAAGGCACAGAGGCACAAAGTGACTGAGGACAAAGAGCAAATGGATATTCACCTTTTGCCATTCTGCCTTTCACCGTGCGCCATCTGGCTTTATCCCTACGTACCTTTCGATTGCAAACGATACATGCAAATCCGAGTTTCGCCGTACGACCTTACCCAGTAAGCGCTCCATCCTTCCGCTTCGACCAGCGGCGACTTGGAGCGGGATTCAATAATGAAACATCCTTCTTTCGTCAGGATAGACCGGCGGGCAAGGTGAAACAAGATTTTTTTTGTCCAGTCCTCTCCGCAATCGTAGGGCGGGTCGGCAAAAACAAGGTCGGACCGGAATTCATCACCGCAGTCCCGGATGAAGCTTTCAACATCCGCGTTGACAATACTGATTTGCCCGGCCTCGCCGGCCTGTTCGCGGCCGGCCAGAAGCCCGACGTTTCTGCGCAGGGCCTCCAGCGCCGCGCGGCTGTTTTCCACAAAACACGCGCCGGCCGCCCCGCGGCTGAGGGCCTCCAGGCCGAATGCGCCCGTGCCGGCAAAAAGGTCCATGACGCGCGCCCCGGGCACAAGCGCCTGCAGCGACGAAAACACCGCGGCGCGCACGCGGTCCTGCGTCGGCCGCATGCTTATTGCGGGCACTTCCAGCAACCTGCCCCGCCACAAACCGCCTGTAATCCTGATGGACATCTTTGGCTGGCTATTACAACCAACCACCGCAATATTCCGGCAAAAGGGTCTGAAATGCAATTTTTTAATTGAAGGCCGGATTGACCGGTTGTAGTCTTTGGGCCGCACGATTGGAGGCCTATCATGACGCCGCGGCAAAGAGTTGAAATTGCGCTCGCAGGAGGACACGCCGACCGTGTGCCTTTCACCATCTACGAAAGCAAGATTCCCCAGTGCGCCGCCGAACGCGAAATGCGCAACCGCGGCCTTTGCATCGTCAACCGCATGGGCGTTTTCAAAACGCACATGCCGAACGTGAAAACAACCGCCCAAACCTCCACCGTAAACGGCCGCACCATGGTCCGGACCTGTTACGAAACACCGGCCGGCACCCTGACAACCCTGACAGAGCCGGCCGGTTTTACAACCTGGCGGCACGAGCTGCTCTTCAAAAGCCCGGAAGACTACAAGGCCATTCTTTTCATGATCAGGGACGAGGTCTACGAGCCGGCTTACGAGCAGGCGGCGCGGGCGCAGGAGGATTTCGGCGGCGACGGCATTGTCCGCGCCGGATTCGGCCTCGAGCCGCTGCAGGCTTTGATTTCCGGCAGCATCATGAAGATGGAGACCTTCTGCATGGAGTGGATGGACAACCGCGATGAAATCCTGAAACTCTACGAGGCCATAGCCGTCAACCGGCGCAGGATTTACCCCATCGTGGCCGCCGCGCCCGTCATGCACGCCAACTACGGCGGAAACGTAACCCCTGAAATAATCGGGCTGGAAACCTTTGAAAAGTATTACGTGCCCCATTACAACGAAGCGGCCGAAATCATGCACAGGCATGGCAAGCTGGTCGGGTGCCACTTCGATGCCAACTGTAAACTGATTGCGAAAGCCATCGCCGCAACCGCCCTGGACTACATCGAGGCCTTCACCCCCGCGCCGGACACGGACATGACCCTGGCCGAGGCCCGGCGGGCCTGGCCGGGCAAGGTCCTGTGGCTCAATTTCCCGTCCTCGGTGCACCTGCGGCCGGACGCCGAGGTTGAAAAAACCGCCTTCAATTTGCTCGAAGAGGCCGCCCGGCCCGATGGCCTGATCATGGGCATTACCGAGGATATTCCCCCCGAGCGCTGGCAAAACAGCTGCCGCGCCATCATGGACGGGCTCGACCGCCACGCGCGCGCAAACCCGCCGCTTTATGCAGGGCGGTAATCCCATGCAGCTTGTCCGGATAATGCGCCAGGCAGATCGGCAGCCATGAAAATATTTTTCTCAAAATATTCCCTGCCAGCGCAGGACCACATCGCGCCCGGAGGCGCCAAAAAATGAAAGCCATGAACGTAAAAAAACCTCGCCAGCGAAAGAAAGTCCGGACAACCGGCAGGCTGGACAATATACGCGCCGGGCAGGTTGTTGAGATCAACTGCGCCATTGAACTTGCCGCCGGCCTGGAACTGCCACCCGGCGTGACGCTTGCATTCGGCGCCCGGGGCCGCCTGGAAGGCGAAGGCGTCATATCCGGCTCAAATACCAGAATCGTGGCCGACGAGCACGCTTGCATATTTTCCGATGAAATCACGCTCGCCGGCACCTGGAACGCGCATTTTTCGCCGCAGTGGTTCGGGGCCGTGTATGACGGTGCGACGGACTGCACCGCCGCCATTCAGAAATGCCTGGACCGCCGCGGGGAGGTCCGGCTGCGCGGCAACGGCACGGCACTGATTTCCTCTGCCCTTGTCATTCGCAGCGGCACCTGGCTGAACCTTGACCCCGGCTTCACGATCCGCCTGGCGGACAATGCCTGCTGCGCCATGCTGCGCACGCCGTGGGCCGACCAGCGCTACTTTTCCGGCTCATTTCCCGGCTTCGTCGCCGATCCCGCTTTCCCGGGATTCAGGTCAAAAGACGACAGCCCCGCCAGCTGGAAGCTTGGCGCGGCCGAAGTGAACATCAAGGTCACCGGCGGGATATGGGACGCCAACGGCGCCCGCAACCCGAAGCAGGTGCACCTGTGGGGCAGCTTCGGCTACTGGGGCGTCCTGATGCAGATTGTCAACGCGGACGGATTCACACTCAGGGACACGCGGCTTTTCGACGCGAACACCTATTTCTTCGAGGCCGCCAAGCTTGCAAACTTCTGCATCGAGAACATTCACATGGACATGCGCGAGCTGCGCCCCAACCAGGACGGAATCCACCTGGAAGGTGAATGCTATAACGGCGTGATCCGCAACATCAGCGGCCGGACTTGGGATGACATGGTTGCGCTCAACGGCGGCGACTCCTGGTACCCGAAGTACCCACCGGGCGTCACCCCTCCGCCGCGCGGACAGGGTACGAATATCCTCTGGATCCCTTTCCTCCAGGGCGGCATAAGGCACATTCTCATCAAGGATATTCATGTGTCGGAAGGCCTGGCCGGTTACAGGGCGGTCCGCCTGCTTTCGACCGGAGCGCACAAGATGGACGAGATAACCATCGACGGCATCTACGGCCTTTACACGGTAAACGCCATCCTGGTTTCGGCGCACTACGAGGACTTGGCGCCCTACGGGACGATCATCATCCGCAACCTGGCCTGCGAGGTGGCAGGCACGCCCGAGACGGCCGAATACACCCGCCAGGGCCTCATCCACCTGGAAAACGAGCACGTTTCCATTGACAACCTGTTCATTGACGGCGGCAGCTACACGCGCACGGCGGCCAACGGCCAGTTTTTCAAATGCCCCGGCACCGTGAAGCGCCTCTTCGCCGGCAACCTGAACATAACGGTCGCGAAGGGGGCCGCCTTTTTCGGACGGGGTGCCTTCAATTGCACGGGCGGCGGCCGCGCCCTCGTGCAGGAGGCGTATCTCAGTAATATTTCCATCAATCGCGAAGGGGAAGAGCGCTACGACGTCGCCTTCCAGGGCCGCTGGCGGCGGATCAAGATGACGAACTGCCTTGTGGAGGCCGATGTCGTCTTTGATTTTTCCGGCTGCGGGGAGGCCAGCCTCCTGGAAACCAACAACGAGTTCATCTGCCGGGAACTGGCCAGGGGAAGCGCGGCCAGGTCTTCCAGCGCCCAACCAGGGCAATGACTCCGGCACACCTGGTAAGTCCCGATAGCATTTGACAATGCCCAAATTTTCGGCAATTCTTGAACACATCAACCCGTAATAAAGGAGCCGTAAAATGATAAAAATCTCCATCATCGGCCTCGACACGAGCCATTCCATTGCTTACCCCAGACTGATGCAGGCGCCCGACTGCCCTAAGAACATGCGCATCAGGGGCATGAAAACGGTCTCCTGCCTCAGGTTCGAAACCCCCTACCAGAACAAGGATGGGCTCGACAAGCGCCAGCAGCAGCTTGAACAGTGGGGAATAAAAGTCACCGAAAATTTCGACGAGGCCATCAAGGGCTGCGACGCATTCATGCTTGAAATCAACGACGGCAGCTTCCACCTGGAATATTTCAAAAAAGTGGCCGCGCTCGGAAAGCCGGTGTTCCTGGACAAGCCCCTCGCCATGACCACGGCCGACGGCCGGGCCATAATAGAACTCGCGCGCCGGCACGGCACGAAAGTCTGGTGCGGGTCGAGCATCCCTTTCTGTCCTCCCCTGGATAAAATCATCGCCGGCGCAGGCAAAATCCAGCGCGCGCACGTTTTCGGGGCTTACGGCAGGGCGCCGGCCGGCGACTCGCTCGTCTGGTACGGGGTGCACTCTTTTGAAGTGCTCCAGCGTATCATGGGGCCCGGGTCCCTGAAAGTGCGCGCGCTCGAAACGCCCTCCACCGCCATCGCAGCGATTGAATACGCCGAGGGGCGCGAGGGGATTGTCGAGCTGACTCCCGTCTGGACCTACGGCGGCGTGGTCACGGGCAAGCTGAACGACCAGCAGGTCACGACGCCCTTCGTGCTGAATTCGGCGCGCGCTTATTATTTAATCCTCCGCCAGGTCAAGGCGTTTTTCAAGGGCGGCGTGGCGCCGGTGGGCATGGAAACCACCTTCGAGGGCCTGGCTATGATGTGCGCGGCCAGGGAATCCATCACGCGCAAGGAGGCGGTGGCGGTGGAAACGCTGTAAGGCAGGCGCAAAGGCACATAGGCAGAAGGCACAAAGGTAAGTGGAACAAAGTGATTGTCATTCCCGCCCGCCTACAACGCTATGCGTAGCATTGCGGGCAGGTGAAAACGGGCATCCAGGACTCTGAATAGCCAGATAAATCCAATACTGGATTCCCACTTTCGTGGGAATGACAGAAAAGATGATTTGTTTTAGCCTCCGTGATAAGTTATCGCAAAGCGTATGAATCTAATAGAACTCCTTCAGAAAATCCAGGCCGGCAAGCTTTCCGCGGACCGGGCCGCCGGACTGATTGCCGGCATGTACGAGCGCGACCTCGGGTTTGCCCGGGTCGACCTTGACCGCCACAAAAGGTGCGGGGTGCCGGAAGTCATCTACTGCCCCGGAAAAAACGGGCGGCAAATCGCCGTCATAATGAAGGCTATGGCAAAGGCCGGGCAGAACGTCCTGGCAACGCGGGCTTCGGCAGAACAATACAAGACGGTGAGGCGCTCCCACCCCGGGGCCCGGTACAATGAGCAGGCCGGAACAATCACCCTGATCAGCAAGCGACCCGTGCCTCTACCCGGAATGATTGCGGTTGTCTGCGCGGGCACTTCCGACATCCCCGTGGCGGAAGAGGCGGCCATA
>JBAYWJ010000203.1:0-7080 GCA_041674125.1 Kiritimatiellia bacterium
AAGAACCGCATTGACATGAACTCCCATTTGGCGGCCGGAAGCGTGGAGCAGATCCGCGGCCTCGCGCAGGAACTGCGTATAGGCTTCGCCGTTAATGTTCCGGGCCTCGGCAAAATTGCCGGGATGCTCCATCCTGGCGGCGACCGGCGGGTTGAAGCCGAACCAGTAAGGCTCGTAGGCGCGATTGTGGCATTCCGTGCGGATATTGACGCTGTCCACTCCCCGCTCAACGCAGTAGCGGATATGGTCGAGCCAGTCTTTGCGGACTTCCGGGTAAGCCGGGTGCATGGCGCCGGTCCGGCCCCGCGCCTTGCCGCGCATGGCGACAAGCGCGCCCCCTTCCTCCAGCGCGGCATTTTCCCACCCGGCATTAAAGTGGCGCATGCCATCGCAAAGTTTCAGGAAGCCGGCGCGGTCCTTCGCAATGGCCTGTGCTTCCGGCGTGCAGGCAAAACGGGTAAGCTTCAAGCGCACATTCTTCCCGAAGAGCTCAAAAAGCCTGGGTCCATCCACGGGCCGCAGGGCCGGCGTGGAGGGGATTATTTCCCCGCGCTCGTTCACCAGCTCGATTATGTGCTCAACCGCATTGGTAAAACTTCCATCGCCTTTTTCCCGCCGGACCATGACAAAGCGCGTTCCGCCCGGCAGGTCGAGGTTGCCGAGGGTGACGATCCGGTAAGGCTTGGCGCCGTATGGAAACATCATCCGCCAGTCAGTTCCTGAGCTGAATGAAACCGGATCGGCATATCGCGCGTAGCCGCCGTTGCGCGGGCTGGTCCAGATAGAAAGATCGCCCGGGCCGAAAGACGCGGGCGCGTCATCGTTCTTGACAAGGTGTATGGCTGCGATCCGCCCGCCGGGATCCGCCTCGGACCCTGCCAGGCGCGCGAGGTTCATCTCCGGATTTTTCGCCACGTGCGGCCGGAAGGCATGGATCAGGCACGTATCATCCTTTATCACCGGCGCGCCATCAGGAACCGGCAGGGCGTCCGGCAGGACCGAGGCGCCGGCCAGCGCGCCCTCGAAGGGTTTGAACACCGCCCCGAAGCGCATGCCGTGGCGGTGGGCGGACTCGCAGGCAACCTTGAGCAGGTCGAAGCCGCCGGGCGGATTTTCGTCGTAAAATGTCCAGATCGTGTCGAGGATCCACTGGACGCGGGCGCATCCCAGGGACGCGGCATATTTCATCATCGCATCGAGATCGCGCTCCGAATAATGCCGGTTTGCGCTGAGCACATCGTCGTAATAATCAACCGTAGTCCAAAGTTCTTTTTTCATACTTTCAATTCCGATGTTTTCTGTACTTTCCTGGAATGACCTCAAAATAGCAAACGATTGCATCCCTATGCAAGAACCTCGATCCTCCGGATGATGATGAGCCCGTGCCCGGCCCCCCGCAGCCAGGGATGGGGTGCGGAGGGATCGGGGCGCGAGGCGTCATGCGCGTACAGGAGGGTGTGATCATCCACGGCAATCATGGCGTTGTTGGCGTGGCTGCCGGAAAAAATGCCGTCCCAGCGGATAGGCGTCATGGCAAAAAGAGTTTCGGATAAAAACCAGGTGTGCCCGCGGTCTTTTGAGAAATGCACGGTGCAGTCGGGGCGCCCCGTGCCCAGCGCCAGTATGCCGTTCTTGAGCAGCACCAGCCGGGGGAGTATCCCTCGGATGGGATTGATGTACCTGGGTGACAGGAGCTCGGCCTTTGTCCAGGTGCGGCCGCCGTCGTAGCTGCGGATGCAATACAGCGGCTTGAGGCTTCCGGCCCGCAAAGCGCAGAGCATCTCGCCATCGGGGAATATCACCAGCGCGGGCTCGCTGAACCCGTCGGCCGGCGCGAAATCCACCCGGCCCTTGAAGCCGGGCGCGATCTTGTCATCCGGCCGGACGATGAACGACTCCTCGCAATTGGGCCGGCCGCCCTGGGCGATATCCAGCCGCGGCTCGTAGTCGGAGCCATCCGCCGGCACTCCGGCAAATTCCCAGGTGCGGCCGCGATCGCGCGAAACCTGCATCAGCACGGCATAGCGATACCAGTTCAACCGCCGCCAAAAATCGCGGTCCCAATCGGCGATGCCGGAAGTATCCCTGAGATAGCGGCTGTAGACCATACTGTAGATGGCACCGTCCCGACCAGTAGCCTGGGGACAGAGAGCAGGTCCCCGCAGGCGCGACACCTGCCGGAAGAACGGCTCGAGATAAGCCGGCGGAGCGGATTTTACCAGGCCGCCGAGAAAATTCTGGTCCCGCTTACGGTATTCCTCCGGGGGATTATAGCAATCCACGCCCTTGGTCCCGGGATACTCCACCGTGGTCCAGTCGGGTTCGCTCCAGGTCCGGCCCAGGTCGGCCGACCGCCAGGCTGGCACCCGGTACACGCCGGGCCGGCCGGGAATTTCAAACCCGTTGTGGAACCAGGCGGTTACCTCGCGCTCGCCGGTCTGGTATTTGGCCCCGGCCGGCATGAGGGTTGTCTGCTTTTCCCATGTCAGCCCGCCGTCGCTGCCCACGCGGCCATTGGGCCGCGTGGGCAAATCCTGGTCCACGACATCCCGGTCGAATTTCCAGTTCAGATAGACTTTACCGCCCAGACAAACCAGACGAGGCCCGGTGAAAGTGCCTTCATCCGGAGATTCATCCCTGGCCGCGACAATCTGCGGCGGCCCGATTTTTACCGTTATCCCATCCAGCTTATAGACGGCGGCATCGCTCGCCAACACCGGCATGCCTTTGTATTTTAACATGTGTATTCCTCCATTTCTCTGCAAAACATGCCCTAACGTGTGTAAGTCTGAAAAACTTTATCCAAAAACCGGGATGAAGCGGCCGGGGGGATCGATGCCGACCACGGTGTCGCCGATCCAATCCGTGGTGTAAACTGTTCCGCCCAGCAACTCCTTTACTTTCCAGCGGCGCAAAGGATAAGTTATCGTAACCTTTGCCCCGCGGCCCAGATTTTTAATCGCCACGTACCGCTTCGACTCATCCCAGGCGCAGTCCACTCCGGCCTTGCCGATTTTCACCCTGACTTTATCCTTCGCCACCCACTCCGGCATGCGGACGTATAGATAGCCTGAAGTTTTCATTTTTATGTCAACCCTGCCCTCACCGGGCTGGTAATCCCGCACATCGCACCAGCGGCCGGTATGATTCAGCAAGAAGTTCACGTATAATCCCGCCGGCTTCATGACCGCGATATGCTCCCAGACGCGGTACAAGCCGAAAGGCAGGTGGGATGAGCAGCAGTTCTGCACGCACATGGCCCCTTTCCCGCGCGGGTCCAGGACGTCATTCGGCGCCCCCCAGCCCGCCATGCACCCCACCGCCCTCCTGGCAATGTCGCGGTCATCGTAAAGCTCCGGCGGCACAGAATCATTCCTGCGGTTTTCTTCAGTCAGGTTCAAGGTCACGCCCTCCAGCGAAATCGGGCCGATATGCTTCGGCTGCGCCCGGGTCAGGTAGTTACGCGCCGAGCGCTCCACGATATCCCAGCACTCCAAAAAGCCCGCCTTGGCCAGCTCAATCCCGGCGCTCACAAAATCTATGGCGGCGCATCCCTCGCAGGAGGGCCGCTCAAGCGGGCGCTGCGGGTCCACGCTTTCATTTTCCATAATCCACCCGAACGAGCTGCCGCAGCGCGAGCTGTAAAACTCGAACAGCATCCGCGCCCAGCTCACGTGACGCCGGCTGGGGACGTGCCGCGCCGCGGCCAGCACCCCTGCCATTGAGTTCAGCGTCCCGTGGTTGTTGCTCATGCACCCGACCGGGTTTCGCTTGTTGTCGGAGGCTGTATAAAAATCCACGACGGAGTTGCTTATCCCGACTGCCAGGTCCAGCGCGCGCTTGTCGCCGCCGGCTTCATACCACTGGACGAGCGGAAAGATCATGCCGCCGAAACTGTCCGAGGGCGGCATCAGGTGTTGCTGGAGGTGCTCCGCCTTGCCCTGATCAAACGACTGCATGTCACTCAGGATTCCCTCCGCATCCACCGGCAATTTCCAATGCGAGGGCTTTTTATAGCTGAGCCGCGGCTTGTAAGCCGGGAACAAAACGTATTTCCCGATCCTGATGCTGAATTTTTGCAGGCCGCCCACCATGTTCCGGATCCATTTTGCATAGCGACCCCGCGCCTTTGCATCCGCGGAGCGCATGTATTCCAGAACCCAGGCCTGCAGGGCTGAGCGATCCCCCCACAGCCAGGTGTAAGGCTCCTTCGCTTCCGGGCAAAACCTGGCGGTCTGCTTTGAAGTATACATAAAGCCAAACGGGCCGGCCAGGCGCCGGGCAATCTCGCGCTCTATGCCGCGCCGGAGCCGCTCCCCCCGGCGCGTGCCGGACACCATCTGGGCGCAGGTAAGCCCGTAGTACCAGCGGGCAATGTTTTCCGGATCGTCAAAATGCACGACATGCTCAAACCGCGGCGGGGTCACCGCGAAATTGATCCGGAAGTAAGGCATGTAATTCATTTTTACATTTACCGAGCTTTCCAGGAAACAGATGGAGCGCAGCGCGTTTTCACGCAGATCAAGCGCATCTAATTTATTTTTCATGGGTTTATTCATTCCATTTATTCATATATCATGTCAATTTGTTCGCTTTTGTTAAATATTTCATGAAGATTTGAAAGGTGTTAGCTGCCATATCATTTTCACAAATACGCCTTATTCATATCCAATTCAATTGCATTTATCCGGATCTTTCTTAGAATACCCGAATAAAACTTAGATTGCGGGCAATATGGTAAAAAACATTTCACCCAGCCGGCAAGTACGGCTGCCGCCTGCCTTTGAGCGCTGTTTGAAGATATTGTCAGCTTATTACACCACGCCCGTGGAATTCGCCCGGCGCCTTTACGTGCCATCGCGGCAGGCGGCTGTGACGCAGACCTTGCACGGCGGACAGGTCCATAACCACCCGGAAATGTTTTTCATGATCGAGGGCATCAACCGCATTGATTTCCCGGGCGAGCGGTATTATCTGCGGCCCGGGCATGCCTGCCTGATTCCCCGCGGCGTGCCGCACCAGGAAAAAATCCAGCGCGTGAAAGGCAGCATGCGCATGCTAGTCCTCATGCTCCGCGATCATAATCCGTCTTTCTTTATCAATGACAGATGCAAGGTCCCCCTGCCCGATGACGAGCGCCACGGAATAATAGAAAATGAAGAAGCGGGGCGCCTGACAAGCGGGCTTGACGACCTGGCCTGGCTTGCCGGCTGCAAGGAAGAATGGCGCAATGCGGCCCGGCGGGAGCTCGGCTTCGGACTGCTGGCCTGGATTATCGCCATCTTTAAGAACCATCAGGAACCGCCGCATCATTCGTTGATCGTCACCCGCGCCCTCTATGAAATTGACATGGGCCTGCACGATCCCGGCCTGGGCACGGCGTCCATTGCCGGGAAAGCCGGCTGCGTTCCCGATTATCTTTCGGCGCTTTTTCACAAGGAGACGGGGGCGCGCCTGATCGCGTGCTTGCACCACCGGCGGATGGAGAAAGCGCGCTACCTGCTGGCCCACACGGGGCTGCGCATCAAAGAAATCGCCGGGGCCTGCGGATTCAACACCCCGGATTATTTCACGCGCATTTTCAGGCGCGTAACGCGGCAGATGCCGCGCCAGTTCCGCACCGGAAGCTCATTGCCGCAAGATTTACGAAAATAATCATCTATTCAGATGGCACTGCGTTTGTTGCCGCCGCCGGCGCGTTCGTGCGGGCGGCGATGAAAACTTCGGCCTGCTTGATCTGCGCCGGTGGCATGTTTGTGTCGGCAATCAACTCGCGGCAGGCGGCCGCGGCCTCGTTGGTTTTACCTGCGGCATCAAGCACGGCGGCGCGCGCGAGCAGCATCGAGCCGCGCCAGGTGCCGGAAAGGTTGCCCGCGTTCATTTTATCGAGGACTGCTTCGGCTTCCGCATATTTTTTCTGTTTAGCCAGGAGTTGCGCACACCGCACTGCCGCGCCCAAATATTTTGCCGATCCGCCGAGGCGCGACATGGCAACCACCTGCAGGTAAGCTTCGGTCGCGCCGGCTAAGTCTTCCAGGTTGGCAAGGCGGTTCTCCGCGATGGCTTGCAGGATATCGGCGCGCTCCATGAGGTCCGTGGGGTATTCCAACGCTTTTGTAAGGTCGGCTTCGGCCTCCTTGCCCTGCTTGAGGGCACTCCAAGCGCGCCCGCGCGCGAAGTAGCCGTCCCTTTGCTTCCAGAAAGGCCAGGCGGAAATATCTTCCTTGCCGAACTCATCCGCCAGTGCCTGCGGCTTTTGTTCCGCGAGCAGGTTCTGCATGCGAACGGTTTTGGCAACGGCCGGGACGGGTATGCGCCCGGCCAGTTCATTGGCCAGTTCTACTTTCTTCGAGCTACGGGCACAGTCGGCGGCCTGCTCCAGGACGTATGATTTCTGGAAATCGGTGATTGGCCTTCCGGCAAGGGCCGTGAAGGCGTCGATGGCCTCGGCGCGTTTTCCCTGCTTCTCGGCCGCGCGCAGCGCGACGAGGAAATCATCGGGGGTGTCCGCGGCCTCGAAGGTGTGGCTTTTGCCCATGAAGAGCTGGCCGAACTTGAGGGGCACGCGCCAGGTGTCCGAGCCGGTCGGGGAGAACGCGGTGGTTTCCGTGCCGTTGGTCCGTACGCGCTGGCGGACAATGTTGACGTGCCACGGCAGGCTGCTGCTCGGCTTGCGCCCGATGACGTTGTGGAGTGGATCGTTCTCGTCCTGTGTGACCGGTATGCGCATCTCGACCGTCCAGCAGTCGTTGCTGGCTTGCACGGCGACCTCGGCCTGGGAATCCCAGTCATACCGGGGAGTATCACCGGCGCTGAAGTCGGCGTCGCAGACCGCACCGGTCGGGTTGACGGCAATCTCGTAATAAGAGTGGGAGTCGGTTTCGATGAGAAGCGCCACCGTATCTCCCTGCCAGATGGCCCGATTATCTTTATTGGTGGCGGATATGTTGAGCGGATCGCCTGCGCGCTCATCGCAACGGAGATAGAGATACAAACTGCCTTCCGCTCCCCAGCCGATCTTGAAGGAGGCAGTTTGTATCTCTATCTCCGTTGCGATGAGCGCGCAGGCGATCCGCTCAA
>JBAYWJ010000204.1:0-6999 GCA_041674125.1 Kiritimatiellia bacterium
CCAGGCTGGCGGCGGAGGAATTGCGCGATTACGTGCGCAAAATCAGCGGGGCCGAATTGCCAATTGTCACGGCGCCCACGAACGCGATGCCGGTTAAGATCTACGTCGGCCGCAGCGCGTATACCGACAAGCTCGGCATAAGCTTCGAGGGATTGAAACACGGCGCCTACCGGATAGTTTCCGGCCCGGACTGGCTCGTGCTGCTGGGGCACGACGCCGATTTCGAGCCCAAGGAACCCTGGCCGCGGAGCCACGGTGATTATCCCAAGACGCAGGCAGAGTGGGAAAAGATTTACGGGGGCACGTGCGCCAATCCCATGAACTGGTACGGCGGCCCGGCCACGAGTTTCAACAAGCAGGCCAGGGTCTGGAAGCAGGACCAGGGCGGGTCGCTGCAGGCGGTGTACGCGTTCCTGCGCGACCTTGGGGTGCGCTGGTACATGCCCGGTGAACTTGGCGAGGTGGTGCCGGAAAAGCGGACGATTGCATTGCCGGAGGTCAAGCGCGCCTTGCAGCCGGACTTCGCGATCAGGAGCCTGTACTGGGGTAACCGGTTCAGCCAGGCAACCAGCAATGACATCTTCTGGTGGCTGCGCCTGGGCTTGAACGACGGCTCTGAGGCGCTGGGCGCGAGCATGCAGGTCCACGGCATGCGCATGATCCAGGGCAACAAGGCCATGCAGGAGGCGCATCCGGAATATTATGCGCTGTATGGCAACCGCCGCGACACGGAATTCCGCGGCACCGGGCACGCGTGTTTTTCGTCGCCCGGCCTCCAGGGCGAGACGGTCAAGTACCTGCGCGCGGCGTTCGATTATTATGACGAGGCGGCCATGGACCTCTGGCCGCAGGACGGCTACCATCCCTGCGGGTGCGAGCTGTGCAAGGACAAGTCGCCCTCGGACCTGGTGTTCGGCTTCGTGGACCGGGTGGCGCGGGAATTGTACAAAACCCATCCAAACAAGCTCATCACCTGCGGGGCCTATGGGTCTTATGTCTATCCGCCCGGCAGCATCGAGCGCTTTACCCCGAACGTGGCAATATACATCTCCAACCGCGGCCGGCCTGTCTTTGACGATCCGGAGCGCTGGCAGGAATACTGGAGCACCATCGAGGGCTGGCGGGAAAAGCTTGCGCCGGGCCGCATCATCCGCGGGGAAAACAATCTCTACGACAAGCGGCTGGTGATTCATCCGCGCGCCTACGCGCGCGACCTGCGCGCGCTGAAGGGCATTTCCATGGGCGACATCTGCGAAGTGCCGCGCGGGCGGACGCCGGCAACCCAGTGGGAAAATCCGGGGATCAACCACCTGAATTATTACGTCCAGTCCCGCCTGCTTTGGGATGCCGGCCAGGACCTGGACGCGCTGCTGGACGAGTATTACATGCTGTTCTACGGTCCGGCGGCGGGCGCGATGGAATCGGCGTTCGAATACGCCGAGAAGCATTATGCGCGCCGCGGGTCGCCCGGCCTTTCGCTGGAGGACCAGGTGCAATTTACCGGGAAGCTGCTGGCCGCCCGGAATCAGGCCGGAGAAACGGTCTACGGGCGGCGCATCCAGGCGATCATGGACGAACTGCCGACCCTTGAAAAACTAAACGCGGAGCTGAAGGCAAAGCAGGAGGCCGGCGATCCGCGGAAGAATGCGCCCGTGGCGTTCGGATGCGACCTGCCCGGCCCGGCCGACCGGCCGGTTTACAAGCTGCGCGGGATCGTCGATGGCGCGGAGCCGGAGGTGGAAACGAAGTTCACCGTGGGATGGGAGACGAACGCGCTGGTGTTCGACATAACCTGCCGCGAGCCGGAGATGGCCAAGCTATTTGTCACGCCAGACATCTGGGGCGGGGACAGTGTGGCGATCCTCCTGGAAAGCCCGTTTCATTCCTACTACCAGATCGAAGTCAATCCCGACGGCGTACTCTTTGACGCCGACCGCGAATATGGCAAGGTCAAGGACCAGTGGAATTCACAGGCCAAGGTGCGGGCGGAACGCGGCGCGGATTATTGGCGGGTGGTCGTGAGCATTCCGGTTGTGCCGGAGGTTGAGGGCGCGGGCGATCCCCTGCACAACGTCGTGGGCGGCAAGCCCAGCGCGGCGGCGCCCTGGTATTTCAACGTGGGGCGCGTGCGGGTGCGCGGTCCCAACGAGGAGGATCGCACGGCGTATATATTTTCCCCGACGGGCGGCAGAACTTACCACGTGAAGGACAAGTTTGCCCGCCTGGAAATCAGGTAAAAATCAATACCTCACCCAGAGATTGCCCAGCCTGGTGAGTTCGAGAAAATTATTGGTGCCGGTCGGGGAGAGAGCGTATTCCTCAGGCTCGCCCCCGGCCAGGCGGCGGCGGCAGACGTTGACGCCCCACATATAAGGCTTGGCCGGACCGAGCGTTCCGAAATCTTTGGTCGGGATGGACATCTCCACCGTCCAGCGGTCCTTTTCTTTCCTGGCTACGGCCTTGATCCCCGGGTTCCAGAGGTTGGGCAAAGTGTCGCGCGCGACGATGGTCACATCATGGCTTTCATCCCATATCTTGCCATCGGGGTTGACCACTACCCTGAAGTAAGATCTTTCCGGGGTGGAGATGTAAATTTCCACGGTGTCATCCTTGAATATTTCAGGGTCGTCGTTGTTTTTGGCGCTGGCAGTTATTTTGTCCATCCTTGATTCCTTGCAGATGACCGCGACCGCCAGCTCGGCCCTGCTGTAGGGCCAGCGGAAAGAGACGAGGGTCTGGTTCTTGTCCGGGATTTCGCCGGTGACCAGGTCGCCCATCATGTGCCATGAGGGCAGGTTGGTCCAGAATGCCTTTTGGAGGTTGCCGTCAATGACAACGGGCAGTTCGGTGGTGTGGGCGCGCAATTCCGGACCGGAGCGCTTCAGGTTGGGGAATAGTTTTTTCAGCGATTCCATTTCGCCTTCCATCTGCGCGATGCGCCGGTCGTAGACCGCGCCACTGCCGGCTTTATTACGGGCGCGCTTGAGGATTTCAAAAAAGCGGTCGACATCCTGTTCCTTCAGGAAGCCGGTCGTGGCGTTCACGCTGCGGGATTCCTGGCGCGTCCAGACCTCCTCGGCGAACTCGTGGAACTCCTTCATCTCCTTCGCGGCGGGGCCGAAAAAGAGCTTGTAGTATTCTTCGAGCGTGGCCTTGCGGTCGGTATAAGGATCCCAGAAAAGCTTGCTTTGCCAGTAGACCATAAGGTGGATCAGTCCGTGCGTTGCCAGCCGGCTGCGTGGGTATTTTATATAATAGGGATTTTGTTCGCCTTCCACCCGGTATTCCCCGGGCTGGATTTCAATGAACTTGCCGTCGCAGTAAGGCAGCATTTCCTGCATCTCTTTCTGCAATTCCCCGGTGTAAAAGACCGGGTAGCGCGGGTTATCGGAAGTGCGGTACTGGAGGAAATAATCCCACATTGGGCCTTTTTTAATGGTCTTCATCTTGGCCAGCCACTGTTTGCGAAAATCCAGTGTGGTATTTGCCGTGTTGGTCAAAACCATGTAAGCGCCGGAGTTGCCGAAGGTCAGGAGCAGGTTGTCCGGGAATTCGACGATATTTTGCGGGATTTCGTTGGCGCCGTACCCGGTAAAGTACAGCAGGTATTTATCCGGATGGGATTTTTTCAGTTCCTTGCAGAGAAACATGTGGAAATCCCAGACATACTGGGAAGCCTTCTGGGTGATCGAACTGGTCGGGCTGCCGTACAGATCCACGTCGCGCGCGTCCATCCGCACGCCGCCGTCCGGGGAGCCGATCGAGATGGCTGAGAGCCCGGGGATGGCCTCGAACATCTTGTTCATGTAGAGCGCGGCGGCCTTGCGGAAGCCCGGGTTGGTGTAGCGCGGCATGCACTTGCCGGAGGGGTACCCGGAGTAGGGTTTGCCTTTTGCATCGCAGGCCAGGTATTCCGGGTGCAGCTTCTGCTGTTCCGGCGAGCTGTAGATATCGTAGGTGGTGTGGTTGTAAACGATGATATTGTTGTTGCCCAGCTTGATGCGCTTGAACCATTTTATTCCTTCGCCGTCTTCGCGCATCACATTGTAAAAGCAGAATTCACGGCGGGCGTAGGCCGCCTCCTTCCGGAGGTCCTGTTCGGCAACCTCGATGGTTTTCTTTTCGGGGATGACTGTGCCGTTATCGTAGGGCGCGTAAAAGCGCACCCCGAGCTGTTCCAGCAGTTCGGAAACCGCGTACCAGGTGCCCGGATCGTCGTTGGTAAAAAACTGCAGGGGATCGTTGTAGGAGCCCTTGCCCTCGCCGCCGTAGCCGTAGGAGAACTTTTCACCGCAGAATTCCTGCCAGTTGGTCAGGCCCTGGCCCCGGCTGTCGAACTTGGTTTTCGGCCGCTGGATGTCAACCCCGGCGAGGATCACGTAATTATCCCTGGCCACGATCTTAAAGCCGCTGTTCTTGAATTCGCCCGGCTTGAATCCGAGCTTTCGCGTGTGATCGTTTTCGCCCAAGTATATGTGGTTTTTGACGCTTTCCCCGGGGGAAGTGACGATATCCAGCCTGGCGCCGGACATTTTTTCAATGTGCTCCTGCAAATCCAGTGCCGCCCATTTGATAATGGCGGGCATGTTGGAGCTGACGACAATATCGGCGGAAGGCTTGCCTTTCTTTACCAGATCGATATCGGCATAGGCCGGACAGGCCAGCGCCAGGGATGTGAAAAGGAATGCCTGTAAAACTTTCATGATGCCATTTCCTTTGTAATACTTTGTCACATAGGAATCCTGCCAGGGTTTGTTAGAAAAAACATATCAAGTTAAGACGGCGCAGCGGGCCGCAGTCGCCCTGCCTTTCAGAATCGGCTTGGTAGGGCAAGGGCCTCTGGCCCTGCCGCATATAAGAATTTAATCATGTATATACTTTTTCACTTACCGGAAATCTCGTTCAGTTTTTTTGCCAGGTCGTCCAGGTAACTCTTCGGGGCGTTGGTCACAGCGAGCGCCTCTTTATATTTAGCAACAGCCTCGTCCTTTTTGCCCTGCGCCAGGCATATGTCACCGAAGGCTTTCAGCGCCTGGAAACCATATGTTCCGGAGGGTTTGGAGAGATCAAGGTTTTTCAGCTCGGCGAGCGCCTCGTCATATTTGGCCTGCCGGGTCAGGATGCCGGTTGCGGAGAGAACGGAGGAATAATAAAGGTAATTGTTCTTGTCATGGAATAAAACCAGGACCTGCCGGAAGGCGTTGAGGGCCTTGTCATCTTCTTTGAGCGCCAGGTAAATGCCGCCCAGGTCATTCCAGGCGATGGCCAGAAAGCGGTCGCTGGTCAGGCCGGTTTCGACAGCCTTTTCCAGGTCTTTGGCGGCGGAGACGTTGTCGTTGGTTGCCCGGTAGGCCGAGCCGCGTTTGAAAAAACCGTGGTGGATGAGGTAATCCGGCCAGGCGTTGATGTCCTCATCCTTGAAGGCCTCGACCAGTTCCTTGAATTTCTTGTTTTCCAGCATGATTTCCATCCGGCAGTGAACCGAGACCGGCTTGAGCTCGATCTTTTTTGCCAGCTCGATGGCCTGCTCATACTGGCCATGGCGTGCGAGGGAGAGCGCGGCCCAGGCCTGGCACTGGGCCTTTGATTTCGGGGTGGGGGCGGCTTCCGCCAGTTTCAAAAAAGATTCGTTGGCCTTCTGGTATTCCTTCTGGCTGTATTGATCCTTTGCCGCCTTGAAATCAGACGGGAAATCAGCGGAAGAAGACAGAGCAAAGCCGATCATCAAGCCGCATATAATATATTTTGTCAGCATGTGGATATACCTTTCATCGGCGACCTTATGACTGCCTGTTTTCATGCGTATGGGTTATCGATATCACCCCCATTATTCGCATATATATTTTAAATATACAATCCCAATGTACCGCACGCATTACCACGGAGGCCACAGAAACTTCATGGAAGATGAGATTCTATGAATCATCTTCTTAAATCTTATCCTCCGATAAAAGATGTTGCTTGGAATCGGTCCAGGGCACAAAAGCGCTTCGGGATAATATCAAGCAACCTCTGTCCCGTGCCTCGTGCCTGCCTCCGTGGTTAATCCGCATCATGTTTATCTGCGGAATATCGCGGAGAAAATACAATGTGGTCGAAATGCCGTGCGGCATGTGCTATATGTGTTCTCATGAAGGGGCTGAAGCAAAAATTGATTGAATATGTATTGAACGGCATGGGAAATGGAAACATGCTCTTCCGGCCGCCCGGCGAGGCTGGCAGCGTAATCATCCGCGTCGCGGCGGGCTGTCCCTGGAACCGGTGCGATTTCTGCGGCATGTACAAGGGCGTTAAATACCGCTTTCATGGACTTGCGAGGGCAGAGCAGGAAGTAATAAAGGAAGCCCGGGAATGCGGCGGCCTGGCCGGACGAGTATTTCTCGCAGACGGCGACGTGATGCACCTTGATTTTCCGGAGCTTGAAAAGATCCTGCTGATGCTGAACCAAAACTTTCAGGGCCTTGCGCGCGTCAGCCTGTACGCCAACGGCGCCTCCATTTTATCCAAGACCGATGACCAGTTGCGCCGGTTGAGGGAGTTGAAGCTCCATACCCTTTACATGGGACTGGAAAGCGGTGACGATCCAACGCTCAAAAAAGTTCACAAGCGGGAAACGGCGGATGAGATGGTCGAGGCCGGACTGCGCGCCCAAGCTGCGGGCCTGAGAATGTCGGTGATGGTTTTGATCGGCCTGGCCGGGAAGGAGCATTCGCTTCAGCACGCCCGGGCCACCGCGGAGGCGCTCAACCGGATGCAGCCGCGACTCCTTTCCGCCCTGCGTTTGATCGTAACTCCCAACACGCCCCTTGCGGTAAACGGGTTTAAAATGCTGACTGAGCACGAGGCCGTCGCGGAAACGAGGGAAATGATCGCCGGGCTTGAGCTCAGGCAGACCGTTTTCCGCGCCGACCATTCTTCCAACATCATTCCGCTCGAAGCGCGTCTTCCCAGGGACAAGGAGCGTTTGCTCTCTGAACTTGATGCCCTGCTTCAATCCGG
>JBAYWJ010000205.1:0-6910 GCA_041674125.1 Kiritimatiellia bacterium
AGCTGGGGAATCCGCGGGCGGCCAACCTGGTTATGCTCGGGGCCATGCTGGCGCGCAAGCCGGTGGTGGCGCCCGCCAGGATGGAAGGCACGATCAGGTCGAGCTTCGCCGGCCTGGCCAAGCCGGTCATCAGCATGAACCTCCAGGCCTTTTACTGGGGCCTGTGCATTTAACCCCTGCGCCCAGCAGGCTGCTATTTCACCGCGGCCGCGATCTTGTCCCTGAGCTTCTGGAGGTATGAAGAATTCCTGTCGATCTTGTTTATGAGCACCGTCATGCGCGTGGCCTCGGTAAGGTTGTTGAGCCTGATGTAGCACAGCCCGGCTTCGTAGGCATAGCGGCAGGCCTCGCTGTTCTTGCTTTTCTTAAGATAGCCCAGGCTCAGGTTGTAATAGGCGCCGGCCGCGTCCGGATTCAGCTCGACAGACTTTTTAAATTCCTCCATCGCCCCGTCGAAATCCGCCGCATCCCACTTCTGGATGCCGAGGTCGTAGCGCGCCTGGGCTTCCGCCACCCTGTCCCTTTTGCGGCTCCTGGAAGTATCGGGAACAGGCTTGGCCGGAGGCGGAGCCGACTCGGCGCGGGCCTTGCTCAGGATATTTTTTTCGGCTGCCAGGGGGTCTTGTTCCGCAGCGGGCGCGCCGGGCGCCTGCGCCGCTTCCTCCGCCGGCCGGGGCGCGGGAACCGGCTCCGGCTTGACAGCTTCGGCATCCGCCTGACCGGCTTTGGCTGCCAGGCGCTCGCGTTCCTTCGCGGCCGCGCGCGCTTTGCGCTCCAGCTCGCCGGCCTGGGCGGCGGCATCCTTTTCAGCCCGCGCCAGCTCCATCCGCCTGCTTTCGTCCTGGCCGGCGGACTTTTTCTCCTCCTCGATGGCGCGGCGCGCTGAATCAAGCTCCGCCAGCCTGGTCTTTTGCGCCTCCGCTTGCTTTTCGATTTCATCCAGCCTGGCCCGGGCGGCCTCCTTGGCGGCGGCGGCGCGCTTGAGCGATTCCTCCTGCTGCTTCAGCCTTTCCCCGGACTTCAAAGCGAGCTCCCGCTCCTTCTCCAGCTCGGCCTGCAGCTGCTTCAGGTCCCGGGCCGCATCGCCCTCTTTCGCCATTTTGCGCTCGGCCGCTTCGCAGGCCTTTTCCTTTTCCTTAACTTCATTTTCAAGCGCGGCTGTTCCCGCGGCCGCCTTTTCCAGCAGGGCCGCCTGCGCGGCTGCGCCGGCCCTGATTTCCTCGAGCCTGGCCCGGGCCTCTCCTGTTTTTTTCGAGAGCGCTTCCTTTTCCTCCGCGGCAACCCGGAGCTTTTCCTCCCTTTCGCGCAGGGCTTCAGCCTCTTTCTGCGCGAGCGCCTGCGCGCTTTGCATTTCGGCCAGGGCCTCCGCGGATTCCCGGGCCTTCTTCTCGGCCTCCAGCACCTGGCGCCCCGCGTCCACCAGAGATTCGTTCAGGCGCTTGATTTCCTGATCCAGCGCGGAGGTTTCGCCCGCAAGCTGCTCCATCCTGGCGCCCATTTCCTGGCGCTTTTTTTTCTGCTCCCCGACCTTGCCCCTGGCTTCCTCAAGGCGCGCCGCGACCGGCTTTTCCCCGGCCAGCTTTTCCTGCACGAGCGCCATCGCGCTGGAGAGCCTTTCCTTTTCGCCCTCGGCCGCCTTGAGGGCGCGCGCCTGCCGGTCAACGCCCGCGACCGCCGCGTTGAGGAGCTCCGTTTCTTTGTCAAGCTCCCGGTTGAGAGCGGCCAGCTCGCCGGTCGCGCCCTTGTTTTTTTCCTCCTGCACCTTGGCCGCCACGAGCGCCTCCGCGAGCGCGGTGTTGGCCTTTTCCTTCTCGCGCAGCTCTTTCGCAACGCCTGCCAGGCGCTCCTCGGCTGCAGCGCGCTGCTTGCGCACCGATTCCGCGCGCGACCTCAGCGCGGCGAGGTCGCCGGCAGCGGCGCTGCCGGACCTGGCGCTCTTTTCGGCTGCCTTTAGATTGAGCTCCAGCTCCGCCCCGGATTTTTCGCTTTCCTCGCAGGCCGCCTGCTTCTGCGCGAGGGAGAGCTTGCCTTCCTCGATCGCTTTCAGGCCGGCTTCTATTTCCCCCTGGAGCCGCGCGCGCAGGGTTGAGCGGGTTTCCTCTTCCTCCCTGGCCCGGCGCGAATCAGACTCGAGGCGCGCGGAAAGCTCGCTGTTTTCCTTCTGCATCGCCGCAAGGCCCTTCTCCACTTCCTTCTGCCGGCGCTCGATTTCCTCGCGCTGTTTTTTTGCCTCCTCGAGGCGGTCCTTGAGCTCGTCCATCCCGTCGTCCCCGGCGGAGGCGGTGCGGGCGCTTTTTTCAAATTCCTTCAGCTTTTGCTTTGCTTCGGCTATCTCCCGGGCGGCGTCTTCGCGGGCCTTTTCCTTGAGGACGATCGCCTTGCGGGCCTCTTCCGTTGCCTTGAGCTCGGAGTCAATGTCAGACTGAATGCGCGCGCGGATGGCGGAGCCGGAGGATTCGTCGCTTTTGCGCTTCTGTTCCTCCGCCGATACCCGGCCGGAGAGCTCCGCGGACTCCTTGCTGACCTTGCCAAGCTCCTCTTCGGCCTCCTTCAGGCGGGACTCGGCTGCCGCGCGCTGCTTGAGGATGCCGGCCAGCTTGTTTTTGAGCTCCGCGAGGCCGTCGTCTTCCCCGGTCTTCTTGAGGTCCTGCAGCTTCTGCTTCAACTCGGCGGACTCTTTCATGGCCCGGACGCGCGCTTCCTCCTCCTTTTTGATTTTAGCCTCGGTTTCGCTGATGGCCTGCTGCGCCTTCTCTATCTCGCCCTGGACGCGCGCCAGCTCCGCCTTCTCCTGGTCCTTGGCCTGCGGGGACTGCTGCTTTTGCTCGAGCTCGGCGGCGCGGTTTGCAAGGAGCAGGCGCTCTTTTTCCACCTTTTCCGTCGCGGCCACCGCTTCCTCGGCTTGCGCGAGGATTTCGGCGCGCTTTTCGCTTTCGGCCTTGAGCATGGCGCGGGCGTTTTCAATCTTAAGGGACATGGCATTCGCGTCCCCGGCCCGGGCGGAAATGTCGTTCAGCCTGGACTTTACGCCTTCCAGGTTTTTTCTCGCCTCCGCCAGGCCATCTTCCGCCTTTTTGGATTCGGCCTCGGCTTCCCGGCCGGCATTCTGCGCCTGCTCCAGCAAGGACTGGAGCCGCTTGAGCTCATCCTGCTGTTTCTGGTTTTCGGCCAGCTGCTTTTCGGCATCTTTCAAACTGTCCCCGGCCGACCGTATCTCCTGCTTGAGGCCGTCGAGCGCGCGCTTGCGGGCCTCTGTTTCCTCGCGGCTCTTTTTGGCCCTTGCGTTTTCTTCCTTGATTTTGTCGGCGGTTTTCTGCGCCTGCGCCAGGAGCTCCTTTATATCCGCAAGCGCGGAGCGGGCCTGGTCAAATTTGGCCTGGAGCGCGGGCGACACGCCTGCCGGCGGCGGGACCGCTGTTGCGGCCTGCTTTGATTCCGCAGCTGGTTCTTCACCCCTGGCGGCGGCTGCGCCGAAAACAATAAAGGCCGTTAGCAATAAGAATATTATATTTTTCATTCGCCCCTCCGTGTGCCGGGTATTTTTCCGGCTTCTGTTACCTGGCTTATATTTAAATTCTTAATCCTTACCCGACTATAGCAGCGGGCAGAAGGATGTCCGGTTGATGTTTTATTCTTTCTGATCTCCGGCTACTGACTTCCGGCTCCTGTCTGCTGATAACCGTTAACTGCCGACTGTTCACTGTTGACATTTTCCCTGGCACCCCCGGCAGGACTTGAACCTGCGACCGCCGGATTAGAAATCCGGTGCTCTGTCCAGCTGAGCTACGGGGGTAGTCAGCCCGATAGTGCCTTAACGCATCCCGATTTTCAACTGAATTTATAGCGTTTAATCGCCTTGTGATCCCGCCTGCTACCGATGCGACAACCTCTTGACAGTCCGGATTGACCTGATAACTTGGCACTGGCGTTATGGCTGCGGCAGTGAAGCTGACAGCCGTTATGGCCAATCCGTAAAAACACCGTGCCCGCCTTGCAGGATGGGCGGCAGAAAATATCACGCCAGGCAGTAACAATCTGCGCGAAAAGGAAAACAACATCGGGATGCACCGCGTTTTTTTCACAATATGCCTGCTGGCCTGGATCGCTTCGTTTAACATTCTCCGGGCAGAGAATGCTCCCCAAGCCGCCGCAGGGGTCAGGGAGCTGGCGGGGGCGCCGGCCCGCCTGGCCTGGTGCCAGGATGCCGGCGACGGATCCGACGCTGGCGCGCAGGGCAACAACTTGCGCCTGATGGGATTTGACACCGAAGACGGCCTGGGCGAGCGCTGCATCCTGGCCGGACCATCCAACTTCTCCAGACCGATCATAACGCCGGACGGGCGCAAGGTCATTTTCTCCAACCGCGCGGAGCAGAAGATTTACGCGGTCAACTTTGACGGCTCCGGCCTGCAGAAGCTGGCCGCGGGCGTGGCGCTGGCAGCATGGCGGGACCGGGCGACCGAAACCGACTGGATCTATGCCGGAACCGAGAACAACCGCTCCGACTATTTCAACTCCGCCATAACCGCCGTGCGGCGTTTCCGCCTGGACAAGCCGGAGGTCGCCGGGAACATCTGGGGCAAAACGCCCGTCAACCTTGACAACTTCCAGCTTTCGGCCGACGGGCGCTGCGCCGGCGCCCTCTTCCCGTGGCCGACGGCCGGCCTGGCGGCCCTTCCGGACGGAGAGTGGAAAAAAATCGGGGACGGCTGCTGGCCCTCGCTTGCCCCGGACAACAGCCTGCTGATGTGGATATTTGACGGCGCGCACCGAAATCTTACCATGTTCAGGACCGGCACGGGCGAGCGCTGGACGATCAACATCGCCAGCCTGCCCGGCATTGACGGCTACGAGGTATACCACCCGCGCTGGAGCAGCCACCCGCGCTTCATGGTCATGACCGGCCCCTACAAGCTCGGGGAAAGCTCCAACCGCATCCGCGGCGGCGGCCGGGAGGTTGAAATCTACCTCGGCCGCTTTTCCGCGGACCACGGAAAAATTGAAAAGTGGGCCCGGGTCACCCGCAACGGGCACGCCGATTTTTTCCCGGACGCATGGATTGCCGCGCCGGAACATGCGGGTGCGGATGGGGCCGGAGCCTCGTCCGCGGCGGTTACTGATTCGGCTGCCAGCCAAGGCGCCTGGCCGGTCTCGTTCGAGGGCCTGTATTACTTCTGGCAGAACCGCTCCCGGGCCAACTCCTTCACCGACCCGGCCGACGGGCGCACGATCGCCTGCCGCGCCGAAGCCCGCGGCCGCGCCAAATTCGGGCGCAACTTCGAAATGATGCCCTCCGGAGGGGCCTTCGTTTCAGACGGCGGCGCCGGGACCCTCATCGAAAAATGCGCGGCAAGCGGACAGCTTGCCCTGGAAGTTCTCCTGAAGCCGGGAACAGCCGGGACGAACGACACGAACATCCTGCCCATCGCCGGCTTCCCCGCCCCTGGCGGGAAATGGAATTTCCTACTGGGCCAGCGGGGCGGGCGCCTGGTTTTCCTTATGCGGACCGGTGCCGGCGGCGAGGACCGCATCCTCGACCTCTGCCCGATGCCCGAAAGCCGCCCCGGCCACGTGATCGTCAGCTGCTCCACTTCTAGCGCGGCCTGCTACCTGGACGGCGCGCAGGTCTTTGCGGCTGATTCCGTCACCGGCGGCAACTGGTCTTACGCCGATCCCGCCCGCCCGCGCTATGGAGCGCTTGTGTTCGGGAACCTCCTGCTGCAGGAATACCCGCTGGCGCCGGGCGGAAACGCTCCGGCCTGGAAAGGCGCGCTTGAAAACGTCGCCGTATATGCCCGGTGGATCGGGCCGGCGGAAGCGGCGAAAAAATTCAAGGCGTTCGCCGCCGGGATGGCGAAGCGCGCCGATCTTCCGAAGCTCAGCGTCCGGGCCGTCCTGCTGAGCGAGCCGGCCGCCCCCGCGCCCTCCTCGATTGCGCCCTACCGCAGGGCGCTCCTGGCGGGCCATTACCGGGTGGAGAAAACCGTTGAGGGGAAATCCCCCGGAAGCGAAATACTGGCGGCGCGCTGGGCCATCATGGATGGTGCGCTGCTGCCGCCGCGGCCCGGAGCCGCGCCGCTGGCGCAGGCGCTCAGGCTTGAGCTCTATTCCGACCGTCCCGAGCTGGAGGGCGAGCGGCTGATAATGGAAAGCACCCGCTACGACCTGCCGCTATATTACATACTGGATGACTAGAACCTATCTTAAAGTTGGCCTTTTAACACGACGGCGCATGTGATAGTTTTTTTTGCACGCCCGCGGATCGGGGCCGGGTTTGACCATGGTATTCAGCTCGCACATATTCCTGTTTTACTTCCTGCCGGCGGCGCTGCTGCTCTATTACCTCGTGCCGCGCCGCGGGAAGCATCTGCTCCTGACCTTCATCAGCTACGGGTTTTACGGCTGGACCAACCCGCTCTTCATGGGCCTGATGCTTTTTTCCACCCTGGTGGACTACGTCTGCGGCCTGCTGCTGGCCTACGACAGCTTCCGCTGGAACGGACCCATTGACACCCTGGACCCGGCAAAGCCCCGCACGCGATTCCAGCGCACGGCGCTGGTCATATCGCTCACCTCCAACCTTTGCCTGCTGGGTTTCTTCAAGTATTTCAACTTCGGGGTCGAAAACATCAACTGGCTGGCCGGGGCCCTCGGGCTGCCGTGGCTCCGGCTCGACCTGGCTTTCAAGGTAACCCTGCCGCTCGGAATCAGCTTCTATACCTTCCAGTCCATGAGCTACGCCATAGACGTCTACCGCGGCGAGGCGAAGGCCATGCGCAGCTTCATAGATTTCGCCTGCTACGTTTCCATGTTCCCCCAGCTCGTGGCCGGGCCCATCATCCGCTTCCAGGATGTGGCCGACCAGCTTGTGCAGCGGACCTACACCTTCGCCAAATTCTCGCGCGGGGTG